>NZ_JBKQXT010000010.1:0-22161 GCF_048545055.1 Gardnerella lacydonensis
GCTAATCCAAATCCTCTATGAATTCTTTCTTTAGATAATTCATTTTGTTCAATACAAAATACTCCTAGATAACGATTTAAACTATCCTCTGCTGGAAACTGTTCCTTTGCTTTTAATCGTTTTTTTAGTTGCTTATTGAAACTTTCAATTAAATTAGTCGTATAAATACTTTGACGAATTTGTTTAGGGAAGTCAAAAAAGACTAATAAATCGTCATAAACTGAATCAATACTTGCACAGACTTTAGGATAACGTTTGTGTATGTTTTCTAGAAATTCGTTTAATTTTTTCTCTGCATCTTCTTTATTGTTTGATTGATAAACTTTCTTAAGTGAATCTACTAATTCTCTTTTATCTTCAACTCTTACCTTCTTTTGTAATTGTCGGATTAAATGAACCCAACAAGTTTGATATTTTGCGTTAGGAAACACGCTTAAAAGAGCAGTCTTAACCCCACTAAGTCCATCTGTAATAAATAGTAAAACTTCTTGTAATCCTCTTTGTTTCAATGATTCCAACATTTCTTTATAGTGTTCAGCAGATTCAGTAGGATAGATTGCATAATCAAGAATTTCTTTACTGCCTTCTGGAGTAATTCCTACTAAAAAGTGAACAGCTTCCTTTTGAACAGTAGCTCTTCTTAAATGAACATACGTTGCATCAGCATAAATCACTGCATAACGAGATTGAACTTTTCTTTGATGAAATTCTTTAACAGAGTCTTCAACTTGTTTTGTAATATTTGTTACGGTAGTAGGGCTATAGTGATGACCGTAAATATCTTCGATACACTCTGCAATTTCACGGTTAGTAAAGCCTTTAGAATAAAGTTTAATAATAACCTCTTCTAATTTTTCGGAATTTCTTTTATAAGCTTTAATAATTTTTTGCTCGAATTCTCCGTTACGATCTCGTGGAATATGGATATTTAAAATACCATATTCTGAATAAATTTTACGATTATAGCCACCATTTCTTGAATTTCCGGTGTTATATCCCTCTACAGAATGTTTAGGGTAGTTTAAATGCTCTGTTAATTCAACTTGAAGTAATTGATTAATCCCATTTTCAATCGCTTCTTTTAATAAGTGATTAATATTGTCACCTTGTAATAGTCTTTTTGTCAATTCTGTGTTAAAATCCATTTAGAAGTCACTCCTTTGTTAATTTGTTTTGGTAGATTAATTATACAACTAGTGGCTTCTTTTTTTATACTCTTTTTTGTGTTTACACAAAATATTGTACACTCTCAGCCAAGCTCATACGCTTCCTAAAACATAGCTTGTGTGTGTATATATTGCTCAGTGTTTTGAATATAGCAAACTCCATTCGAATAACTTTTAGGTAAAACGTCTGAAAGTAATATGGCTTGGCAAATACCACTGTAATTACCAAAAACAAGGAAAGCCTACTTCATGCAATATGCACTAGGTAGGATTTCTTATGTTCCCGATTAAAGGCTTTCAGTCGGTTTTTAAATCCCTTACTAAATACTCCTTTAGCTACGTGCTTCTTGTTTATTTTGACAGTCAAATACCGCATGTCCTGCTAGAATTGAAGTGATTGAAAATGTTGAAATATATCTAAAATTGACTCTTCTTGATAATAAATTAAATGATAAAAAATACTTTGCTACGCTAAAGAAATATATGTGAAGATAAGGAAGTTGATTATGCAAATAGTTGAAGGGATACCAGAATATTTATATCATTACACTAGTTTAAAATCGGCAAAGCTAATTTTAATGAATAAAACTTTGAGACTAACTTCACTTGAATGTATGGATGATACAACTGAAGCAATTACTGGTGAAGGTCGTAATTTGGGGAAATTTATTTTTTCAAGCTGCTGGAGTGAGAATAGAGATAGCATACCACAATGGTCTATGTATGGAGATTCTAGCAGAGGCGTTTGCATAAAATTAAGAAGTTTTCCTTTTAAAAATAATTATGATGATTACGTTGAGCATTGCATTAATAAAGAAGATCAACCATCGGAAAAGTCAACGGATGAAACTTTTATAGTACCTGCGCAATATTCATTTCAAAATAGATTTATACTAATTCCACAATTTATTATAAGTGACAAAGATAGAGACATTCTTACCCAGCGTTTAAATGCAAAAGTAACATATACAGATGATGAATCACTTATATATCCTAAATGTTTGAGACAGGATGGTGAATTTTTTTGTTTTGATACGAATGTGTTAGGGAAATATAAAAGTACTGAGTGGAAATTCCAAAAAGAATGGAGATACTCAGTAATATATATTCCATTTGACCAAATAAAATTTTTTAGTGATAAGAAATATAGTGCTAATGTTGGTCAAGAAGTCTTTAATAACTTATTATCAAATAATCAACCTATTGTCCATTATTTAGACTTTAACATTGATGATAAATATTTTGACGATATGGAATTGATATGCGGACCAATGATGGAAGAATTTGATTATCAGGAATTAACTTATTTTGCAAAAGGTGTTAATCCAAATATACGTGTTGTTAGAAGTAAATTGTATAACAAATGGAAAAGCAAAATTTGAATCGAAGTACTTATGTTTATTGACCTTGTATTTATGTTAAAAAATAAGGATAGCGAAAATGATATTGATTCATTTAAGGAAAATTTCGCAGACCTGATTTCTTTTAAAGAAAAAGCATTATGCTTACACAACGATGATCAAGAATTTAATTATAATATTCAGAAAATAGGCGAAGGAATTAGGTTAAAAATTTTAACTATCGATAAGAGAACTACAAGAAAACAAGCAATTTCAATCGAATCTTTGAAGCGTGCTTTTATAAAAAATGATCTAAGACGCGAATATAACGTTGTTGTCATTTTTGATGGAGCTTCAGAATATTACTGCAATAACCTGTCTAAGTATATATTCACATTTGAAAGAAAATTAAGACAATTTGTATATCTTACTGTGTTAAGCGCATATGGTACAGAATGGACTAAAAAAACTTTAGTCGACGAAGAAATTAAGAACGATATTGATAAGAATGAAAGAAATAAAAATCGTCATATTGAGATGGCTTTAGACTGTTTTACTTTTCAAGATTATATTGATTATTTATTTAAGGAACAATCTATTGAAGATGCAAATGAGGTAATTAAAGATGCAAAATTAGCTTTGAAAAAGCGGGAAACTTCAAATAATATTATTAAAATATTAAATAATGGTGAGAAGATATCATTGTGGGAAAGACTTTTTAGTAAAAGAAATATAGATTTAACTAGAAATAATCTTGATGAAATTAGAAAAATAAGAAACGATGTAGTGCACAGCAAAGAAATTTCTGGTACTGAATTTTGCAAATATAGAAATCTACTTAAGCAATATATAAAGAAGTTAGATATTGCCATTGCTGATTTTGAGAACAGAAAGCATTTGAGCGTTACAGATTTAGAAAATGTTTTATCTTCGTATACTAGAATCATTCAAACGAGTGGAATCGGTGAGTATATTACTAAAGCTCTTTCGCCCGCTTTGAGTGAAATTTCAAAATCATTGCGTGAAACAATTGTAAAAAATTTTTCAGAATCAATTAAACCATTGGAAATTACTGTGCCGAATCTAAATCATATAATTCATTTTGATAATGAATCACTAAATAATGTGATAAATGAAAGAACAAGAAAAGATTTATAGACAAGATTGCAAAGTATAAAATGATAAGCTTTTTCTTAAAACCAGCATCATAAGATTATAAGCAAAAAGCATGTAAAGCGGATATGATAGATATTTTTTGAAATAGAACTAGCCAGACTAGCTTTTAATAATAACTCACACAAGCGTATAAATTAGATTTAGCATACAAAGCATATAAACAAAGTCAAAGTTGTGTAATAAAGCGATAGTTGATACTATCGCAAATAGGAGTCTTCCTGCGTTGAAAGTCGGCTTCGTGCCGTCGGTTGATTTACTCACCTTAGGCGTTGCGTGGGCTCCTTTACTTTTGCAATTTACTCTTTGGAGAATATAGCCATATATCTCGATTCACAAGGATGTTTTGATTCAAAATCAATCTAGCAAGAATCTATAAACACTGTTACTAACTCAGTCAACCAACTGAGAAAATAACAGTAATCAGCAAAACACTGTTATTAACTCAGCTAACCAATTGATAAAATAACGGTGTTTGGCTATTTCTACGTATTACTTTATGAAGCAGCCAGCTTAAAGCCTCAGCGCGCTAAACTTTTTAGCGATAGCCTTCACTAAGTATGCAAAATCGCCTGATCTGAATATCCAATCATATCTTTCTAACTTTCAAACGTGCATAGTAAGATTGTAAAATAAATTTTACTGTAAAGTAAAAAATTGCAGAGAAGGAGATTGTGTGTAATGTCTTATAAAACAGTTGATTCTTTAATGCGACATCTTAGAGATAGTGGCGTAATGATTTCTGGTAGTGTACAAAAAAGACAACTAATAAATACCGGCTATTTTCATGGATATAAAGGTTATCGTTTTTTTAGCGATACACAAAGTAGACATCAAATACCATTTTCTTCATATAGCGAAGTGTATGCAACAATAAAATACGATTCAGAGTTGAAGTCACTTTTCTATGGAAAAATTATGTTCATAGAAACAGCTGTAAAAAATATAGCGATGGAGTGCATACTTAGGAAAAGTCGTTCGGAAAGTATCCAAGCTATGTTGACCAACTCGGTTAGTGGTGCGAATAATTCTCCAAAGAATTTTACCAATGATCAAAAAAGAAAAGCTCAGCAAAAGAAATTAGATTTACAAAATTCTATTCAACGTAACCTTGCGCGTGCATATAAGAATAAAGATCCAAAAATTACGCATTTTTATGATAAATATGCAGATGTCCCAATTTGGGCATTATTCGAAATAACAATGCTTGGAGATTTTGGAAATATTTTGTCGTGCCTTACGTATGAGGTTAGAGAAGATATTTCTAAGAAAATTGGGTTGAATTTGTCATCTGATACAAATCGTGAGCTTGTTTATGAATATATTTATCTGTTAAAAGATTTAAGGAATGCAATTGCACATAATTCTGCCATTTTCGATACGCGTTTTAAAAAAGCGAAACCGTCGCGACCTATGACAGTTTGTTTGATTAATGAGATTCATTTGCCTTATGTTAATTTCAATAGTATTGGTGATTACATTGTGCTTGTGTCGTATTTTCTAAAAATTCTTCATGTTTCTAAAAGAGAAATAAAGTCTTTTATTAGTGAATATGAAAAAATAACTTCAGATTATATAAATTCTGTTTCTAAAAGTAATGTAAACGTTGTAAAAGCGGTTATTAAGAAAGATTGGAAGAAAAGGATGACAAAGTTAAAAAATTATATTTGATAATTAGCTTTTACGCACTATGAAGTATAATAGGAACGTAATCGCGGTGTGCGTTTGCGGACACACACCTGTGGGAGCTGACATAGTTTCGGCTCCCTCTTTTATTTTGAGTCGTTGAATAGAAATAGCAAATATTTAGAAATAGTTATAAACTCACTAGTAACAGCACCTCCTAAGCCTACTAGCAGTGCTCAAACCTGGGGTTCTTTTTGGTAAGCGGCTCTGCAATTTAATCATTGAATGTGCTCTAAACTTTAGCAATCGTGAGAGTCTAAGAGTTTAAAGCCATAGTATGTTAGCTAGGGAAGTGCAGTACGTTTAAGTCGATTAATATGCCTGGTAGTTCAATAATTAACGTTAAACTTCGCATTATTGAAGATTCTAAAGTTTTCGACTTTATTCGCCAAAATGTTTTTTCACGCATTACTGAAGACACTCGAGCAACATCGGCAAAATCCTTTATGCCAATCGCAGTGTGCGCTGCAGATTTGGCTGAATCTCTTGATGTTCGCGAGCGCCAAGCAGGATTAACCAAACTTGCGGAATTGATTGCTAAATATAATCACTAAACATAATCATGCAATAAAAGAATAAAAAATTATACCTTTTGCTAAAATTTAGAAACAATATTGGGGAGTTTTTTGGGGGAATTTAATGATTGGCATAAGTGTATCTACGCCTACAGTTGAAGTTTCTAAGAGTGATAAAGAAGTTAAAGCAAGCAATATTGCCGAGTTATAAAAATAGAAGATTCAATAATAGCAAAATTAAATCTGTCTATATCTTACATGCATAAATAAAGAAAAAGCCTGATTAGAACGATAATCAGGCTTTTATTTTGTTATAAAACATTTTATTACTTAGTAGTTGTATCGGATGCCATGCACATTACGTTAGCAGCTGTTCCTGTTGCGCTTTTGTGAGATATTTGCTTTCCGTCAACGCTAATGGAACATTCAACTTGATAATTATCTTGCGTTGGATTGTTGATATCAAGTTTTGGTGTAGCCATAACAGTCCAGTCTTTTTTAGCATCTTTGCCAGTTAAAACTTTTTCCCAAGTACCATTATCTGAACTCTCATTGCTACTGGAACCAGCAACTGACAAATTAATATCAGTTGGACCTGTTCCTTTTACCTGAAGTTTCATTTCTTTAGCGTTTTCATTAGCAATACCTTTTGCCATATTATCTATTTTCTTGCTTGCCTTATCTAAGCTTGATGTAGCTTTATTTAGAGAATTGCTGAAACTCGCTTGCATGCACAAAGTAATCACTATTGAAAGAATGCCAAGAACGAGTCCAGCAACTACCATTCCGCGTCCTCGTTTGCTTCCATTCTTTCCTGTTGAGTGGAACGAGCAACCAGAAAATATAATGGCTAATATTCCCAAAACAAGACATATATTATTTATAATCGGAACGAATGAAAATACTATACCTATAATTCCTAATACGAGTGCAGATACACCAAGTCCACTTAAATGTTTGTATTCAGATTGAGAATTTTGATTTGTATGAATGGTTTCATTTCCTTCAGTCATCTTTCTTCCTTACCTAGTTTGATCTAAAATATGCAAAAAATAAAAGTAAATTTACAATTGCATATGCAAGATAAATTTTATTCGTTTTTTTTTTATGCAAGTAGGCATAGAATTGTGTAAAAGATGTGTGAATTGCTTGCAAATATTTTATGCAAGAGTATACATTTGCACTCTGCTGATGTGAGCTTGCAGAAAGTATTTAGAATACAAGCTAGTCGTTAAAATGTAATCTAAATAAAGTTGAAACCACTCGTTTATGTTTAGCAGTTTGTGTTAGGTGAGTAATAAGCGTGTAGATTCTAATTTGCTTATATTTTGTTTTATACTGTATATACTACCTTACTTTGCGCCAACGCAATCTTCCGTCGTTTACTCCTTCCTTACACATCATAAGAGTTCCTCGTATAGTCACTCCTTGTTGTCCAGAAGTAGAGCAGAAGCTTCCAGGATGTACTAGAGGAAGTTGCTGTTGTTGAGGCTGTTGTTGAGGCTGCTGCTGAGGTTGTTGCTGAGGAACGGGAGCTGGTTGTGGGGTAGGTGCTGGCGCCTGCTGCTGAACTGGCGCTTGGGCAGGTTGTTGATTATCTTGCTGTTCTTCTGTGTTCCTATTTTCAGATTGCGTAGAATTTGAATTGGAATTATCTACAGATGATTTGTTTGTTGGATTCTTTTTTGTGCCTGTCTTGTTAGTGTTAGTTTGATTTTTATTGTCAGAATCCCCATTTGAAGACGACTTTGGTTTATTTTTATTATTGTCTTTGGAATCCTTGGATTTGTCATCTTTATCTTTTTGGGCAAAAATTGAATCCTTTTCAATTTCGCAAGACAAGTCGTTCTTTTTTACGGAGCAGATTTCGTCAGAGTAATGATTTATGGCAAATTCTATTTCTGCTTCATCAAACTTAAGGTCTTCAAGTTTTGACTTTGCGTCTTCTTTAGTTAAATTATTATCATCTTCTACGAGTAGCCTTAATTTTCTTACTGCCACATTGTTGAAATCGTAAGTGTCGTCCAAATAATTTATAGCAGATTCGGAATCTTTCGCAGAGCATTCGGAAGTTGTCATCTTTTTCTTAATAGCGTTCAAGGACAAAAAGTCATCGGCTACATAGTTTTTTGCTATATTTTTACATTCTGATGCACTTAACTTGGTTTTAGTGTTGTTTGGTTTATTTTGCTGAATCGAACCTATGACACCAGCTGCTAAAACGATTATTAATATAGTTAGGAGTATATGTTTAAGTTTTTTAGATTTTGGATTTTTTGGATTTTTTGGATTATTGGGCTTGTGAGACATATTACTCGGGTTCTTATCATATGATGTAGCGCTGTTATTTATAATTTGAGTTTTTTGTACGTCACTATTTTTGTCAGAAACATCATTGTTATTCATAGAATATCTTTCTCTGCTGTAAATATTTGATATATCTTATTACCGTCTTTATGAGTACTGTTACAGTTTAACCGCATTTTGCCTATTTTGTGAATAGAATTTATGTTAAATATTTTCTATTCTTCAAATTAGAAAAATTTGTAAGCTTATGAGAATTAAGCACGTATCAAAACTGTTTCATTACGCAACAATTTTGATACACTTGCTATGAATATATGACACGCCAAGCGACACGCCAAAAGACGCAAAGCTTGCATTTGAGAATATTTCGGGTATAGTAGTTACTCGTGCTTCGGGCTGGCGGTGGTCAGTGTGAGAGCATTGCGGACATAGCTTAGTTGGTAAAGCGCAACCTTGCCAAGGTTGAGACCGCGGGTTCGAGTCCCGTTGTCCGCTCTAGGTCCGGTGAGTTATTCGACCTTACGGTGGGTTAGCCAAGCGGTTAGGCAGCGGCCTGCAAAGCCGTATAGATGAGTTCGACTCTCGTACCCACCTCGATTAAGCGGGTTAGCTTAATAAACAACCTGGGCGGTTGGCGCAGTGGTAGCGCACTTCCCTGACACGGAAGGGGTCACAAGTTCGAACCTTGTATCGCCCACTCGAAAGGATTGCCTTTCACGCATAATTAAAAAAATTTTGGGTGATTGGCGCAGCGGCTAGCGCACTTCCTTCACACGGAAGGGGTCATAGGTTCGATTCCTATATCACCCACAATATTGTTCAGTTTCGCGGTATGATATACCGCATTTTTTGTATCTACTGATATTCCTCGGTATTAGTCAGCATTTTGTTAATACATTTTTCGCGTATAGGTTGATTTAAGAATAAGCGTAGCATCAAAATTAAACACTATTTTTGAGTTATGCACAAAAATAGTATTGGATAATGTAACGGTGTTGAATAGTGTAATTCACAAAATCTCGCAGTTACGCTGCTCAGTTCTACTATTTAGCTCTACTTATTACTTGATATCCGTGTTTAATTAACACAGATTCGAGTTGAGAAAGATACGCAAGCGCTGCAGGAGAAAGATTCGTGCGCTCATTCTTAATCCACCCAACAAGCATGGTTTCTTCGCAATCCAGCGGAATGGTCACGATTTTCTCGTTATTCAAGTCGCCATTGTCAATTCCAGTGCAAATCGTAAAACCATTAAGACCAATAATAAAGTTCAAAATGGTTGCGCGATCAGTAACATTAATCTTTTTAGGCGGATGTTGAGGCCATACCGCTTCCTCCGTAAAGAAGAAGCTGCCATCCTCACCCTGCTCATACTGAATAAACGGATATGGTCGCAAATCCTCCAAAGTGAGTTTTTTATGACCCGCAAGTGGATTGTTTCTAGAAATAAACACATGCAATTTAGCGCGGAAAAGTGGATGGAATTCAAGATGCTTTTCTCGAAGCATCTTTCCAATAACGTCTTTATTGTAGTCGGAAAGATAAAGCAAACCAAGGTCTGCGCGCATTGAAGTCACTTGATTAATAATATTTTTTGTACGCGTCTCCCTTAGTGAAAACTCGTACTCGTTAGAATCAATGCTGCGAATCATGTCTACAAAAGCCTCAACAGCAAACATGTAGTGCTGAGTTGCAACGCTGCAAAGCTGTTTTCTAGGCTTAGTGCTGTTGTATCGCTCTTCAAGCAAATCTGCCTGGTCTAAAACTTGTCGTGCGTATGTTAAAAACTCAGCTCCGTCAACAGTTAGAGCAATTCCTTGAGAAGACCTTGTAAAAATCTCAATTCCAAGCTCTCGTTCCAATTCTTTTACGGAAGAGCTTAACGCTGGTTGTGAAACATAAAGTTCATGCGAAGCTTCGTTCATAGATCCGCACTCTACGATTTTCACAATGTACTTTAATTGCAGCAGCGTCATTATTAAGAGCCTTCCGATTTTGGGATTTATACTTGACTATTTCCAACTATTACAACTATAACAACTATAAACTAACGCCTATAATCTTGCGATTTTGGCTTAGTGCTTATAATCTAACGCCTAGCGATGCTAAATCTTTGCGAGCTTGTTCGGTAGTAGTAAAAACAAACCCATGCATACCAACATTATGCGCGCCATCAATATTTACTGGCTTATCGTCGAAGAAAACAGTTGTTTGCGGTTTCAATCCAAATCTGCTCATAGCAAGCTCAAAAATCTCGGGCTGTGGCTTATGCAATTTTTCAACGCCAGAAATAATCGTACCTTGTAAAAGCGTGTTCAATTCTGGGAATTTACGCAATGCAAGAGGGAAAGTTTCTCTAGACCAGTTAGTCAATCCCCAAACTCCGTACCCAGCTTTGCGCAAATCGTGCAATAAATCAACTATGCCAGGCATCATTCGCGTAAGAACTTGGTCATAGTGTGCGCAATACCATTGAAAAGCGTTGCTAAGCTCCTTGCCAAAGCGCCTTTCGTATTCTGGCAAAAGGTCTTTTAGTAGTTCGCCGCCGTCCATGCGGTCTTCAAACTCATAGAATCCAGCCAAATCGTCTTTTCCAAAAGTGCCATTAGGACAAATAGTGTCTACCAAATCTGGGAATTGTTTTTGCAAGCAATTCCTGCAATTCCACTCGAGTAAGACCTTGCAATAATCAAACATTACGTCATTAATTTCAACAGATTCTACATTTTCATTTGTGTTGGTATTTGTGTTGGTATTTGTGTTGGTATTTGTGTTGGTATTTGTGTTTTTCATTTTTTCTTCTTTCACTAATTAAGATTCATTAAGAGACCAATGATATGAGGCAGCGCATCAATAATATCGCTTGCTACAATTGGGTGATCTGAAGTTGAAGCATAATTTGATTCCACTATGTCTTGCGCCAATTGAGTGTAACTGTTTTTGCTGTTGATTCTAGATGCTAATGATGCTGAAATTCCGTGGATTACAGCTGCGCTCGCTGCAATAAAAGCATAGTTTTCGTTTTCTGCGTAATTCGCGTAGTTTTCTGCACAATTTTCTTCACAGTTTTCTGCACAATTTTCATTATTCTCATTGCTTTCGCGTTGCGCTAACAATGCTCCTAGAATTCCTGCCAGTGCATCTCCTGAACCTGCAGTTGCGAGCCAAGATGGAGCGCATTTTGCAATATAAATGGGAGAGTGTAGTTCTGATGGTGATGCAACTGCTGTTGTTGCGCCTTTAACTAGCACAGTCGCTCCAGTAAGATCAGCTGCTTTTTGAGCGTAGTGTGTTGGATTGCTAGATATTTGTTGTGCGCTTATATTCAAGTCGTATCTAGTAAAAAGTGAGCTTAATTCTCCTGCGTGTGGAGTGAGAACTACTTTTGTACAAACCTGTTTTGGTAGTAAATCTAACGCTCCAGCATCTACGCATATTGGTGGAAGACTATCTTTTCGACTTATTGATTGTTCTTTCGAATTGTTATTTTCTTTCGCGTATTGCGCAAGAATACTCGCAATATATTTTCTTTGATTTGCACTAGTTTCAGTATTGCAATGATCCGCATCTGGTATTCCAGATCCAACTGTTATAGCGTCGATTTTTCCGTTCAATTGTTCTGAGGCTACTACTTCTGGAGATGTTTGTAATACTAAGTTTTGTGCACGAAGAGGGCCGGCATAACGAACCATTCCAATATTTGCGTGTGCCGCAGCACTTGCGCTTAATATTGCAGCTCCAGGATACTCGTTAGAACCTGTGACTAATCCAAGAACCCCACGCGAATACTTATTGTAAAAAGGCTTGGGCTTTTTTAGACATTTGCTTACATCTTTTGCTTCTATGTTTAGAAGTTCACTCATGCTTACGATTGTAGTGAATATCTGGGATTGTTATTTGTGGTTTTGTTATTTTGTCACATTGCATTCGCTATATACACCATTTATTTATATAACGCAAGAAAAATCGCAATTATATCAGACAAAAAATTTGCGACACGCCACTTTTGAAAAAATATAATAAATTTTCAAAATTTCATTGACCATCCATCATATTTTTTCTATGCTTTTAAACGTTATTGCTAACGATAATCTTTCCTAATTAAAAATAATGGAGAAAGTGAAAACGCTTTTTAAACAGATTACAAGACTTGCAATAATGTGAATTCATAGATTCCGGAAAGGAAAATAGTGAAAACTGCACGAATTTTTGCCACCGCAGCCACCGCCGCTTTGCTAACTGTTGGCTTGTGCGCATGTGGATCAACAGCTAAGACAGCGGATCAAAAGACCAACGGCAATCAAGTAAACGTAGTTGCAACCACCACTCAAATCTGCGATTATGTAACTCAAATCGCATCCACTGCAGATGCAAAATCTGGATTAAGCCTTAATAAAACCGATTCTCAAGGCAAAAAGTCTGTGATTGGCGCGCCTCAAGACAAAGCAAAGTCAACAATCAACCTTACATGCTTACTCGCGCCAAACGCGTCTGCACACGAGCATGAGATGACTCCAGTGCAATCCAAAGCGCTTTCTAAAGCAGATTTAATGCTTGTTTCTGGAGTAGATCTTGAGCACTTCTTAGATCAGGCTGTAAAAGCTACTGGATTTAAGGGCACAATGGGTGTAACTTCGGGCATTCTTACCGCAGACGAAATCAAGGATTCAAAGGCAGAAGCTGCTAAAGAAAAGAATCTTCCTTACAAGATTGACCGCGGTGTTGAAAAGGTTCATGCTGAAAAATGGCCATTCCCACCAGAAGAAGGCGAGAAAGAGCCAGAATTCCAGTATGATCCACATATTTGGACCAGCACTAAGAACACTATGATTCAAGTCAAGAATATTGGTAACTTCCTTGGAAAGGCTCTTCCAGAAAGCAAGTCAATCTTCGACGAACATGTTGAAAAGTTTGTTAAGTCGCTTACTGATTTGGACTCTTGGGCTACGGAAGCTTTGAACAGCGTGCCGCAGGAACATCGCGTTCTATTTACTTCGCACGACGCATTCGGATACTTCTCTCGCGACTACAATGTTAAGTTTATTGGCGCAGCGCTTTCTGACTTCAACAGTCAGCAAGACGCGACCGCAGACCATATTAAGGAGGCTGCAGAAGCTGTTAAAAAGTCTGGTGCTGTAGCAATCTTCGCCGAAAATTCCAACAATTCCAAGTCTATTAAGGCTGTGGCTGCTGCTGCAGGCGTAAAGGCGATTATTGGCGACGATGCGCTTTACGGAGATTCCCTTGGTCCTGTTGGCTCTGCTGGCGAGACTTATATTGGTTCCATTGTTCACAATGTTCAGACTCTTGTTAAGGCTTGGGATGGCAAAGTTCCAGACCTTCCAGAATCTGTAAAAACTGCTTTGAAAAAGTAGTTAATAGGTAGCTACATAAGTAGCTGAAAATAATAAATCACTACAAAAGTAGTTACAAGAAGGTTAATTTATAGTGAATAAGAGCGTCCTAGCAATGAAAGATTGCGACCTAGCATACGGTTATAAAACTGTTGTGACTGGGCTTAACGGAAGTGTAGAAGCTGGAGAGGCTTTAGCTTTAATAGGACCTAATGGTTCTGGAAAAACAACGTTTTTGCAGGCGATTATTGGTATTGTGCGCGTAAGCCATGGAAGCTTAACAATGCCAAAAACGGTTTCTATAGGCTACGTTCCTCAACAAGTTGATTTGGATTTGACTTTTCCAATCACCGCTCGTCAGGTTGTAGCAATGGGCTTAAGCAGGCAAACTGGATTCCTGGGTTTGCTTAAAAAAAGCCAGAAAAAATCTGTTGAGGACGCTCTTAATCATGTTGGTTTGCTCAATAGAGCAGATGTGCGATTTGGCGATCTTTCTGGAGGTCAGCGCCAGCGAATATTGCTTGCTAGAGCTATTGTTGCGCGTCCTACGTTAATTCTTTTAGACGAGCCTTTTAACGGATTAGACGAGCCGAATCGAAAAGAATTGCTAAACATTATGAAGTCCGCAAAAGAAGATGGGATTTCGTTTGTTGTCTCTACTCACGACTTGGTAATCGCAGACGCTATTTGCGAAAAAGCCTTGCTTTTGGCTGGTCATCAAGTAGCTTTTGGACCACTTAGAAAAGTTATGACTAAAGAAAACATATCTTTGGCTTATGGCGGAAGTATGCCAGCTGCAAGTGCGGGTATTACTTTGAATCAATTAGCAGACAAAGATGCTTCGTTAAATGCTTCGTTAAATGCGTCTTTAGGAGACGAATCCAATGCTAGCTGAATTGGTTGAGTCCTTGCGCAAAATCCTCGAGCCTATACCAGGATTTGATTTTATTGCGTCCGCTCCCTACATTTTCAGACCTTTCTGTCTTCTTATTGTTCTTGCGATTGCCAGCGGAATAGTTGGCGTGTTTGTTAACTTAAGATGCGCCGAGTTTAATGCGGAGGCTTTGGTTCACGGAATTTTCCCTGGAATCGTAGTCGGAGCGTTATATGGCGGAATTGGGCAAATTATTCCAGGAGCTTCGATTTGCGCGATTTTTTTGGTCGCAGCTCTTGTGTGGGCATCTAGGTCTCAAAAAATCAACGAGTCGATAATAGCAACAGTTTTAACAACATTTTTTGCGCTTGGAATCGTAATATCTCTTAAAAAAGGAGATATGTCTGGCCAGCTAGAAGCGCTTATGTTTGGACGTTTGCTAGATGTTACAGACGATAGAATGACTCAAGCAATGTTTATTTGTTTATTTGCAATCGCATTGCTTGTTCTAACTTGGAAGAAGCAGATTGTTGTTGCGTTTGACCGCGCTAGTGCTACTTTAATGGGTGTTAATACTTTATTTGTAGATATTGTTTTAAACGTTGGAATTGCAGCTGTTGTAGTTTCTGCTTCTTCGGCTGTTGGTGTACTTCTTGTTATCGGTTATCTTGTGATTCCTGGAGCTAGCGCAAGATTGGTTGCGCGTACCGTTGGACGCATGATAGCTGTTGGTATTGCTGTTGGTATTGCTGGCGTTTTATTAGGCATGTACGCTATGAACTTGGAGCTTGATCACCCAGTTTCTCCGCAAGCTGCAGTGGCACTAAGTATTTGCGCAATGTTCGTAGTCGTTTTGATTTTAAGATTCTTATACAGAGTTACATACGCACTAGTGTTTTCTAAAAAGAAAAAGTCTAGCGCAATAGAGGCTGGTGGAAAGTAATAATGGTAAGTATTTGGCAAATTATCGCTCTTCCGATTGTAGAAGCAATCGCTGTTGGAGCATTGTGCGGTTTTGTTGGATCCTTGGCTTTGCTTAATCAGCGTATTTTCTTCACCGAGTCTATAACTCATGCTGCTTTTCCAGGTGCTGTTATTGGAGTTGTAGTCACATCTGTTTATACGATTGACCAAAACGTTTTATCTATTGGTCTTTTTATTGGTGCTGCTTTGGCTTGTATTGTTTTGTCTTTTATGATGCATGTGCTTTCTAAACTAAAGGGCATATCTTCTCAAGCTTCTGCTGGAATAACTCTTACTGTTGGTTTTGCTAGCGGCTACTTTTTAAATAAATGGTTTGCTCCTCTTCCATTGCGCATTGAAGGATTTTTAACAGGGTCATTGCTTAATTGCACTCCTGCAGACGTGATTTTTGCGATTATTGCATTCGCTCTTGCGCTAGGATTGTGGAGTTTTAATAGTGCTAATTTGATTCACTGCTCTTTTGACTCCACTAATTACCGAGCATTAGGAGGCAGAAGCGGATTAATGCAAGGAATTGTTCTTGCGCTAATAATAATTACGGTTTCGGTGATTATTCCAGCTGTTGGAACTGTTGTTTCGGTATCTTTAATCGCAGCTCCTGCAGCAGCACTTAAGAGCAGAATGCGTTCCATTAATAAATTTGTGTTTGCGTGCGTATTGTCTTCTATTTTTATAGCGCTTTTAGGACTTGCCTTAGCAGTGATTTTAAGACTTTCTGCTGGTGGAACTATCGCGATTTGCGCTGGCTGCTTCTTTTTAGTTGTAAAGCTTAGTGAAAGCATCTTTTTGAAAATTCATGAGATTTATTCTGGTTTCTGCAAAAAATCGTGTTTAAAAAGTCGCTCTGTTGTTCTAGAGTAACAGAGAATTGCGCGTGAAAAATGCGTGCGATTGACGTCGTTTTTGCGCGTTTTATTTATGTTTTAATCGCGTAAGTTTATCGACGCCACACAAGTCCAGGTCTGCACATTAGTAACGCAAGACCCCGATAGAAAAGGACAATTATGGCTGAAAATACCATCTCCATCACCGTAAACGAGGAACGCAAGGAGGTGGATGCAAGCTTCACTGGCGTTGAACTTTTCGCGGAAGATAAGAATATTATTGCCGTGCGTTTAAATGGCGAGTTGCGTGATTTGTACACGCCTCTTCATAACGGCGATACCGTGGAATCAGTAGCCCTTGATAGTGAAGATGGCATCGCAATCATGCGTCATTCCGCTACTCACGTGATGGCTCAAGCTGTTCAAGAAATTCGACCAGACGCAAAGTTGGGCGTAGGTCCTGTAATTAAAGACGGCTTCTATTATGATTTCGATGTTGATACTCCATTTACGCCAGACGATTTGAAGCAAATCGAAAAGCATATGCAGCGCATTATTAAAGAGTCTCAAAGCTTCCGTCGTCGCGTTGTAACAGAGGATGAAGCGCGCGCTGAAGAAGCAAATCAACCTTATAAGTTGGAGTTGATTGGGGATAAGGAAGCTGCTCTTGATCCGGCTGCTGCTGGCGAAATCAGCAAGCATGAGCTTAGCATGTACGACAATTTGGATCGCGAAGGCAATAAGGTCTGGAGCGATTTGTGCCGCGGCCCTCATTTACCAAATACGCGTTATATTAAGGCTTTTAAGCTTGAACGTGTAGCTGCAGCTTACTGGCGTGGTTCGGAGCATAATCCTATGCTTCAGCGCATTTACGGAACTGCATGGCCTAGCAAGGAAGAGCTTAAAGCTTACACAACTCGCATGGAAGAGGCTGCTAAGCGCGATCATCGTAAGCTTGGCCAAGAAATGGATTTGTTCTCATTCCCAGACGAGATTGGTCCAGGCTTGGCAGTGTTCCATCCAAAGGGTGCTGCAATTATTAACGCAATGGAAGATTATTCCCGCGAACAGCATAGAAAGCATCACTACAGCTTCGTACAAACTCCTCACATTACTAAGGGCGGCTTGTATGAGACTTCTGGCCACTTGCAGTGGTACAAGGATGGCATGTATCCTCCAATGAAGCTTGACGAAGAGCGCGACGAAAACGGCAACGTAACTCGCCAAGGTGCTGACTACTACTTGAAGCCAATGAATTGCCCAATGCATAACTTGATCTTCAAGTCTCGCCAGCGTTCTTATCGCGAGCTTCCTTTGCGCTTGTTTGAGTTTGGTACCGTGTATCGCTACGAAAAGTCTGGCGTTGTGCATGGCTTGACTCGTGTTCGTGGATTGACTCAGGATGATTCGCATATTTACTGCACTCGCGAGCAGATGCGCGATGAGTTGAAGAGCTTGCTTAACTTTGTGCTTGGTCTTCTTAAAGATTTCGGTTTGAACGACTTCTACTTGGAGCTTTCCACTAAGGATGAGCACAAGTTTGTTGGTTCCGACGAGATTTGGGAAGAAGCGACAAACACTTTGGCAGAAGTTGCTAAAGATTCTGGTTTGGAACTCGTGGACGATCCAGGTGGAGCTGCATTCTACGGACCTAAGATTTCTGTTCAAGCTCGCGATGCAATCGGCCGCACTTGGCAGGTTTCTACTATTCAGCTCGATTTCAACTTGCCTGAGCGCTTTAAGTTGGAATACATTGCGGCTGACGGTAGCCACCAGCGTCCTGTGATGATTCACCGCGCGCTCTTCGGCTCTATTGAGCGCTTCTTTGCTATTTTGCTTGAGCATTATGCAGGCGCATTCCCAGCATGGTTGGCTCCAGTTCAAGTAACTGGCGTTCCTGTTGCAGACGAATTCGCTCCACACTTGCAAAAGTTGATTAGCGATTTGGAAGAGAATATGGTTCGTTGCGAAATGGACAGCTCTGACGATCGCTTTGGCAAGAAGATTCGTAACGCTTCTAAGTCTAAGGTGCCTTTCACTTTGATTGCTGGCGAAGAGGATGTGAACAACAATGCTGTGAGCTTCCGCTTCCGCGATGGTAGCCAATTGAATGGTGTTCCTGTTGAGCAAGCTAAAGAGTGGATTTTGTCCATTATTAAGCAGCGTGTTCAGGTGAATACTGCAGAAGATTTCGAGCGCTACACTAAGTAGATTACGCGAAACATAAACCCGCACTTCTTAACGTTGTGCGGGTTTGTTTTTATTATATTAATTTTTTGGCCTATAACCCGAATCTTGAAACTCTTCGACTTAATAAAGACGTTGTAAGTGATATATCGGGTTTAATGTTGTAAGTGATATATCGGGTTTAAAAAATTTAATAAAAGATACTTACTTCGGTTCAATGCAAGGCGCTGCTAGTCGTCGATTGAGAGATCCAACCTTTTATGTTGGAGATAATATTAGAAAAATATTTGTTCGATACGAGTTATAGAAAATAATGGTGGAATTTTAGAAAACAAAGTGAAAAATAGCCTACCAAGGGGAAATGTTACAACAAGAAGGTATTGGATTAATATATAGGAAAAAGATTAAAAACAGCGAATGTGAATGTGAGAATACAAGAAAATATTAAGCAGCAGGCGGAGAAGATTTTGGAAACTATTGGAATTCCTAGGGCTACTGCTATTGATATGTTTTACCGTCAAATCATTCTTAATAAGGGTATTCCGTTTTCGCTTACTATTCCGAAGTCACTTCCGGCACAAGATGATATGGATGAGAAAACGTTTAACGCGTTGATGGCTAAAGCTGATTATGTGGGTGTATTTTAGGCTTTGTGCTTTTTGTTTCTTCTTCGTAAAAACTCTTTAACAATGATTGGAATTATAGTTGGGATACATTCAAGAGTTAAAAAATATGTAATGTACCAGTTCATGAACCAGTCAATCCAGTTAATATCTAATTGTTGAGGAGATGCTTGTAATATAAACAAATCAATAGCAGGGGCGATGAGCGCGATAGTGATAGTTTTATAAACTCCTAAGTTTTCGAGTGTTTTTTGATTGACGATGATTGAGTAAAGTACAAGTCTTGTTAAACCAAATACGTGAGCTATAACAATGAGTAAAAAGGGTGAGTCATAAACAATTTCCCAACTGAGTGATTTAAGAGAGTTAATAATAAGACCTAAAAGAGGGAGTAATAATGAAAAAAGGAATAATCGTATAGCCTGATACACGGATTTCTTCATTACAACCTCCTTAATTTATATAGTCAAGTGGATGACTACTGTCATAGACAGACTATTTTTCACTCATTTTACGTTAATTTATCTTACTTGGAAAGTTGGGATAATCATATCCGATTAAAATCTGGCGGTCATTGGCAGACGGGGTTTAAGGAGATTGGGTAAATACTGTACCGTTTTCACTAAGGCAGCGTAGGTGTGATAAGCGAGATTTTGTTTGCTTTTATGAGTATGACATAAAGTTTAGAGAAATTTTGACGATTTGATGTGTTATAAGTATCGGTTTGTACATAAGTAACGTCTTTAATATATTTAATATTGCGTATCGAATATGCTTTCTTATATGGATGAGAAAACGTTGTGTTGATGAGAGTAGAAAAGAAGTTCAAATACCCGCGATTATTTACGCTAGAAGAGAACAGGCTAAGCGACTGGAACAATTAGAACAATTATCAATTGTAAGTGCAATATAGGAAACAGAATGTAGGAACAGAAAAATGTCAGATTCGTCGACGAAAGAGAAAGAAAAGCAGGAACATACTCTTACAGATGAGAAAAATCCTCTATATTGTGAATCACATGAGCAAATATGTGAAAACCTTCACAGTGCAAATAAGGGATTATCCAAGTATAAGGTTTTGCAGCCGAGTGCGGAAATCTTTTCCATCTTAATGATTATTAGAACTGTTTTTATGGCGTCCAATAAGCTACAGCTTTTTGGATGGATCACTTATTGTTTTGCAATTCTGCTTCTTGTTGTAGTGTCTCTTATTTGGGTTATTTGTGTTATTTGGCATCGCAATCTACACAGCCGTTTTAGGAGTGCAAATGTAGAGCGCAATAAATCTTTTCTTAGCTATGGCAAGCAACGGGGAAAGGGTAGAATCTCGCTGATTCTTTGTTGCTTTTTTGTGTTAAGTGGTATTCTAACTGCATTCTTTGGAATAACTGCGGTACGTCTTCCAAATCAGTGGCTTTTGCAGACTTGGGTATATGTTATATGCGCGGCAATGCCAGTTGTTTGGATGATTACGATTTCTCTTGTATGTGTCTTCTATAATCTCTATCTTATTTCGCGTGTACGGAAGATATGTATAAGAATTGTACTTCGTTGTCTATCTGTTCTGCTTTGTGTATTGATTATCTTAGGTCTTGGATTTTTTGACGTTTTGTTTATTGTTGATAGATATTCTGTGAAACAAAATGATAATGGTACGTACACAGAGCACGTGGACGATATGTATGCTCCTTTTGAGTATTATCTTTATAAGTCTGAAGGCCCATTTTTCCTTAAGTATCTTCGACCAATGAAAGATTCAACTGATACTGATCCAAAAATAAGTGAATCTGAGTGGTATCGCAGAATTGATCGTAATAACAGGAAAGATACAAGATTAAAGGTTGAAGAGACAGAGAAAAATTCCGATTTGCATGATGCCGCTGCGCGTGATTTAGCATTAGAGAAGGAAAGAAATGCAGCGCTTAAGATATTTGATAAGTATTTTGCTGCGGAAGGCTTTGCGTTCAAGGAGAACTATACTTCCAAGGGAGATATGTACTTTGTTTTGAATGAAAGCCGTTCTGACATTACCTATCTGCAGTATAACAGGAACTCTCAGGATGGAAAATGTGGTCTTTATATTCTGTTTAAGGCTTCAAAATCTTCAAATGGAAGCTGGTCGCCAAGTGATGCTCATATGCAGAACACCTACACGTATGAATATAGCACTGGACTAATTACAAAGAGCAAGGCAGAGTGGTAGTAGGGCAGAGTGGTTGGATGCAAGAATCGAAGCGTGTCGGAAGATTGCTAGATAGTAGCATCCATAGTTGTGTGCTCTAGTTGCTTATATTTTGGGGAACAAATCGGTGTAAAAATTGTAAAAAAGTTCCCTACATTATTTGATTTCTCATGGTAGTGGCTTGTTGGTTATTCCAGAAAATAAGGTTTCTGAGTTTAAGAAGTTGCTTTTTGAGTATTATGAGGGTGAAGATTTGCATGTGATTGCTTTGTTTATGAGGGAATATTGTTGGAGGCATTAAACGCGCGTGATTATGTTGGTTCTTCTGGTTTTGTGAACCTTGCTGTTTATGAAAGAGTATAGTTTGCTAGTAGATGAAGAGATTAGTGTCGATAGTCTAGACAAATTAATAAAAAAAATAGGATATTTATTAAGATTATTACAGTAATCAGATTGAATGGGAGATCTTGTTTACTTAATAGTCTGTTTTATATCATTTGATACAAAGTTGTGTTAATGAAAAGGAGGATAGTAGTGTTATGAGGAGTAAAACTATTTTTTGTAAAAACATTTTTCAAAGTTGTCTTGTTATGCTTCTGCTGCTAGGCTCTCTCTTCTCTCTTTCTGCATGTGCTGATGATGAGGAGAAGGCGGAGCTTGCGTCGTATCATTGGGAAACGGTAGCGGTGTCTCGGGAAGAATATCGCCTACCAGACGATTACATGAATAAGGATGAGTTGTATCTCTTTGTGTCACGAGATATTCTGGATTCTCATTATGATTTGTCTAAAGTCACTCTTGGAGATAAGCGTATTAAACTAGTTGACTCACAGTTTAATTTACCTGGTCCAGGGCTTAAAGCTTTATTTTTAGTTGGTAAATTTGATTTAAAAGACAAGCCAAGCTCTAATGTTCTTAAAGTACCAGGGATTAATAAAATAGGTAA
>NZ_JBKQXT010000011.1:0-5291 GCF_048545055.1 Gardnerella lacydonensis
AAAGAATAATGCGGCAGCGTGCTAGTCTCCCACACCCTATCGAGTGCAGTACCCTCACCGTGTCAGGCCTTAGCTTCCGGGTTCGGAATGGGACCGGGCGTCTCACCTGAGCCATGACCACCGCAAAACTAGATTATACACTCACTATAAGCGAGCGGCAAATTGGCGGTTTGGGAACCGGACATGAACGCGAGCAACAGAAAAACAATCATCAAAATCAACAACTCAACCATAAAATGACCGTCTAACACTCCCTAAAGTTAAGAGAATTAAACGATAAACAATACAAGTAGTATCACAATCGCCCATTAGTACTGGTCAGCTCCACCCCTTACAGGGCTTCCACATCCAGCCTATCAACCACGTGTTCTACATGGGGGCTCACACACAAAGTGCAAGGAATGCTAATCTTGGAGCAGGCTTCCCGCTTAGATGCTTTCAGCGGTTATCCCTTCCAAACGTAGCTAACCGGCAGCGCCACTGGCGTGACGACCGGCATACCAGAGGTTCGTCCACCCAGGTCCTCTCGTACTATGGGCAGGTCTCCTCAACATTCCAACGAGCGCAGAGGATAGAGACCAAACTGTCTCACGACGTTCTGAACCCAGCTCGCGTGCCGCTTTAATCGGCGAACAGCCGAACCCTTGGGACCTGCTCCAGCCCCAGGATGCGACGAGCCGACATCGAGGTGCCAAACCATCCCGTCGATATGGACTCTTGGGAATGATCAGCCTGTTATCCCCGGGGTACCTTTTATCCGTTGAGCGATGCCACGTCCGTACGCCGGCACCGGATCACTATCTCCGACTTTCGTCCCTGCTCGACCCGTCAGTCTCACAGTCAAGCCCGCTTGTGCGATTACACTCAACACCCGATTGCCAACCGGGCTGAGCGGACCATTGAGCGCCTCCGTTACTCTTTAGGAGGCAACCGCCCCAGTTAAACTACCCGCCAGGCACTGTCCCTAACACGGATAACGTGTCGAGGTTAGACGCCAGATATGGAAAGAGCGGTATTTCACTGATCGACTCCACGCAAGCTAGCGCCCACGCTTCACAGCCTCCCGCCTATGCTACACGATCCACACCTAACGACAATACCAAGGTATAGTAAAGGTCCCGGGGTCTTTTCGTCCTTCTGCGCTTAACGAGCATCTTTACTCGTACTGCAATTTCGCCGGGCTCCTGGCCGAGACAGTGGGGAAGTCGTTACGCCATTCGTGCAGGTCGGAACTTACCCGACAAGGAATTTCGCTACCTTAGGATGGTTATAGTTACCACCGCCGTTTACCGGGGCTTAAATTCACCGCTTCACCGAAGCTAACGGATCCTCTTAACCTTCCGGCACCGGGCAGGCGTCAGAGCGTATACAGCGGCTTACGCCTTCGCACGCTCCTGTGTTTTTGGTAAACAGTCGCTACCCCCTAGCTTGTGCCACCCCCAACAGCTCCGCATGTAAAAAACATCACCATCAGGGGTCTCCCTTATGCCGAAGGCACGGGAGTAATTTGCCGAGTTCCTTGGCCAGGATTCGCCCGATCGCTTCGGTATACTCTACCAGACCACCAGTGTCGGTTTAGGGTACGAGCGGAACCACACCTCACGTTGAAGCTTTTCTCGGCAAGCAGGATCACCGGAATCAGCCTTACAGCCTACCCATCACGCCTCAGCTTAAACATCCCCCGGATTTACCTAGAGGACAGCCCACACGCTTAGCCACGGAAAACCACCTCCGCAGCCGGCTACCTACCCGCGTCACTCCCACGCTAACCTACTACCGATACAGTCCCAAAACCAAACCAGTCAAAAACCCCGAAAGGCAATCAACCAGAATAATCAAGGTTAGTACTCTCAGATTCAGTTCGAACGGTGTAACACCGGTACGGGAATATCAACCCGTTCATCCATTCGACTACGCCTGTCGGCCTCGCCTTAGGACTCGACTCACCCGGGGACGACGAACGTGGCCCCGGAACCCTTAGTCATTCAGCGGACAGGATTCACACCTGTCTCTCGCTACTCATGTCTGCATTCTCACTCCCGTAAAGTCCACGACAAGTTCACACTGCCGCTTCACCCCATACAGGACGCTCTCCTACCCCACATGAAACAAATCATGCAGCCGCGTCTTCGGTGGCGTGCTTAAGCCCCGCTACATTGTCGGCGCGGAACCACTAGACCAGTGAGCTGTTACGCACTCTTTCAAGGATGGCTGCTTCTGAGCCAACCTCCTGGCTGTCTATGCGACTCCACATCCTTTCCCACTTAGCACGCGCTTCGGGACCTTAGACGACGATCAGGGCTGTTTCCCTTTTGACGACGGAGCTTATCCCCCGCCGACTCACTGCCATGATAAACCTAACAGGTATTCGGAGTTTGGCTGCTATTAGTACCCGGTATGGGCCCGCAAGCATCCAGTAGCTCTACCCCCTGTAAGCAATAACATGACGCTGCACCTAAATGCATTTCGGAGAGAACCAGCTATCACGGAATTTGATTGGCCTTTCACCCCTAACCCCAAGTCATCCCCCCAGTTTTCAACCTAGGTGGGTTCGGTCCTCCACACGGTCTTACCCGCGCTTCAACCTGCTCAGGGCTAGATCATCCCGCTTCGGGTCCAGGACATGCGACTAAAACGCCTTTTAAAACTCGCTTTCGCTACGGCTCCCCCACCCGGGTTAGCCTCGCCACATACCACTGACTCGCAGACTCATTTTTCGATAGGCACGCCGTCACCCCACAAAGAAGGCTCCGACGGATTGTAAGCGCACGGTTTCAGGAACTATTTCACTCCCCTCCCGGGGTGCTTTTCACCTTTCCCTCACGGTACTAGTACACTATCGGTCAGACAGGAATACTTAGGCTTACCCAACGGTCTGGGCAGATTCACGCGGGATTCCACGAGGCCCGCGCTACTTGGGAATAAACATAAAAAGACATCGCGCAACCTGCTACGGGGCCATCACCCTCTACGGCTGGGAATTCAATCCCATTCACATAACACGACATTTTATCACTCTTCTCAACCCCGTCAGAGGCTGAACAGTCAATCCCACGACCCCGAATACGCAACACCTGACGATTATCACACGTACTCGGTTTAGCCTGATCCGCTTTCGCTCGCCACTACTCACGGAGTATCCTTTCCTGCAGGTACTGAGATGTTTCACTTCCCTGCGTACCCCCCACAAAAACTGTGGTGACCACCCATAACAGTGGCCGGGTCTCCCCATTCGGAAATCCTCGGATCAAAGCCCACTCGGCAGCTCCCCGAGGCATATCGCAGCCCGTCACGTCCTTCATCGGTCCTGTCTACCAAGGCATCCACCATACGCCCTTACCAGTGATACACCAGTAAAAAGCCTATCGCTTAACTCTCTAGACAATAAATCATCACACTAAACGATCACAAAACGATCAAGCGACTCCACCAAAATGGAGCCGGTTGAAATTGATAAAAGTAAAAACAAGCAAAACCAAAAATAGTCTCACTATTCTTACTCGCGTCCACTATCCAGTTCTCAAACCACCAAACACCAAGAACACAAGCCAAAACCAAAAAAGCCTCAACCTGTAATCCAAGGGCCAGGACCGCAACCCCAAAACAAGGGGGGTGGCAATCCGGGAACCCAAAAGCATGCCCAACACACTCATCTAAAAACGTCAACTATTGTTTTCCACACCAGTAACCACACTCAACCGAGCGTGCACAAAAACTCCGTAGAAAGGAGGTGATCCAGCCGCACCTTCCGGTACGGCTACCTTGTTACGACTTAGTCCCAATCACGAGCCTCACCTTAGACGGCTCCATCCCAAAAGGGTTAGGCCACCGGCTTCGGGTGCTGCCCACTTTCATGACTTGACGGGCGGTGTGTACAAGGCCCGGGAACGCATTCACCGCGACGTTGCTGATTCGCGATTACTAGCGACTCCGCCTTCACGTAGTCGAGTTGCAGACTACGATCCGAACTGAGACCAGTTTTAAGGGATTAGCACCATGTCACCATGAAGCAACCCGTTGTACTGGCCATTGTAGCATGCGTGAAGCCCTGGACGTAAGGGGCATGATGATCTGACGTCATCCCCACCTTCCTCCGAGTTAACCCCGGCGGTCCCCCGTGAGTTCCCGGCATAACCCGCTGGCAACACAGGGCGAGGGTTGCGCTCGTTGCGGGACTTAACCCAACATCTCACGACACGAGCTGACGACGACCATGCACCACCTGTGAACCTGCCCCGAAAGGAAACCACATCTCTGCAGTCGTCAGGCACATGTCAAGCCCAGGTAAGGTTCTTCGCGTTGCATCGAATTAATCCGCATGCTCCGCCGCTTGTGCGGGCCCCCGTCAATTTCTTTGAGTTTTAGCCTTGCGGCCGTACTCCCCAGGCGGGACGCTTAACGCGTTAGCTCCGACACAGAACCCGTGGAATGGGCCCCACATCCAGCGTCCACCGTTTACGGCGTGGACTACCAGGGTATCTAATCCTGTTCGCTCCCCACGCTTTCGCTTCTCAGCGTCAGTAACAGCCCAGAGACCTGCCTTCGCCATTGGTGTTCTTCCCGATATCTACACATTCCACCGTTACACCGAGAATTCCAGTCTCCCCTACTGCACTCTAGCCCGCCCGTACCCGGCGCAAACCCACCGTTAAGCGATGGGCTTTCACACCAGACGCGACGAACCGCCTACAAGCTCTTTACGCCCAATAATTCCGGATAACGCTTGCGCCCTACGTATTACCGCGGCTGCTGGCACGTAGTTAGCCGGCGCTTATTCGAAAGGTACACTCACCAAAAAGGCTTGCTCCCAATCAAAAGCGGTTTACAACCCGAAGGCCTTCATCCCGCACGCGGCGTCGCTGCGTCAGGGTTCCCCCCATTGCGCAATATTCCCCACTGCTGCCTCCCGTAGGAGTCTGGGCCGTATCTCAGTCCCAATGTGGCCGTCCGCCCTCTCAGGCCGGCTACCCGTCGAAGCCTAGGTGGGCCATTACCCCGCCTACAAGCTGATAGGACGCGACCCCATCCCATGCCACTAAACACTTTCCCAACAAGACATGCGTCAAGTTGGAGCATCCAGCATTACCACCCGTTTCCAAGAGCTATTCTGGAGCATGGGGCAGGTTGGTCACGCATTACTCACCCGTTCGCCACTCTCACCAACCAGCAAGCTGGTCAGATCCCGTTCGACTTGCATGTGTTAAGCACGCCGCCAGCGTTCATCCTGAGCCAGAATCGAACCCTCCACGAAAAACTTCAATGAAGAGCCAACAAAAGGCTCCAATATAAAA
>NZ_JBKQXT010000012.1:0-1131 GCF_048545055.1 Gardnerella lacydonensis
TTATCCACAATGTTTTGAATGTTGTTGGATTTTAATGTTTTCTCTTCGCGTGTTTTACGTGGAGGAGAAGAAGAAAGGAAATTAAAATGATGAATAAGAAGGCTATCGCCGCTTTCGCTGCTGGCGCTACTTTGCTTGCCGGCTTCGCTGCAGCTCCAGCATTCGCTGAAAAAATTAATCCAAAGGATTTCCCAGCTTTCCAAAGCCCGGAGTATAGCGCGGATACTGAAAATCACGCTAATGTAAATGCAGCAAAGAATGATCGTTCTTTGGAGCTTGCTCGTATTAAGGCTGCTAAGACAAACGGAATGTCCTACGGCACTTTGAGTGAACGTACTCAGCTTGTTGGTGAAGCTAGGTTTGCTGCAGCAACTGCTCTTGAGGCAGCTAAGAATGCTGCTAATACTGCTAAGGCTGCTGTGAATACAACTAAGCTTGCCTTTGAGCAGGCTGAGGCTGCGGTAAAGGTTGGTTATGATGCTGCTAAGAAGGCTGTTGACGAAAACGGTAATCCTAAGGATGGTTATGCTATCGGCACTGGTACAGCTTTAGCGGGTAAGGTAGTTAAGGTTGATGCTGCTACTAAAGCTGAATCTCAGGATACTGATACTAAGGCTGCTGACACTTATCGTGGCTTGTTAGAGACTGCTGCTCAAAAGAACAGTGCGTATGTTGAGGCTCAGGATGCTGCTAAGGCTGCAGAAGAAGCTTTGGCGAAGACTCAGACTCCAGATCAGGCTGAACTTGCTGTTACTAGCAATTATCTTGTTTTGACTGCTGATGGTGAGCATGTTGATTCTGCTACTACTGCAGCTGCTTTGGAGCGTGTTGATGAAGATGCTTATGTCAATGGTCGTATTGCTTCCACTAGCGAAGATGATGTTTACGACAAGGATGGCGAGCATTCTAATAATCGTACGATGAACAATGATCATCGTAAGGGTTTGAAGAAGAATCACAAGAAGTCCCATAAGAAGGATGACAAGAAGGACGACAAGAAGGATGATACTACCACTCCTGATGAGAAGATCAAGGATCTTGGTAAGTTGAACTTGTCTGATGCTGCTAAGAAGAAGCTTGCTGCTCATTACGTGTATGAGGCTAAGCTTGCTTTGGATGAGGCTGATAATA
>NZ_JBKQXT010000001.1:0-487671 GCF_048545055.1 Gardnerella lacydonensis
CAGCAAGCTGGTCAGATCCCGTTCGACTTGCATGTGTTAAGCACGCCGCCAGCGTTCATCCTGAGCCAGAATCGAACCCTCCACGAAAAACTTCAATGAAGAGCCAACAAAAGGCTCCAATATAAAAGAAAAAGACGAGACATTCTTTAAGGAAAGAACATCCCAACAAAAAACCTCACCATCATTTAACCATCTCTCAGGCACCCCACAATCCGTGAGGCTGACAATGAACTGGCAATAATTAACTAATAAGTAGTACAGACACGCTCTTGAGTTCTCAAACCACCACCACACCAGCCGGCCCATCAACCTCAACCGAGGAGAACCAGCCGCGCTGAGCAGCAAGAGATAAACTTACACCAAACCCCACCAAAACGCAAACCAACATTAAACAAACACCACAAAACCATTGAAAACAAGCCAAAACATCGGCGTGTCGAAAACACGCAAAAAACCACAACAAACCACCACAACCACCAACACAAAACCAAAAACAACCCAAAAAACAAACAAAAAACCATAAAAAACACAAAACCCGGGAGTGTCGCGCAAAGCAATATACACAATATCCACAAAATTCACAACATAAACGAAATGCGCACTACATATGAACACCATATATGCGCACCATATATATGCGTGCTATATATATAGATATGAGAAATAGCGAGAAAAACACTAACAACAACCCACACCACCACATTGTGGTTCTAACAGGCGCAGGAATATCTACAAGCGCAGGCATTCCTGATTTTCGAGGTCCAGATGGAGTTTGGACTAAGCACCCAGGGCAAATGAATGTTTACGATATAGACGCGTTTTTAAGCAGTGAAGAAGAACGCATTTATTCTTGGCGATGGCAAAAAGAGTCGCCAGTTTGGAACGCGGCTCCTGGAGCAGCGCACAAGTCGCTAGTAAAACTTGAGAAAGCTGGGATGCTTGACTTAATCGCCACTCAAAACTTTGATGCGCTTCACGAAAAAGCTGGAAACAGCCCAGATATTGTAGTGAACTTGCACGGAAGCATCGGAACATCGCATTGCATGAGCTGCCACGCGAGCTACAATACAGCAGACATTATGCGCGACTTAGACGCGCACCCAGATCCACATTGCAGGCGCGCGCTGCCGTATCGCGGAAATATGCCTTGCAACGGTCTTATAAAAACGGACGTAGTATATTTTGGAGAAGCACTTCCCGAAGGCGCGATGGAACGCAGCGCGCAGGCGATTATGCAAGCAAGCGAACTGTGGGTTATTGGCTCCACGCTAGAAGTGTTTCCAGCTGCCAGCCTTGTGCCACTAGCTGCTCGCGTAGGAGTGCCGATTACGATAATGAACCTGGGCGCTACGCAATACGATTATTTGGCAGAGCGCATAATACGCGAAGATATTGCGAAAGCTCTGCCAAAGTTAGTAGACGAAACTATTGCAAAGTGAATATTGCAAAGTGACTATTACAAAATAATTATTGCAAGCCAACAGCGATTCCCTCCCAAGGCGCAAGCATGCCATTTTTAAGCGATTTAAGGGCATGATCCGCGCTGTAAGTAGAAATCATCACATCATCATACGATACGCTGTTAGAGGCGATATTACGCAACAATCCGGCACTTTGATCAGGTATTGCTACAGATGAATCCGTCATATTTATCATTACGAGCAACTTCTTTACAGAAGCGCAAGGCAAATCGCCAGCAACCGCGCTTGAAGAATTCACACCATTCTCAAGACCTGCCTTACCTGCCACATCTGCCTTAGCATTTTCACAAGTCTGCTCAACCTGCCTAATAAACGCGTAAACACACTCATCATCCGCATCAATCAAATTCCAAGATCCAGCCGAAACAACAGGCTGCAAATGACGCAACGCAATCAAACGCTTATAGAACGAATAAACGGAATCCGAATCTTCCATTTGCTCAGCAGCATTAATATCTACATAATTAGGATTCACACTAATCCACGGCTGCGCATTATTTTGCGACGGAACATTAAAAGGCATAAATCCTGCATATTTAGACGCATTCCATTGCATAGGAGTTCGAGAATTATCGCGACCACGCTTTGCGAGCGCATCCATCATCGATTCCGCCGACTGAATATGCGCTTCTTCTACGCGCTGCTTAAACATATTCAACGCTTCCAAATCACGATACTGCTCGAGACGAGTAAAGTGCGCGTTAGTCATACCAATTTCTTCACCCTGATACACGTATGGAGTGCCTCGGTGCATATGGAGAAGCATGGCAATCGCCTTAGCGGAAAGCACGCGCATCTCATCGCTAGCCTCACTACCCCAGCGAGAAAGCGCACGCGGCTGATCGTGATTATTAAAGAACAGGCTCGCCCAACCAGCCTCGCTAACAGCCTGCTGCTGATCTGCCATTGCGCGTTTTAATGCCGTCAACTTAAGAGGAATAGGATTCCACTTAGTTCCATTTGCGCAATCAACATTAACTTGATCAAACAAGAAGAGCATGTCTAGCTCACCATTAGCAGGATTTGTAATATAAGTGTTTCGATGCGCGGAAATTCCAGGAGCCTCGCCAACAGTTAAGAAACCTTCGCGACCTTTGAAAACCGCTTCGCGCATCTCGCGCAAAAACTCGTCTAAACGAGGGCCATCGGAGCAGAAGAAATACGGCGAAGAGTAGCCGTCGTCGCCTGCCGGCGCATCCTCAATCTGCGAACCGCATTCTCCAGGCAAACGTCCTTCGCTATCTATGCGCTTAGAAATTTGCGTGATCACATCCATGCGGAAACCGTCAATTCCGCGATCCATCCACCAATTCATCATCTTGTATACGGCAGCACGAACCGCAGGATTTTCCCAATTCAAATCTGGCTGCTTTGGCGAATACTGGTGGAAATAGTATTCTCCGCGCTTCGGATCGTAAGTCCACGCGGAACCGCCGAAATACGAACCCCATTTATTTGGCTCCGCACCTGGCTCTCCATGCACATGCCCTTTGCGCACTGGCCTCCACCAATACCAGTCTGCATAGTCGCTAGAAGCATCTCTTGAAGCCTGGAACCACGCATGCTCGTCGGAAGTGTGATTTACTACTAAATCCATCACGACTTTAAGTCCGCGCTTATGCGCTTCTGCCAGAAGCTCGTCCATATCTTCCAGAGTGCCAAAAAGTGGATCAATATCTTGATAATCGGAAATATCGTAGCCGTTATCGTCTTGCGGAGACTTGTAAACAGGGCTAAGCCAGAGCACGTCAACACCTAAATCAGCCAAATAATCAAGACGAGAAGTGATTCCCTTCAAATCGCCAATGCCGTCGCCGTTAGTATCCTGAAAGCTTCGCGGATAAATCTGATACACAACTGCATTTGCCCACCAAGGGTTTGGCGTAGCGCCGTTTGTGCGCACGGATTTTGGCAAGTTTGCTCTGTCAAAAGTAGTCATTTAATCCCCATTAATATTCTAATTATCTATATTTTTATTATTCTATATTTTAGCTATCTTTATTTTAGCTATCTTTGGATTTTGCAAGCAACGTTAAAGTATTACTTACCATCTCAGAATACTTGCGAATAATTTTAGAATTAGTATGAGCATTAGAGAATAATTCATCATGATTCCCCGCTCTTACCAATACTAAAGAAACAGACAATCCATCAACCCAATAAATAAGTAGTAAATCTGGCTGTACATGCAACTCACGGTATCCTTTCCAACTACCAGTAAGAGCATGGTCACGATATTTACTCTTTAATAGCTGTTGATTATTATCTATAAGAGCCTGAAATACGGCAAGAAAATCTTCAGTGTTAATATGCTTTTTACGAATCTTTTTATAGTCATTATCAAATGACTTGATTGTAAGAAGACGTCTCTTTTCACAGACCATTTAGGTAATCCATCATGTCAGAAGCAGTATGTGATTCATGGGTAAATTCGCGATTTTGAACTTGCTTACGAGCTTCATTGTTTTTATTTTCGATAGCTTCTTCAATATACTTTTGAAGTTGTTCTTCGAGTGATTGATAACGCTCAAAATCTTCACGGTTAATAATGAAGTACATTGGTTGATTATTTTTTAGCACTGTAACCGGCATACCAGAACTCACCTTGGCAAAAGCCTGTGCAGATTTACCGTTACTAAAAGCACTAATCGGAACCATAGTGCTTATCGGAGCGACTGTAACCATATGCATTACCCTAACTTTTCTACAGACAATCCATACACATACTTAATACACATATATTTACTATGTTTTTCACAAGTATATATGAAAGTTGTTGCACTTGTAAATATTATAGTTAAAATAGAATAAAAAGCGGCCCGCAGTAAAAACCACGAGCCGCGTCTCCTTCTCATTCACTGTAAGTTCTGCAAAATTAGATACCAAATTAGATACCAAATAAAATACAGAATTAGATACCTCTTATTGCTGATTATTTATTGCTGATTATGCAATTTGAATGCAAGCTCCGCCAAATGAACTCCGTGAGTCAAGAACTCGTGAGTACGGCACACATAATCATTTTCGCGACCAAGCTTTGCAATATATCCGTTGATATAATCAACTTCTGTCTTTCGTCCGCGACTCATATCTTGGTACATTGAAGGATAATGTAAAGGATTTGCGACTCGGCTCACGTAGTCAATAGCCTCCAACTCCTGCTGACGAGTATTAACCATACGAATTCCTGCACGATCGCACACGTCATACGCTTCATTAATAAGCTGTCGAGCCATATCCATAGCTCCTGGGTACGAAATAAACTGACCCATCTGAATCTGATACATTGTGCACAAAGTGTTAACTACGGAATTAAAAACTACCTTCGCCATGCACGTACCCTTGAAATCTTCCGTAATTGTAGGATTCAAGCCAGCAGCTTTAAAGTCGTCTCGCATAGCAAGCTCAACATCACTCACCTGCTCATTCAATGCACACATATTCATCGTACCAACGCCGACTTTACCAATAAAATCAACGTCTCCGGGGCCATTCAGTACGGTTGCAATCATGGCAGTTCCGCCGTAAATACGATCATCCGAGAAATACTGCTGAAGCTTTTCGAAATGACCCCAACCATTCATTGCAGCGAACACAACCTGATGATCCTTAAACAAATGCTTGCAACGCTCCAACATTTCCGCAAGCTGCATCTGCTTCATAAACACAATCCACACATCTGGATCTCCGTCATAATCTTCCGGAGTATACATATTTATTGGCACAAGATGACGATTTTCATGATCTCGGCTCACCATTACTCCGCCTTGCTCGCGGACTTTATTCACATTTTCATCCCAGGCATCAATGAAATCAACATGAATACCAGCCGTTTCCTGCAACAAAACGCCATAGCGATACCCCATAGCTCCAGAACCGATCATTGCATATTTCATGCCACTCATAGTGACACCTCCTTTTAGGTAAAAATGTGCTTAGGCGAAATTCGTACATACATGGAAATTCGTCGAAGCGACTATGAATATAGTAAAAAGCAGTAAGGCTGATTGTAGTGACTAAAATCAGCCAACTGCTTTTTGTTTTTATAGCATATTACACAGTTTTGGGAGAATGTCAAAATTTTTCTAATTGCATCTTTGCGGCGTTTCTAATTAAAAAATTATTCAGTTTTATCTATGATTTTCGAAAAAATTACGCAATAATTGCGCACACTCCGATTCACAAACAGAACCAAAAACTTGCGGATGCGAGCCAATATGCGGATCTCGCAAGCACGCATAACAAAAATACGCATATCGCAAGCACCTACAACGTAATCACCTACAACTCAGTCACTTAAGCATTAAAGAATTGACGAATTTGTTCAACTGTGCCATAGGAAGCTTGAGCGCCAAAACCAGTAGCTGCATACGCAGAAACATAAGACGCTAGCGCAGCAGCTTCGTCTAATCGCATATCTACAGACAAACAAGCTAGTATTGTGCCCATAAAAGCATCACCGCAGCCAGTTGTATCAACAGCTTTAACGCGCTGAGGGGAAATCATGCATACGCAATCTTCCTTGGAATAATCCAACACTACAGAGCCTTTAGAGCCAAGCGTAACTACAGATTCATCAAAGCCAAAATCATGCATAGCGTGAGCTACATGATTCCAATCAAAAGAACACCAATCACCATCTTCTGGCTCTTCAATATTCAAAAGTTGCGCCATCTCGTGCTCGTTAACAAGCAAAATATCTGCAGAATCAATCAAATCTTTAGGCAACTTGTTTAAAAATGGCGAATCGTTAAGAAGCACTTTTACGCCGTTTTCATGCGCTAGTTGCGCGCACATAGTTACAGTTTTTAAAGGACTTTCTAAACAAAGGCCAAGAACTTTTGCGCTAGTAAGAGCGGATTTTACTAATGGCGATTGAACATACTCACAATCGACTAAAGAATTAGAACCTGGAGCATACACAATAGTGTTTTCACCGCTATGAGCATCTACAGTAATCACCGTTGCGCCGCTCTTTTTATTTTCTACGCAACGAACACAAGTTGTATCAACTCCAGAAGATTGCAAAGAATTTAGGAGAAAATCAGCATTGGAATCGTTGCCAACTGCGCCAAACATTTTAACGTTGGCACCTAGTTTTGCAGCCGATACAGCTTGGTTGCCAGATTTTCCGCCTGGCAATACGCGAATCTCGTTTCCATTAATGGTTTCTCCTGGATTAGGAAGACGATCTGCCACAATAGTGTAATCCGCGTTCATAGAGCCGACTATTGCAATAGCGTTTGAATCTGCTTTATGCGATTCTTGCATATTCTCTTGCGTAACTTTTAAATCATTTAAGCGAAGCGACGCTATATTTTCCAATCCACTTAATGAATCAAGCTCACTATAACAATGCATTTTTCTCCTAAATTAGCAACTAATCTTTAATATTAAAATTTAATAAAAGAACCTATAATTTAGAAATTTAGAAAGGAACACCACAGCGCAACAAAACGTTGGAATATGGCGTAGTTTCGCCTGTACGAATCACAAATTTTGCCTGTGAAACTAAAGCTTTAAAACCTTCATCGCCATCGTGCGGAACATACGTTAGTGGCACACCTAAGGATTCTTTTACCCACTCTTCTGGCTTTTTATTGCACGCTTCTTTAGCCATTATGCCTGATTCAAGTACCAAATCATCTTTGATTGCATTCAGCACATCGCTAAATCGCGGAATCCCAAATATTAAAGCTAAATCTATTACTTCTACGCCTTGCGGAACTGGTAATCCACAATCAGAAATAACAAATTGATCCTTATGCCTAAGCTTTGCCAGAGCAGCCGCTAATTGCGAGTTCAAGATGCCATGAGTTAACATTTTTCCTCCTTATGATATTAAATTTTTACCTTGCATTAGTGACTATCAACAGTGATAATCGCATAATAGCAAATGCTCATCAAGCTTAAATGCTTGCTGTAATGATTGTTGTAAGACTAAATATCTACTTATTTGTATTTACTTTATTTTAAATATTTACTTTTATATATTTACAAATAATGCATCAAAAATAATATGACCAAAATAGTACATCCAAAATAACGCATCAAAAATAACGTGATATTAAAAACCACAAATAGTGCGGCGTTGAAAACGATGACAACATACACGTTGCATATGCAATAAAATCGTATTAATTGTTACGCTCAGCATACAAGTCAACGATTTCAACGCCATATAAATGTTGTACTACTTTTTGTACACTTTTCACACTATTTGGTTTACTACTTTTTTGTACTATTTGTTGTACTACTTTTTGTACTACTTGATTTACTATTACTCGAAATCAGCTACATTCTTTGCTGTAACTGTTTTCACAGTAATTGGCTCAGTCTTTGGAACAGTTTGCTTCTTAATGGCTTTTACAGCTGCAGCAACAGCAGAACGTCCAAGCTCCTTTGGTTGCTGAGCAATAGTACCAGCCATTGTTCCAGCCTTAATTGCCTTCATACCATCGGCAGTACCATCAAAGCCAACTACCTTAACATCTTTACCAGCTTTAGCACCTAATGATTGTATTGCACCTAATGCCATCTCGTCATTCTCTGCGTAAATGCCAGCTGCATTTGGATGAGATTGCAACAAGTTGGTTGCAACGTTCAATGCCTCAGCACGATCAAAGTTAGCAGTCTGCTCTGCAACAACCTTAATATTTGGATACTTCTTAATGCGGTCCTTAAAACCTTTGCCACGATCTCGTGTAGAAGCAGCACCTGGAATACCTTGCAAAATCAGAACTTCGCCTTTTTCTCCCATGCTCTTAGCGAGCGCATCGGCAGCTTGAGCACCTCCAGCCACATTATCGGAAGCAATGTGAGAAGTAACTTTTTCGCCAGTTACGGAACGATCCACAGAAATCACAGGCATACCAGAGCTAAGAAGTGGCGCAACAGCTGGACCAGCAGCATCGGAATCCACAGGATTTATAATTACTGCTTTAGCACCTTGAGATTGCGCGTTTTGAGCTTGATCTTGCTGCTTAGAAGAATCGTTCTGAGCATCTGAAACCTGTAAATCAACTCCCAGCTTCTTGGCTTCCGCTTGCGCACCATCACGCAAATCCACAAAGAATGGATTATTTAGCGTAGACACTAACAGCGCGACCTTGTCGTTAGAGCTTGCATTTCCACACGCACTCATGCTGAAAACAAGAGCCGATGCTGCTGCAACAGCACAAGCGAGCTTCATACCACGGCGCATAACTAGATAATTCATCATATCTCCTTTGACTATTGCCTTATTAATCGCAAATCACAATATTTAAAACATTATTTGCATAAATAAGGCTGATGTTTTTGCCATTTATTTACCATATTGTTAAATTGTTTTCAGTTATAATTTAAATTATTTTTATTAGATTTTTGTTAGATTTCTTATTATATTTTTGCTGCATTTAGGCATTGATGCTTGCCACCATTAAGTCAATACCTTTATAAACACCCCCCTTCTAAGCAAGGAGATCAAGTTTCTACGGATTATTAATATGTCTATTAATTTATGTCTATTAATTGCTTAGTATGCCTTATTTCAGTGAGTATCTTCCTTGCGTCGCAAAGTATCGAGGCTTACAGCAAACGCAATCACCAAGCCAATAACAACTTGCTGCCAGAAGGAAGAAACGTTCAAAATGTTCAAGCCATTACGAATAACAGCCAAAAGTATTGCGCCTACGAATGTGCCTGAAATCTTACCTTTGCCTCCAGAAAGCGATGCGCCACCAATAACCACAGACGCTATAGCATCCATCTCGTAACCGGTAGCTGCTTGAGGCTGAGCAGAATGCAAACGCCCTGCAATCACTAAACCAGCTACAGCAGCAAAAACGCCAGAAAGAATAAACACCATAATTTGAGTTTTATGAATGTTTATGCCAGAAAGACGAGATGCTTCCATATTTCCGCCAACAGCATACATTGAACGACCTGTAGTAGTGAAGTTCAAGATTATTGCGGAAATAACGCCCATAATAATCATCATCACTATTGGCATAGGGATTCCGCATATTGTTGCTCCGAAGAAATTCACCATGCCCGAAGTGGAAATAGGACGACCATCCGAAACAACCAGCGTAAGTCCACGAGCCACAGACATCATTGCCAACGTGGCAATAAACGACGGCAGCTTAAGAAAAGCATTAGCAACGCCAGAAATTAAGCCAAAAACTGCACCTGTAGCTACACCAATAACAATAGTCAATATTGGAGGTAAGCCCATAGAAGCGCCAGTGTAAGCAACAAGCATGCTAGAAATCGCAGCAACTGCACCAACCGACAAATCAATTCCAGCGGAAACGATTACGAAAGTTTGACCAAATGCCAAAATTGCTACCGTAGCAGCTTGAATGCCAACGTTGAGAATATTTACACTTGTTAAAAATGCAGGCGTAGCGCAAGAAAGCGCTGCACACAAAATAATCAAACCAATAAGTGCACCATTACGAGATGCAAACTTTTTTAACGTTGGCAAAAAGCCTTTGTCGTCTGCACCATACCCTAAACGGTGAGATTTTTCGCTCTTTGTAGCACCCATAACAAATACTCCTTTAACGAGTTTCCAACAGTTCACAGCACCTATTTGCGCTTTTCAAACTGCAGAACGCAAGTTTTACGTTTTACAAGTAATCTTTCAATTTTTAATTTTTCAATATGACTTCACGCCATGTTGTTTATTGTTATTTATTGCTATTTATCTGATTCACTAAGATGCGTTACAGCAAGTTCCATAACCTTTTCCTGCGTAGCCTCGCTTGCAGCAAGCTCTCCACTGATCTTGCCGTTTGACATTACAAGAATACGATCAGACATTCCTAGAACTTCAGGTAAATCTGACGAAGCCATAAGTACTGCTCCACCGTTTTCAACGATATTGTTAATAAGCTCATAGATTTCAACGCGAGCGCCAACATCAACGCCACGAGTAGGCTCATCCAAAAGCAGCACTTTTACGTTTGCCATAGACCACTTGCCAAATACGATTTTTTGCTGATTTCCACCAGAAAGTGAACCAGCAAGCTGATCAATATTTGCCATGCGAATACGCAATTTCTCTGCAGTCTCTTCTTCATGCGCACGCTGACCTTTCAAATCTGCAAAACCAGCATGAGATGTAGGAATTAACGTAGAGATTCCAAGATTATCTGCAACAGAGGCTTCCAAAATAAGGCCTTGCACGCGACGATCTTCTGGCACTAATCCAAGACCTGCAGCAATGCTGCCAGCAATATTTGCTTTAGGAATCACTTTTCCGTCTACAGTAACAGATCCCGAATCGTAAGTATCCGCTCCAAATATTGCACGAAGAACCTCAGTCCTACCAGCACCAACCAAGCCCGCAAGCCCAACGACTTCTCCAGCATGAACGCTAAAAGACACATCCTCAATAGCACCTTTTCGCGTTAATCCTTCTACTTTTAGCAATTCCTTGCCTTGATGCCTATTTCCATGTGGGAACTGATTAGTTATATCGCGTCCAACCATTAACCTTACAAGTTCTTTTTCTGGAACATCTGCACTAACAGTGTCAACGTATTTTCCATCTCGAAGTACGGTTACTACATCTCCAACTCGTGCAATCTCGTCCAAATGGTGAGAAATAAATACCATTCCAACATTTTTAGATTTCAGATCTGCAATAATGCTGAATAATTGTTCACACTCACGCTTTGTAAGTGCTGCTGTTGGTTCGTCAAGAATAAGAATAGATGCATGTTGCATAAGCGCTTTAGCAATTTCTACCATTTGTTGACGAGCCACTCCAAGCTCTCCCATTGGCTTATCTACATCTTCTTCTAAGCCAATAACTTGCAATGCCTCTTTTGCTTTAGATCGCATAGTTGCGCGATCAACAAAACCAGCTTTGGTCGGTAGCATGCCAAGAAACAGATTTTCCATAATGGAAAGTTCAGGCACTAAATTTAACTCTTGGTGTATTACAGCAATACCTAATTTGCGCGCAGAATCTACATTAGGAATACGCACCGTTTTGCCGTTAATCTCAATATGACCTTTATCTGGCTGATAAATGCCACTCATCATTTTAATAACAGTTGACTTGCCAGCACCATTTTCACCAAGTAGAACATGAACTTCACCTGGCTTTACTTTTACTGACACATTGTCAACTACAGTAGAATTACCGAATATTTTCGATACTCCTACTAATGACAGCTCCGTCATGTTTAGCCTCTTCCTTCGCTATAGCAACAATGCAATCGCGAAATTACCATTGATTACGTCAAGTTATTGTTTGTTTAATTACGTTTATATTGACTTGCAAATTGCGAATACAACATTAAGTACAATGCGCAGAGTACAGAGTACGAACAATGTTCACTCAAACAATTAATACACGTACAACAAAGTTACAGTGCAATAATCAGTTGAGATACTGATAGATAAACCATTAAATAATGACGATATTTTGCAGCTTTTTACGAATCTATGCTCGCCCTAGCGATTCGCGAGGGATATACACAGTTTCTACACGCTGCGATTTAACGTCACCATTATTCTCAAGCATATCTAAAAACAGTGCAGCACTTATGTGGCCAATGCGTTGAACTTGCTGTGAAATCACAGAAATACGTGGAGTTGCTAGGCGAAACACTTCTACATCATCGAAAGAAATCAATGATATATCTTTGCCTATTACTAATCCTTCTTGAGCCATCACTTGCATTACTCGCAACGCATCTGGCGAATAGCCAATAATAAGAGCTTTCACTCCAACATTAATCATGCGATGCATTACGCTTGCACACGACGACTGGTCAAATCCTGTTGATTCTACGAATACATGCTCTTCGCCAAATATCTCTGAAGCCACGGTTCTAAATGCTTGCTCACGTTCTTGCAACGATGGCGAAGCAATAATTGGGCCAGAAATATAGCCAACTGAGTGAAAACCATGTTGCAGAACATCTAACAGCGCATCACGAATGCCCTTTGCCGGGTCTGAATCAACTACTGGCACGTGTTCTAAGCCGCCAGCTTGCGGTTCTACGTGGCGATCCATAAACAGCATAGGGAGTCGCTGCTCAATCAGCTTTCTCATAGCTTCAGTAACTTCGCCTTGAGGAACTATAATCGCCCCATCAATACGTTGAGAAAGAATACTGGTTATAAATGAATCTTGACGAGATGCACTTTCAGATGATGTTCCTATAAATGCACAATAGCCTGCCTCAAACAATGAGTCTTGAACAGTGTAAGCGAGTTCGGCAAAATATGCGTTACGAATGTCTGGCACAAGCAGTCCTACTGTTTTTGTGCGTAACGATCGCATTGCTTGCGCGCGCGAATCTGGGATATAACCTAATTGAGCAACCGCACGCTCAACTTTTGCCTTGGTGTTTGCCGATATACGACCCGTGTTGTTTAATGCACGAGACACAGTTGACACTGATATTCCAGCATGTTGTGCAACATCGCGAATCGTAATATACGTCATAGCACCTCCCATCGGTAACACTATACAAAACTATACAAGTACAGCATTTAAGATTATTTACATTGCAATTTATATGCTCTGATTTTCTCTTGTATTCTATATTCTAAATTACGTTTTTCCATATACTCCTCTCTTTTGAGAGAATCACACTATGCATCTATGCATACGATGTTTTTACTAACCTCAATCTCACTAAGTAGCTTCATCAGCGCTGACCAAAGTCACCCATGAGATAACGTTTTCACACCCTTCTTACTTCCGTAGTAAGTCTTGTGCGGTAACGTTACCGCAACTATAACATTTAAAAAGCGCAATTGCAAGATAAAAATACTAAGAAATTTATATTATTAAAATAATTATTAGTAAAATGAAATAATCTAAAAATACGAATAGATAAGATTAAATAAGACACAATAAAAGAAGACGAAACTAGGCTATATTAAACAAGACTAAACAAAGCTAGAGAAGACAGCTAGAAAAGACTTGAGTAAATCAAACCTACCTGCGATTCTTAAAAATCTACTCTTAAAAATCTACCTGCAATTCTTAAAAAAATCGCTTAGAATCTGAACACACTGCGATTCACAAACAGAACCAAAAACTTGCGGATGCGAGCCAACATGAGGATCTCGCAGAATATCCCAAACAGATCCACATGCGCCAAGTTTTGAATCCCATGCGCCAAAAACAACACGCTTTATATGTGTTTGTAAAATCGCGCCAGCGCACATAGGACAAGGTTCTAAAGTAACAACAAGCGTGCAATCACTAAGATTCCAAGACTTTTGACCCTCTGCTGCTTGCCTAATCGCAAGAACTTCTGCGTGAGAAAGAGGGTCAGAGTCTCGCTCACGAAGATTAGAGCCGCGCCCAATAATCACTCCAGAGCCGTCTACAACAACAGCTCCAACTGGAACTTCTCCGCAATCGGCAGCAGTTCGCGCAAGTCGCAAAGCTTCTTGCATGAGTGGAACATATTCGCGCGCGCCGAAAGTCACATTAACCCCGAAGAAATATTGTGCAGCGCAAGCCAAGAGCGAATATCACCAAGTTCTTCCATATGAACAGCATGGTCAAGCCCGCGATAACGTTTCTCCTCAAGCCACGTATGTTCCTCAAGCCAGGCTGCAGCCGCTGAAAACTCGTAAGGAGCAATAACAGCATCATCCAAACCATAACCAAAGAAAACAGGCGTATTAAGATCCGCAAGAACATCATCATTAAGAGAAATATCCTTGGCAATATTAGGAGCTACAAAGCCAGAAAGTGCAACGGCTGCACGATAACGCTCAGGGTTAAGCCTGAGAATATGAACAGCAAGAGCAGCACCCTGCGAAAAACCAAATGGCACAACAGCGCGATCTTCAGGAACGTTCGCAGCAACCCACTCGTCAATTGCAGCAGCTGCAGCGTACATATCTCGATCTAAGTCATCTCCCTGAGGAACAGCATCATGGAACCAGCTGTAAGCGCCTTGATCTAATCGAAGCGGAGCGCGCAAAGAAATCGCATCATTATAGGGGGCAACAACGCGCAGCAAGTCAAGCAAATCATCCTCATTGGAACCCCATCCATGCAGAAGCAAAAGAAGAGGTCTTGTAGCGTAAGCCGACGCTTCTCCGCGAGAATACTTGGCAGCGCTTACATGTAGATCTTCGCCGAAACGTCCTGGAACAACACTAGATTCGCGACCAGCATGGAGACCATTTGAAGCGCTTGCAGCACTGTCTTCGCTGCCAAAATCGCCATTATTGTCGTTATTGTCAAACTCGCCGTTGTCGAACTCATCTGAGATCACACCGTTATGATTAGTCATATCTACAGCATACGGCACAGCTTTGGCATTTATAACCCTTGTAACCCGAACACTGCGCTAAACGCATAAACGCTACATAAAAATTTAACCCCGACCGTTTAAGTCGGGGTTTAAATTAAAGGAAAAAATATGAATAAGCTTTCGTGAATTACTTTTTAAGTTTTTCACTAATATTATGAAAACACATAATCCTTAGTGCTGCTAGTACATTAGCTGATAAGTTCCTGAAAGTTTGCTACTTTTCCCCTGATTTTTCTTGATATTCGTTGCTAATCTTACAAATTTAGACTTTCAAATCTAGATTTTTAACTTTAATCTTATAAATTTAATCTTCCAAATTTGCGCGATAGAAGTTCTCATAAGACCTAGATGGTGTTGGACCACGCTGACCTTGATAGTGAGATCCGTTAACAGAAGATCCGTAAGGATTTTCGCATGGAGAGCTTAGCTGGAAGAAGCACATTTGGCCAATCTTCATGCCTGGCCACAATTTAACTGGCAGAGTGCTAACGTTTGAAAGCTCCAAGGTGATATGGCCTTCAAAACCTGGGTCAATAAAGCCAGCCGTGGAATGAGTTAAAATTCCAAGACGACCAAGCGAGCTTTTACCTTCTAAGCGCGCAGCAATCGTTGAATCCAACTTCACATACTCCCAAGTGGAACCAAGCGCAAACTCGCCAGGATGCAAAATCCAAGGTTCATCAGGGGCAACCGCAAACTGCTCAGTAAGCTCGCCTTGATTTTCTGCAGGATCCACGTAGGTGTAAGCGTGATTATTGAACAATCGGAAGAATCGATCGAGCCGCACATCAATCGACGCAGGCTGTACCATTTCTGGGGTCCATGGGGTCAAATCAATATGACCCTCGTCATGAGCTTTGAGGATGTCGCGATCAGACAACAGCATAACGTCAAATCTCCTTGCGATAAAACTTCGTAAAACAAACACTTAAACACTGATACGCCAAGTGTAGCGCGTGCCGCGGTCGAAAATATTAAGCAGAAATCGCAACAGCAGATGCAGACTTCTTGTGAGCCATAAAACGCAAAACGCACTTTCTTAACTCCGAAGCAATAAGCACAACCATTGAAAGCCCAAGGCACTCCACCCACTCCATAAAGTCGAGCGGAACCGTGCCAAACGGACCATTAAGGAATGGTATATAAATTACAGCAAGCTGCAACACTACAGAAACTGCGATTGCACCCCAAAGCCAACGATTTGCAAACAAACCAACAAACACGCTTTGCAAATGCGAGCGAGAAGCCAAAGCATTAAGCATTTGCGCAAACACAAGAATAGTGAAGCCCATTGTGCGCGCGTGAGTCATTTGAGCGGCATGAGTTAAAACAGTTGTGGAGCGGTCTGTAAACAATCCGCCAGCCAAATGCATGTCCATGCCAATCAGCGTTATAGCTGCCATAATCACACCAATAAACACAATGTCTCCCCACATTGGCTTATCAATAACGCTATCCGTAAGTCTTCGCGGACGCCTATTCATAACATCATCCGTTTGCGGATCAACGCCCATTGCGAGCGCAGGAGCAGCGTCCGTAAGCAGATTAATCCACAAAAGCTGAGTTGCCAGCAAAGGCAAAGTTACGCCAACAGAATTTGGCTGCGTAATTCCCAAAGCGCCAGCAAACACTACGCCACCAAAAACGGTAAACACTTCTCCAACGTTGGAGCTAAGCAAGTATCGCAAGAATTTACGAATATTGTCGAAAATTCCGCGACCTTCGCGCACGGCTGCAACAATTGTAGAGAAGTTATCGTCAGCCAAAATCATCTTGGCAGATTCTTTAGTGACTTCCGTACCCGTAATGCCCATTGCAACACCAATATCTGCCGACTTTACAGCAGGAGCATCGTTTACGCCGTCACCAGTCATAGCAACAATATTGCCTTGCCTTTGAAGCGAGGAAACAATCGCAAGCTTGTGTTCTGGAGCAACGCGCGCGTACACGCTAGTTTTACTTATAGCTTCATCAAAAGCAATATTATCGTCGTTGCGCGAGAGCAATTCGTCAAGCTCATCGCCTGTAAGCGCATGCTCATCTTTTCCAATAATGCCAAGGTCGCGAGCGATTCGAGCAGCAGTAAGCGGGTGATCGCCAGTAATCATAACAGTTCTGATTCCAGCACGATGCGCTTGAGCAACGCTATCTCGAACTTCGATTCTAGGAGGATCAATAATCGCAACCATGCCGTTCCAAATCAAATCAGACTCCAAAACATCACTTTGTTCAGCAACATCTGCGATTTGGCCAGCAGCATTAGAAACCATGCCGTCAACTTTAGCTAAACTATCTACGCCAAGCGGCCTATACGCCATTGCAAGCGTGCGATACGCTTCTCCAGATAGCTTTTCCACGTTTGCAAGAATTTCTTCGCGATCGCCATCTGTAAGCGGACGAACAGCGCCAGACACTGCGATTCGCGTGCAATAAGAGAGCAAAACATCTGGAGCGCCTTTAGCACAAACAATAAGATTTCCAGAATCCGAGCCATCTTTAACAACAACAGACATGCGTTTGCGCTCAGAAGTAAATGGCACTTCCGCAACGCGACTAAGATGCGCGTAACGCTTGTCCGCCTTGGTTTTGCGCGCCGCAACAATAAGCGAAACCTCGGTAGGGTCGCCAACTGGCTGCCATGCGTCAGACGATTCATTATGATGCAAGTCGCCATCGTTTGCCAAATACCCAGAGCCGAGCGCACCAATCACCTCTGTAGCCAGAGCTGGAGGAACTGCCAAATCCGCATCTAAAGAATCAAGCAAAACCATTCGTCCTTCTGGCTTATATCCGCTACCTGTAAGCTGCACTTGGCCACTAGGCGTTATAACACGCTCAACAGTCATCTCGTTTCGAGTTAAAGTACCAGTTTTGTCGGAGCAAATAACAGATGCAGATCCAAGCGTTTCCACTGACGAAAGCTTTTTAACAACAGCATGATGCTTTACCATACGCTGAACGCCCAAAGCAAGAACTACTGTCAAAATCGCCGCTAAACCTTCTGGAACAGCAGCAACAGCAAGAGATACCGAAAGGAGCAAAGAATCTATAACATCTTCAATAGTGCGGAATCCTTCAAGCGCCCACATAGACGCAAGCACAACGGCTGCAATAATGCACACTGCGATTCCAAGCACCTTAGATACGCGAACCATCTCCTTCTCGAGAGGAGTAGCTTCTTCTTGCGCACTAGAAAGCATATCCGCGATTTTTCCAACCTGAGTTTTCATGCCAGTAGACGTGACAATTGCGCGACCAGTGCCCTGCGTTACGGCAGTGCCATTAAACACCATGTTTGTACGGTCTGCCAAAGATTTTGGCGAAGTTAGAGTTTCTGGACGTTTGCCGACAGCAACAGATTCGCCTGTAAGGCTTGCTTCTGCAACGCGCAAAGAAGCGGCTGCAATAAGCCTTGCATCTGCAGAAACGGCATCGCCTTCGCCAAGAACCAAAATATCTCCAGGCACAACATCCGCCGTATCTATGCGCATAACTCGCCCATCTCTGAGAACAGACGTTTGCGGAGCACTCATTTTTGCCAGAGCTTCAACCGCTTCTTGCGCACGCGACTCTTGAATATAGCCCAAAACAGCGTTTGCTATAAGAATCACGATTATAACTATTGAGTCAAACGGCAGAACTTCGCCGCCACTTTCGCCACCATGTTGAGCGCGCTCAACAAACCATGCGATTGCGGAAATAATAGTAGCCGCTATAAGCAGGTAAACAAGCGGATCTTTAAACTGTTCGAGGAACCTCTTCCACGCTGGTGTTTTAGGAGCGCTAGCTAAAACGTTTGGTCCAAATTGCGCAAGCCTTTTAGCTGCCTCATCACTACTTAAACCCGTAGAAACGTTTACATTAAGCGCATTTGCAACATTTTGCACGTCTTGCAATGACGGATCTTTGGATTGATCACTTTGATCAACCATATTTTCCCCCTTGGGAGCGCCGCGGAGTAGTCAATAATCAAGATTTTATGCAAAGTTAACTCAAAATTTTGATTATTGCGCGGTTGTGGATTATTGCAATAACAATAATTAAGTACCGTTCTATTATGCCACATAAAGCGCCAAATACTAATGCCTCGCTAATGCAGCACCAAAGCATCGTCAATGCCTCGGGGGCATGTGAAAATAGGAATATGGCTATGAAAAAAGGACCGACCAAGGGGTCGGGTGGAAAACATCGTAATGCATTGCGCGGCAAAGGACCTACTCCTAAAGCAGAAGATCGCGTGTATCATAAGGCTTATTTCGCTAAAAAAGCTGCGATTAAGCGCACGTTTGCAGATCCACGTTTGGCGGCTAGACGCAGAGTAGATAAGTTGGGCACAGATAGCGACGAGTTGGTGATTGGGCGAAATGCAGCTCTTGAAGCTTTGCGCGTAGGCGTTCCTAGCACGCAACTTTATGTGGCAAATCGTATTGAGCACGACGATCGCACGCGCGAAATCGTTAAGCTTGCTGGCATGCAAGGCTTGCGACTTTTGGAAGCGGACCGCTTGGAAATGGATCGCATTGCTCACAGCACTAATCATCAAGGCATTATATTAAAAGTGCAGCCTTATCAATACTATTCGTTGCAAGAGCTTGTTGATCGCGCAGAAAAGAAGGCTCGCGCTATGGAGGCGGCAGATTCTGCAGCCGCTCGCATTAACGCGCGCCCATTGTTTATAGCCCTAGATGGCGTTACTGATCCGCAAAATCTTGGTGCTGTTATTCGTTCCGCAGCAGCTTTTGGCGCAAATGGTGTAATCTTGCCTGAGCGCAGGAGCGCATCTGTTACGGCTGCCGCTTGGAAGGTTTCTGCAGGAGCTGCAGCACACTTGCCTGTTGCTCGCGTTGTGAATTTAAACAAGGCGATTCAAGGTTTGCGCGAACGCGGATGGTACGCGATTGGTCTTGATGGCGGCGGCGACAAGCTTGTTGGCGAAACTGGTTTTGAAACCGATCCGCTTGTTGTAGTTCTTGGAAGCGAAGGCAAGGGCATGAGTCGCCTAACGCGTGAAGCTTGCGATGCTATTGCTGGAATCCCAATCTCTAGCGCTGTTGAATCGCTTAACGCATCCGTTGCAGCTGGAATCAGCTTGTATGCTGTTGCTAACGCTCGTAGGCTTGCCGCCTTGAGTCAAAATTAGTAATTCGCATTGCGATTAAGAGTTAACAGTAATGCGAATGCGGATTTTTAAGCCACGCAATTTACAAGATTCACATAACGCGCGCACATTAGCTTTATTAGTAGCTTTTGTTTTATACATTGCGATTATTGCAATCGTAATGTGTTTCCACGAACCTTGGTTTGACGAAGCTCAAAGCTGGCTGATTGCGCGCGACTCGTCGCTTGCAGACATTATTAGCGTTAGAACGCATTACGAGGGTCACCCTCCTTTTTGGAATCTTTTACTTGCGATTGCAGCTAAAAATGGCGTTCCATACGAGTTTGGAATTAAGGGCATTCAACTGGTTTGTGCAAGCCTACTAGGTGCGTGGCTTATTTTTAAGTCGCCTTTTAAACACGCAAGCAGCCTTGCAACTTTTCTTATTCCGTTTACTTATTTTGCTTGCTTCCAATACGGAGTTACATCGCGACCGTACGCTTTGCTTTGCTTAAGCTTGCTAGTGACGGCACATTATTGGAATAGTGCGGATTCTAAGACTTCTAGCGCTTGGAAACTGGCGATTAGTCTTATGTTTATGTGCTTGCTTAGCGTATACGGAATTGCGTTTGCTGCAGGATTTACGATTGCTTGGATTTGGCGAGTTTTTAGCAAGAACATTAACGAAGCTCCTAACAAAACTCCTAATTTTAGTTCCACTTTTAATGCAATTAGAATAACAGTAGCATCAAATTTAGCACGACTTATATCTTGGGGATTAATCGCCATTTTTGGCATTGCAAACCTTGCTCTTGCATGGCCAGCAAAAAACGCATTCGCCACTCGCGCAACGATTGATGGTAATTCAACAATCGCAAAATGCTTCGCTTTTATATTTGTAATGCCTTCCGAAAGCATGTTCACAAGCTTTTATGGCGATATTTCAATGCGAAGAATGCCTTTTGACTTTTTGCCAATCACAATATGCACGATTTTTAGTCTTGCGATTTGGGCATTTGCAATTAGAATCGCCAAGCGCAGAAAACTTCTTACAGTTCTTGTAATCCCTTATCTTGTCCTTACAATCGTAGCCGTTCGCTATTTTACGCTTCACCACGCAGGTCTAATCTTTGTGTTTCTGCTAAGCATACTTTGGATTAGTCACATCAAAGAGCCGCTTAGTACAAAAGATATTCCTGCGATTTTTGTTAAAGTCGCCATTTTTACAAAATCTGCACTAGCTAAAATAAAGCCGACTAATCTTTATCAAAATAAAACAAAAATTACCGAAAACAAAGCTTTTAAAATCAACCTACTAATATCAATAATCCTTGCACCAAGCCTAATTTGGAACGCGTTTGCTTGCGTAAACGACATTCTGTTTGACTATTCGCCTTCTAGAGCTGTAGCACAATACATATCTAGTAATCACTTGCAAAATAAGCGTTTTGTAGCATCTTGGCTTCATAACGACGAGCAGGTTGACGAAAGTGGAAAAGTTATTTCTCACGAAGAAAACGACACTCACCAATATTCGTGGCTTTTAATAGGCGCAAACCCTTATTTTTCTAAAAATCTTATAGATTGCGCTTACAAAAACAAGACTTTTATAACGAATGAAAGCCCTACCGCAAGCCAGCAAGTACAAGAGTTGGCAGCGTGCGCATCAAAGGGCGAGCCAGAATTTTTTGTTAGCGAATCCAGCCAACCGTGGTACTACTTCTTGGCATTAAACTACAACATTTCGCATTACAATGCGCACGCTGTTTCCAACGTTAAAACATCTTGGAAAGCTTGGGTTTATGAAAGCACGTCTACTATTTACGAGCGCAAAGCGCATATAAAATAAGCAAAAACAATCGCTAAAGCAGCTCAATCTTTGGATGCTCTGCTCTAAACTCGTTCGTATGCGAATCGCTAGCATATCCAAGCGCAAATCCAGTTAAAAGCTCCATGTTTTCTGGAACATCAAACTCCGCATCTAACGGATCTCGCCAAGTAGCCAAAACTCCAAGCGGACAAGAGTCAACACCTAAATCTTTAGCAGCAAGAAACAGCGTTTGTAGCATAAGACCTTCATCCATTGCAGCAAATGGCATAAAATCGCGTCTAGCTAAAACAAAGCCAATAACGGGTGCTCCAAAAGCCTCGAAATTCCTGCGCGTATGGGCGTTCCTAGCTGCAAAATCGTGCCTTTCAATTCCTAAATGCGAATATAACGCTAGACCGAGTTTAGCGCTTCGCTGTTTTAAATCGTCTGGGTACGGCTTTGCAACAGGAACGTCGCCATTAGGCGCTGACTCTTGAGCAAACTGAGCGCGCTCAGATTCGCTCAAACTCTTATCTTTGGCTTTAAGCATTGCATTGCACTTATCTGAATAAGCTTTCACAATGCGATCTTTTTTGCCACCTTGCGCAATCGCAAGCGCGTAAGCTCTTGTGTTGCTCCAGCTTGGCGCAAGAGAAGCAGTATGCAATATTGACTCTAAAACGTTTTGCTCAATCGGCTTATCCAAAAAGTCGCGCGCGGAAAAACGTTCCGATGCAAGTTGGCAAAAATCTTTGTAAGTCATGCTATCAGTTTACCAGAAACCGAATGGGTCAAAAATGCCACCATCGTCGGAATCGTCGTCTCCGCCTCGAGGGAGCTGATCCAAAGAATCATCATCTCCATCTGAAGAATCGCCTCCATTGTCATTCTGGCTCTTCTTATCTGAAGAATCAGGCTTTTTACTTCCGCGCTTCCTCAAGGAGCGAGGGTCTTGACGAGTTGCGCCATTAACAGCAGCTTCTTCTTGGTTAAACTTAACCGTTAAATTAACAGTTCCATTACCACGAACAACAGTTATTGTCGCCTTATCTCCCAAAGCGGTAGCACGCACAAATCCCAAAAGCGAATAATTGCTTGTTACAGGCTTTCCATTAAACGCCACGATTGTATCTCCAGCACGCATTCCGCCTTTTGCTGCAGGAGCACCAGGAGTTACAGACGCCACTTGAGCGCCGCCACGCGTAATGTTATTTTGCGTTACGTTCACGCTTTTAACCATAATTCCAAGAGCAACGTGTTTTACAGAACCATTCTTAATAATCTCGTTTACTACGCGCTTAACAAGATTAGACGGAATAGCAAATCCAATTCCAATAGACCCTGCTGTGCCACCTCTAGCAGAAGTCGCGGCAATAGAAGAATTAATACCGATTACTTTTCCAGCAGCGTCAAAAGTTGGTCCACCAGAATTACCAGGATTGATTGCAGCGTCAATTTGCACAGCATTTGTTACGATCTCCGAACGACTCTGATCATCCATAACGGAAACTGGGCGATTAAGCGCGGAAACAATGCCTGTTGTAGCAGTATCGTCGTATCCAAGAGGATTTCCAATTGCCATCACAGGTTCTCCAACAGCAAGCGCATCAGAATCAGCAAACTCAACTGGCTTTACATTACTTGGCAAACCGTCTACTTTAAGCACAGCCAAATCGGTAGTTTTATCGGTTCCAACAAGCTTTGCCTTGTAAATCTGACCATTAGAAAGCGTTACTTGCAACTGTTGCATTCCAGCAATAACGTGATTATTTGTAACAACATGACCTTGCTTGTCGATTATTGCCCCAGAGCCTTTGCTCATATTCTTGTCATTGCGCGCTTGAATAGACACAACGCCGCCAGAAACGTTTTTAGCAACCGAACGCCAATCTGGAGATTGACCACCTTTTACTACTGCCGTGCCTTTTGAAGATGATTGCGCGCCTACATCTGCAAGCGTTCCCGAACCTGGAATAGAAATTAGTCCTTGAGTAATAGCGAATGACATTACAACAACACATACCACTGCAGAAATAATTGACGACACAATCGCCACTGTTATATTTGAGTTTTCTCTGGACTCTTTTCTAGCGCCACGCTTTTTGTACACTACATGTGGACCTTGATTTGGATTCTGATTTGGATTCTGATTTGAACCCTGATTTACGACCTGTACTTCGCCATGAACTGCATCACCCTGATTATCGCCAGCATCTCCATCAGCAGCATCATCGCCAACAGCATCATCACTCAAATCATAAGGATTCCCAAACCTAGAATTTTTAATATTGCTGCTATAAGGATCAGCATAAGGCAAGAACGGATTATCCAAATTGTCATCCGAACGCGCATAATCTCCGTTAACTGTGTTTCTTGACGATTCTTCACCATCATTAGCAGAAGAGTCGCCAGCAACCGAAGAGTTTGCAGAATTATTTTCATCGCTTCCGTCACCAGTATCAACAGGACCATATGCACCATATTCTGGAGCAGGACGATAAATCTGAGGCTCATCCTGACCAGTCTGCTTAGCATTCTCCGTCTGCGACTGTCCTTGTGAAGACTGCTCAGATTGCACATCACTAGAATCATAGGCCTTAGAATCATAAATATCGTCAGCCATTAATCCTCCTTAAATCTTTTAACACAACATACTCTAATCTGACTACACGCATTCATACAAGTTAATATGCGATTTTTACGCGATTTAATCTCTCTACACTCAAATAAAGCGTAAGTTAAAATCTAAGATTTAATTTTCTTACAATACGAGTTAACCGTTTTGCTCTTAAAATTACCTGAATATTTAGCCATATAATACCGTATAAATACCATATAGTTACCGTATGAATACCGTAAAATTAGCTAGCGGTTTTTATAGAAAATACATAAACACGTAGAATTTAGCGAACGGTTGCTGGCGACTTTTCCGCGCACAATGCCGCAACTTATGAGCATATCGTCATACCTTCTAATAGAGTAAAAGGTATGACTAATCTTATTGAACACCCACGCGGAGCAGAGCCTGGTAAACCAGGAGATCGCAGAGAATTCTCGTTTGTAACGAAAACGCGTTTAGAAAATACGGCGGACGGCAAGGGGCGTGACGGCGCAAGATACGGACGTACAGGCGTGATTCACACGCCTCATGGAGATATTCATACGCCTGCTTTTGTGCCTGTTGCAACTCAAGCCGCAATGAAGGCCGTGCTGCCAGAGTCAATAAAAGACTTGGGCGGCCAATGCATGCTTTCTAACGCATTCCACTTATATGAGCGTCCTGGCGAAGACATTCTAGACGAAGCTGGCGGGCTTGCAAAGTTTATGAACTGGAATGGTCCAACTTTTACGGATTCTGGCGGCTTCCAAGTGCTTTCGCTTGGAGCGGGATTTAAAAAAACTCTTGCAATGGACGTTACTGGAATGAAATCCGACGACGTTATTGCAGAAGGCAAAGAGCGTATGGCCTTCGTTGACGAAGATGGCGTTACTTTTAAGTCGCCGCTCAACGGCTCAACTCACCGATTCAGTGCTGAAATCTCAATGGGTATTCAGCATAAGCTTGGCGCTGATATTATGTTTGCTTTCGATGAGCTTACAACTCTTATGAACACTCGCCGTTATCAAGAGGAGTCTGTTGAGCGCACTTTCCGCTGGGCTAAGCGTTGTGTTGCTGAACACAAGCGATTAACCGAGGCGCGATTGGGAAAGCCATATCAAGCGTTGTATGGAGTAGTTCAAGGTGCTAATTACGAAGATTTGCGTAGACATGCTGCAGAGCAGATTGCTTCACTTGACTTTGACGGAGTCGGTATTGGCGGAGCGATTGAAAAGCGCATTATTGGGGATACTTGCGCTTGGATTTGCGACGCTATGCCAGAAAATCGCCCTCGCCATGTGCTTGGAATTGCTGCTGTAGACGACATTTTTGCTTGCGTAGAAAACGGCGGCGATACTTTTGATTGTGTGGCTCCTGCACGATGCGGACGAAACGGCGCGATTTTTACTCGCCACGGACGATACAACGTGAAGCGCGCAGAATTTAAGCACGATCAGGGTCCGCTTGAAGCTGGATGCGATTGCTACACTTGCACGCATTATTCGCGCATGTATGTAAATCATTTGCTACGCGCTAAAGAGATGAACGGATACACGCTTGCCACTATTCACAACGAGCGATTCTTTATTAAACTTCTAGACGATATTCGTGCATCGATTGACGGCGGATATTTTGAAAACTTCCGCGATGAATCGCTTGCACACTACTACGAAAATGGCTCGCGCGGATAATTTATCTGGTGTTGCGCGCTCCTTGCTTGGTATTGCGCGAGGTTTGAGTATTTCTCTCCTCGCAAGTGACGCGCTCCTTTACGGGGGTCTTATGAACGTTAATATTCCAAGGCCTCAGTATGGCGCTATTTATTGCTCGTAGAGAAATACATCAAACCTTCTGGATATCTAGAACTTTTGCGTGTTTTTCATCACCGAGATTCTCGATTTTTCTTGCTCTCTCGGCGAGTCACCACCTTCGGCGCTGAGGCTCACCTCGCTCGCGGCGAAAAATCTCGAATCTCTACCGTACGTGATGCAGTCAGCGAGAGCGATTTTTCCGCTTTTTGTAGCTCTAAACGGCGTGTCTAACAACAAAAAGCGGGAATAGTTTACGCATTACGCAGCTCGAAATCGTCTATTCGTAAGGGAATTACGTGCTTTAGTGCTTATGCAGTCTATTGAGCAAAATAGACTGAATTGGCTCATAATGGTCGTTTACAGCCTGCCTATACCCATCTGCGTCTCCCGCAATAGCTGTTTTAAGCATAAGCTCGTGCGCTCTAGCTGTCTTTTCAAGTTCGTCCGAAACTTCCAATCCCAATTGTGGCAAAACCGCCATATGCACAAGCCACAAGCATCGCACGAATTGCTCTGCAATCGTATTGTTTACCGCGTGCAAAATACCAGTGTGGAAAGCAATGTCTTGTTCTAGGAACGTTTTTCCAGCGTGCGCCTCTTTAGCCATTATTTCCGAAAGCGTTTCCAGCTCTGGCTGCTGCGTTCCTTTAAGTGACTCAACCACCTTATCCGCGCACCCAAGGTCTAGGAATTTTCGCATTTCTACAACATCGCTTAAATCTTCAAAATTCTTATTTATTGAGATTAAAGAGCGGAATGCAAGTGTTTCCACCATTGGGTCAAGCGATAATGAGCCAACGAACATGCCTTTTCCTTGCTTAACTTCCACAATATTAAGCGCTTCAAGCTTACGAATTGCCTCGCGCACCGAAGATCTTGATGCGCCAATCAAGTTACAAAGCATTGGTTCTGTTGGTAGCATGTCTTTTGGCTGCAAGCGTTCTCTTAATATGAGCGACCTGATCGCATCCATTGTTTCATCGCAGCGTTTTCTAGCTGTGATTGGAGCGGAGTTTGAGTTTGAGCTTGCCTGTAAGAAAGATAAACGATCTAGTGTTGTCATCTCGTCGTCTTCATGGCTGCTAAATGTCTCTTCCATGTTGGCTCCTTTCAGTTCGCGTAAGGCTTCCTTCTTCTAAATCTTTCATTTTTTCACTTGTGTTTATTTTATTTTTTATACAATCTAAATCTGTATTGTTTAAACTTTTTGCATTGCTTTTAAAACCTATTTGTAAATTATCCTGCTTCCAAAGATTGGAATCTATTGCTGTTATATAGATTCCAGTAGTCTCTCTTTCCCACAGTAGTTGCAAAGTTCGTTTATTGCTAGAGCTAAGGCATTGATAAACGTGATGGAATGGGTTTATGCACACGTTTTTTGCCCACGTTTGCCCACCGTCGTAGCTGAATCGCACAACTCCGCGGCCGCGATAGGGCATCATTTGGCTCGCGTTTGCAAAGGCTATGCAATCTGCATTTTCGCTGTTAAAACAGGTTGTGCTCGGCTGGCTGAATATTTCTGGCAAACTTGTGTCAAAAATCAGCTCGCTCCACGTTTCTCCGCAATCATGACTAATGGCTTTGCCTACACATCCCGAGCGATTTTGATTTCGGAAGAAAGCTAAAATATCGCCATTTTTGCGTTCAACAAACACAGTTTCGGAGCTTGTGGCATCGTCGTCTTGCATTGTTATAGGATCTACGATTTTTCCGTTGATTAATCGTCCTTCGTTAATCATTTTGCCTCGGCGCCATGTTTTGCCGTCGTCATCCGAAATAAGCGCTCCCGAAGAATAGTGTGATTTGCTTTGAGCGCTGCAATAGAATGGCACGAGTATTCTGCCGTAATGTTTTTCGCTTTGTCTAATAACAATTCCATTCCCTGGGCATACTCCAGCGAAGCTCATCCATGGCTCTTTAACCATGTGATCGATTAGACGTGGCGCGCTCCACGTTTTGCCGTCGTCATCCGAGTAGATTTGCGCTATATAACACGTTTTTTCGGCGAATAATGGCTGACTTTCGCTTGCAATTTCTTGCGATTTCCATATGTTCCACGTGGAACTGTCGCAAGTTTGATTATTGCTTAAAGTGCTGTTCAAGTTACGATTCAAATCACCATTCAAATCATCACTCAAATCGCTATTTTTTATACTTCCGTCTGGGAAAACTAGCCACTTTGTTAAGCATTCTTTTTCGCTAGAATCGCATGGCAGTTTTACGGCCGCGCTCCCATCCATTAATGCTGCGTAGTGTCTGCCAAAGCGATCTTCCAGCTTGATTCTTCCGCATTCGTCCACGCCTACAGCGGTTTTGCAATTTGTTAACCCAATTCCGCCAGGATTAAGATCTATTAATACGTTAATTCTTTCGCTTTTTCCCGCTGGATCTAAAATAGGGCAGGAGTCGATTGCGCTCGCGCCCAGTTTTCCAAGGTTTTTGCCAGGCATGTTGATTACTGTTTGCAAAGGACCCCACGTTTTTCCGCCATCTGTGGATCTGCGAATTACAAAGTTTATGTGGTTTGGGGCGTCGTTTGAAACGCTTGTTCGCTGATCGGCTCCTGCAATTAGCGTTCCCATGCGCGTTTTTACAAGAGATGGTATTCTGTAGCTGCGAGATTCTGCATATCCCGTGTCAAATAATGCTGTTGTTACAAGTGGCTTTACTTTCGATATTCTTTGGATTTGTCCTTCGGTGAGCGCGCTAAAGTAAATTCCTCCCGTTCTGGCTTCGCCCATTAATCGCACTCCGCGCAAGTCTTCGCCAATGCTTACGGCGTTTAATCCCGTTATGTTTGCAAACCAGAATTGTCCTATGTTGTGCGACTCGCTGTAACCGTCTACGCAAATGTCTGTTGCTCCGCGATTTGCGCGAATAATCAAGTCGTGCCATTCGCCGTCGTCAACGCTTGCGGCTGCTTCGATTACGCTTTTTACGCCTGTTTCGTCGTCGATTAGCGTGATTTTTATACCTTCTTGCCCTGCATACACGCTTATTTTTTCGCTAAATTCTTGTTTAGTTTTTGTTCCAGCAGCAAAAAGCACTCCGTGCTGACCTGGTCCGCGCAATCTGAATTGAATGTGCAGAGTTCCGCTCGTTTTGCAAGATACGCGTTTTATGTCTCTTGCACAAATAGTAGGTCCTGCAAACCATATGTCTGGCTGTGCCTGAGTGGACGAATTTGCAATTTCTCCTGGATTTGGCAAGTGACTTGAGTAATAAAAATCATAGATTTGCGAAGATTTTTTCGTTGCTGCACACGCCTCAGCCGCTTTTGCACTCACTCTTTGCGGCCCAAGATTAGTCGCGCTTGCAAAGCATTGGTATCCGTCTAAATAGAATCGGCTTCCAAAACTTCCGTACGTTATTGCAAAATCGTGTTCGCGCCCGTTGCTTATGTTTAAGGCGTCTTCCATGTGTAGCACAATTTCTTTCGCGCCGTTTGCGTCTGCGATATCTTCTAAAAGATTTTGTGCACTAAGCAGTGGAGCGTCTTCTTTAATACTTATTTTTATTATTGGAGTTGTGTGCTCTTGTTGTGCAGAAGCTTCCGACTTTTGCGCGGGCTTAATATCTAATAAATCACAATCCGCATTTGCTACAAATTTAAATCCTATTATTCCTTCGTTTTGATTTATTCCTTCGTTTTTATCTTTACGATTGAGGCATGATGCGTTTTCGCTAGATGGTGTAATTTTTATTGTGGCATGGCTGAATCGCGTATGCTTCGAACCCTCGATATCCGCGATATCTTCAATAAGGCTCGTCGTCTTCGTTGAACGGCGTTCCATCTTTAGTCCTCCATGACCAGAAAAATTAAAACCACTATGTTTTAACACGTCTGACGTCTTACGACATCTACTTATTTAGTCTATCACATATTTTTATGCAAACGCGCAACTGCTGTAAGATGATGTCACAAAATAAAAAAGAACGTTGAAAAATCAACGTTCTTAAAGAGTGCGAACGGCGGGACTTGAACCCGCATGAGCATACACTCACTGCCACCTGAAGACAGCGCGTCTACCATTCCGCCACGTTCGCATACAGAGCACAAAGCTACCATATTTGCAGCCGTTTAGCAAATATTGACACTTGTGTGTTGTTTACGAATTATCCGCAATTGATTAGATAACGCTGCCAGGTTAGGTAGAGATTCGAGATTTTTCGCACTGAATGAGATGAACCTCAGCGCCGAAGGTGGTGATTCATCGAATGAAGAAGAAAAATCGAGAATCTCGGTGATAAAAGACACGCAAAAGTTCTAGACATTCAGAAGGTTTGATGTATTTCTCTACGAGCAATAAAAGAGGAGCGTAGCGACGGGACTTGCGAGGAGAGAAATACTCAAACCTCGCGCAATACCAAGTAAGGGAAAACACACTCACATCTTTGCCACAGTAGAAGAACACCACACTTTATGCATATGAAATGGAAGAACCGCCCCCAAACGAGAGCGGTTCTTTCATCTTCAATGGTGATGCCTGAGTACATTGACATCACTTTAATCGCAACGATACGATTTCCGTTACGAAATTTTATGGCCGTCACACCAAACGTGCTCAACTGCCAAAGTTCCTGGATTTAGCAAAAGCAAATCGGCAGCGTATCCTTTTTCGACCAAGCCCAAAGGAGCGCTAGTTATAGCATTCGGCTTATCCACTCCAAGCGCACGTGCAGGAATAAGAGTTGCAGCAGCAATCGCTGCTGGCAAACCAATGCCAAGTTCTTTAACAGCGCGCTTAACTGCCACTTCCAAGATCAGGGTAGATCCTGCAATAGCTCCATTAGAAACAAGCCTTGCATGGCCGCTCGTAACCGTAACGTCTAGAGCGCCAAGCTTGTAAGCACCATCCGCACAACCTGTTGCAGCCATAGCATCTGTTACAAACGCAATGCGATTAGGAGCAGCATCAAAAGCCATTCTCAAAACTGGGTTTTCAACGTGGAAACCATCGTTAATAAGCTCAATCGTTACGCGCGAATCCTCCAAGGCTGCAGGAATTGGACCTGGCTTACGGTGATGAATGCCGTTCATGGCGTTAAACATGTGAGTCATAAGCGTAGAGCCAGCATTAAAAGCCGCGCGCGCGGTTTTATAATCTGCATCACAATGCCCCACTGCTGGAATCACGCCAGCTTCTACAAAACGCTTAATCGCTTCCATGCCGTGTTCTCGCTCTGGAGCCAAAGTAATCTGGCGCAAAGTTCCATCCGCTGCCTCGAGCAACGCCTCAACGCGCTCGGGAGTAGGGTCCACTAGGCAATTAGGGTCGTGCGCGCCTTTTCTAGACAGCGCCAAGAATGGACCCTCTAAATGCGACCCAAGCACATCTGGACGCGTTTGCATAACACGCTTAACAGTACGCAAATTCTCTTGCATTACGTCAAGAGGGTTTGTAATCAAGCTAAGAACTTGCCTAGTTGTTCCATGAAGCATGTGATACGCGCGCGCTATAGCAATACCTTCGGCACCATCGTCAAACGAATGCTCCCAGGCTCCATGAGCGTGCAGATCAATATACCCTGGCGTAGCAAAACAGCCACACCCATCCACAACACTTAAATCAGATGCGCTTAAGCCGCGAGTGCTAATAGCTAAAGCAAGGTCTTCGTCTAAAATGCCAGTCTCTAGAATTACGCCGTCACTAACCAAAATCCACGAATTAGGCACAATTCCTCGAGCATCCACAACACTTACATTGCGCACTACAAAATTGCGCTCTTCGTTTGATTTTAGTGAATCATCAATCTTCTTTACGGCATCTAAATACACATCTTTTGACATTCCATTCACCTATGCTTGTGCTTATTTGATATCTTATTATCTTAAATTTATTATCTTAAATTTCAGACTTGTGTATCAGATCCCCTGCCAAGATGGCTTATTTGCATACACCCAGCGATAGTAGTCAGCAAGCTTAAGTTTGCTTGCAGCAGCCTCATCTATAATCACTGTTGCATGAGGATGCATTTGAAGCGCAGAAGCTGGGCATAGCGAGCTTACTCCACCTTCTACTGTTGCAGCTACCGCATCTGCCTTATTTTCACCAAACGCAAGAAGAACGAGATGACGAGCGCGCAAAATCGTTCCAATTCCTTGTGTTATGCAGTGAGTTGGAACTTGGTTAATATCACCGTCAAAGAATCTGCGATTGTCTACGCGAGTCTGCTCGGTTAGTGTTTTAACGCGAGTACCAGATGCAAGAGAAGATCCTGGCTCGTTGAATCCAACGTGGCCGTCGGAGCCAATTCCCAAGATTTGCACGTCAATCCCACCAGCAGCAGCAATAGCAGCGTCGTAGTCTGCTCCAGCGTGCGCAATCTTATCACCTTCGCTTAATGGTGCTCCATTAAGAACATCTCCTGGAACATGAACTAAATCTGGGTTTAGGCCGATTAAATCGGTTACGGTTCTGCGAATTGTGCTGTGGTAAGACTGTTCGTGCTCTAACGGCAATCCAATGTATTCGTCAAGCGCAAATCCACGCACGCGACTTACGTCAACATTCTTGTCTTTTACAAGCTTTGCAAGATGCTCGTAGGCTTTTAATGGGCTTGATCCTGTTGCCAACCCTAGTACTGCATCTGGCTTGCGACTAATCAAATCTACAACAGATTCGGCGTATAGCTCGCCTGCCTCATCCTGATCTTTTACAATAATAACTTCAGCCATCTTTAGCTTCTCCTTTAAAGCTTCGGTGATTTTTGATTCTGCAAATACTCCAAGCAAATACTAGCATTGCGGCATACGTTTAAGCGTACGCCGCAATACCATTTATTTACTATGCACCATGAATAAACGATTTTGTTTAAATTATTTGCTTAAATTATCTGATAAAAATACTCACTTAGTAGAATCGCTTACTTCTTCTGGGGTCTTTGCCAAAGTCAAGCCAACTTCCTTAAGAACGCGAGCCACGGCTTCAACATTTTCTCCCTTAAGTGGGCAAACTGGATCTGGCATCTGATTTGTGTCAAACACGCCAAGCAACGCCATTGCGGTCTTAAATGCTCCAACGCCAGCGCCGAAGCCTGCCACTCCGCTAGGAACAGTAACGATTCGCATCAAAGCAGCAAGCCAATCCTGCTCCTTCTTAACCGTTGCCCAATCGCCAGCCTGAGCAGCCTTCCACATGCGCACGTATCCAGTGGCCTCAACGTTTGCAAGTCCTGGAACAGAACCGTCTGCGCCAGCCATGTATGCGCCGTCAACAACAACCTCTTGACCCGTAAGCAAAGTCAATGGGTGACCAGCCTTATTGTTGTCATCTACAAGGAACCTGAACGAAACGTCATCGTTGGAAGAATCCTTAACGCCTGCAAGAACGCCATCTTTACCAAGCTTTACAAGCAAAGCGCCTGGAAGCTTTGTGTGCACGCAAACTGGAATATCGTAAGCGAACAGTGGCAAATCTGGAACAGCTTCGTGAATAAGACGGAAGTGGCGCTCAACTTCTGCCATGCCGCCGAGTGCGTAGAATGGCGCTGTTGCAACGATTGCAGCCGCTCCAAGCTCCTTAGCTTCCTTTGCATGCTCAATAACGCGGTTTGTTTCCGTATCGATGCACCCAACCAACACTGGCACGCGGCCGTCAACAATGCGCATTACGGTTTCAATGATTTCGCGACGGCGCTTATCCGTGCTAAATGCCACTTCGCCAGAAGATCCAAGCGTAAACAGGCCGTCTACGCCTGCCTCAATCATTCGGTTAAGCGAACGCTCAAAGCTAACAACGTCTACTTCGCCATCTGCCGTTAATGGCGTAACTACTGGTGGAATAACACCATGGAATTTTTCTGCCATGATTAAACTTCTTTCGTATTTATATTTATGACTTTTTATGATTTATGACTTATGACTTTAGATTTTGGAATTAATGGGCGGCCTGCATGGATTTACTGCAAGGTCTTAACAGACCGCCCGCGCATTTAAGCTAGCGACCAACAACTAACAACTAGCGCTTGCTCACACTACTTGCACTCTTCTTCCGTTGGATGCAATAGCGAAGGCGCCGCGCCCATCAAAATCTTTGTGTACTCATCTTGCGGATTGTTAATCACTTGGTGAGTTTCGCCGCGCTCAACAATCGTTCCATGATTCATAACAACAACTTCGTCGGATATGTATCGGATTGTTTGAATATCGTGGCTAATAAACACCATTGAAAGATTCAGCTTCTTCTTTAAGTCGGAAAGAAGATTCAAAATCTGAGCACGCACAGAAACATCCAAAGCGGAAGTTGGCTCATCTGCGATTATTGCATCTGGGTTAAGCGAAAGTGCACGAGCAATTGCCACACGCTGACGCTGACCGCCAGAAAGCTGACCTGGCAAAGCGCCAAGAACAGAATGAGGCAAACCAACCATTCGGATTAGCTCCTTGGCTCTAGCATCGCGCTCGGCTTTGCTTCCAATCTTGTGCACAACAAGCGGATCAATCAACTGGTCAATCACACTCATGCGCGCATTCAAAGCCATTGCTGGATCCTGGAACACAACGGAAACCACGCGTCCAATATCCATACGCTCTTTTGCAGTTCTATGCGTAACGTCTTGACCTTTGAACAAAACCTTGCCGCTTGTAACTTGCTGAAGGCCGCACATAATGTTTGCAGTAGTAGACTTTCCGCAACCAGATTCGCCAACAATACCAATCGTCTTGCCTGGCATAAGCTTAAGATTCACCTTGTTTACGGCTGTAATCTTGTTCTTATGGAATAAGCCAGATCCTGCTCGAGTAGTGAACACCACTTCGGCGTCACGCAACTCGATGATTGGAACATCGCCATTTTCGCTTTGATTTTTGTTTGCGTCATTAACATTCATGTTCATCGCACATCTCCTTTATCGGAGTTGGTCAAAATTGCGGAAGGTGCATCCGTTTCAGGCTCTGGAGGTGCAGCGTAGAAGTGCCATGTTCCTGGAATACGCTTCATTATTGGGCGCACATCAAGTCCTTGATCTGGATGAGAAGAACGCGGTGCGAATCGATCTCCCTTAGGGAAGTCGGATGGGCTTGGAACCGTTCCTGGAACCTGATGCAATCTTGGAGCGCCAGCCTCAATGGAGGTTACGGAGCCAAGCAAGCCGCGCGTGTACTCGTGATGCGGATCGGTGAGGATTTCCTTGGTGGAGCCTTGCTCAACAACCTGACCTGCGTACATTACGGTAATCGAGTGCGCAACCTTTGCTACAAGAGCCAAATCGTGGCTTACAAACACCATTGCGAATCCAAGCTTTTCGCGCAATTCGTTAAGAAGGTCAATCACCTGCTTTTGAACAGTAACGTCCAAAGCGGTTGTTGGCTCATCTGCGATTATCAACTTTGGATCTCGCGTAAGTGCCATTGCGATCAACACACGCTGACGCTGGCCACCAGAAAGCTCGTGTGGGTAGGATTCAAGCGTGCGCTTTGGATCCAAGCCTACAAGCTCCAGCAACTCTTCGGCGCTACGAGTACCACCTCTAGAAGTCAGCTGCTTCATTTGCGCTTTAATAAGCATTGATGGATTTAAGGAAGACAACGCGTCTTGGTAAACCATTGCGATTTCGTGTCCGCGCAAAGCATTGTGCTCCTTTGGGCTAAGCTTTACAAGATCCTTGCCGTTAAAGAGGATTTGTCCACTAATCTTAGCTTTTGGATCAAGCAAGCCCATAATCGCAAGCGAAGTGATTGACTTACCGCAGCCAGATTCACCAACCAAGCCCATTGTTTCGCCTGGACGAACAGAGAAGCTCAGGTGATCTACAACATTTACGCTGCCGTAGCGTGGGAACTGAATGCACAAGTCTTTAACTTCAATAACTGGAGGCTCAGTAGACGTTGGCTGCAAGCGATCCGTGCGCTTTAGCTCGGCTTCGCGAAGCTTTGCCAAGGACTCAACCAAAGCGTCGTGCTGCTCCTTGTAAGCGGCAACTGGGTCGGTGAGAATCCTGTCTTCCTTGCGAGCCGCATCCGCATCTGCAGCACTCTTAGCCACTGGAGCGGTTGGAGCTGCAACCATTGCGTCCGTAATGCCCTCAGAAAGAATGTTGAGGCACAAAACGGTAATCATGATTGCTAAGCCTGGGAACAATGCCTGCCACCAGTATCCGAAGATAACGCCTGCTTTAGCAGAAGACAAAATGTTGCCCCATGTTGGCGTTGGCTCTGGAATACCAGCGTTGATGAAGCTAAGAGAAGCTTCGAACACGATTGCGTCTGCCACAGAAAGGGTTGTGAACACCATAACTGGAGCTGCAATATTACGAGTTACATGCTTGAGCAAAATCCAAGGTGCGCGAGCGCCAGAAACAATTACTGCACGTACATAATCTTTTCCATATTCGCTTATAATGTTTGCGCGCACAATTCTTGCGATTTGTGGAACGTAAAGCACGCCGATGGAAATGATGATACCAATCATGGATTGTCCAAGAATTGCAAGGCACACAGCCGCTAATGCGATTCCTGGAATTGACATTACTATATCAATCAGTCGCATTATAAGCTCAGATATCCAAGTGCGGCTTACAGCTGCGATTGCGCCGATTATTGAGCCCATTACCAAAGCAAAGATAACAGATGACAAGCCTATTACGAGCGAGTAGCGTGCGCCGTACATAACGCGCGAGAACACGTCTCTACCAAGGTTATCGGTACCAAACCAGTGCGCTCCTGTTGGCGGCTGATAGTTTTGCGTAATCTTTACTGGGTCGCATGGAGCTAGGAATCGCGCGAATACTGCGCAGAATGCCAGTATTGCAATCACAATAAGCGATATTTTAGACCCTAAGCTCATGCTTTTAAATCTGTTAAATTTGATGCCTGGCTTAGATGCGGCATCTACTACCTGATTCTTTCCGAATAGCATGTCACACCGTCCTAATTCTTGGGTTGATTAACACGTAAAGCAAATCAACAATAATGTTTATGAAGATGAATGCAATTGCAACAACCAAAACAACACCTTGAACAAGCATTGGTTGGTTGCCATTAATGCCGTCGAACATTGCAGTGCCCATTCCTGGGAGTGCAAAAATAACTTCGATAACGATTGCACCACCCATGAGGTAACCGATCTTCATACCAAGAGTCGTGATTGGTGTAATCAGAGCGTTGCGGAACACGTTTCTAGCAACCACCACACTCTTTGGAATACCTGCGCCGATTGCGGTTCGCACATAATCCTTATCCAATTCTTCTACCATCGAGGTTCGTATGATTCGCGTAAGCTGACCTGCTACTGGAAGACCTAATGCGAAGCAAGGCATTGCCATTCTAGCGATGTAAGCTTCTGGATCCTCAAAAAACGGCACAAAATCGCCAGATCCTGGGAGCCATGCAAGCTTGATTTGCAAGACGTAAATCAAAAGCACACCGAGCCAGAAGGATGGAGTTGCGATTGCAATAATCGAAAGCACGCGGACTGTTTGGTCCACCCAAGTGTCGCGGTAAAGAGCTGCAAAAACGCCGAAGATTACTGCAAAGATTATTGCTATCAACAAACCAATGAAGGTTAGTTGCAAGGTGATCGGGAAGGCATCTGCCACTCTCTGAGCTACAGAATCCTTATTTACACCGTAAACACCCATGTTTCCTTGGAATAGTCCAACTATGTAAGACCCAAACTGCTCCCACCACGGACGATCGTAACCCATTTCATGGCGGAATGCGGCAAGTGCTGCTGGCGATGAGTTTTCACCTAATGCTGCAACTGCTGGATCATATTTTGAAAATGACATAAGGAAGAATACGAGGAACGTAACACCGAATGCCATGAATGGCAGTGCGATTAATCGCCTACCTAAAAGTCTAAGAAAATTACTCATAAGACATCCACACATCCATTGAAGAAATTTGTTATTAAGGCATAACAAAACCGGCCCATCTGCACAAAGGCGAGAAAGGTAAACAGCCGGGCCGGTTTTGCGGTTAGAGGTTAGGGAAAATGAAGTTTGTTATTTTTTAGCTTGCACCTACTTTGTTAGCTTTGCTTTTACAAGGTTGATGCCAGTGGAGCCGATTGCATTCCACTCAGCCAACGCGCCCTTCTTTACTGCAGTCGTAGTCTTACGATGGAAGAGTGGGTACAGAGGAACTTCGTCGCTGATCAAATCGAAGCACTGGTTCCAGTACTTCTGACGATCTGCTGGCTTGGCGGCTTCAAGAGCTGAATCCATGAGCTTGTGAAGCTTTGCGTATCCTTCGGAGTTCTTCCAGAATGTGCGCTGACGGGTCCAAGCATTGTCGCCATACCACCAGCTCATCAACAAGTCTGGGTCGTTGCCGAATACAGATGGGTCGCCTGGAGCGAGGACCATGGAGTAGTTTGCATCGTCGCGGTCGGTAATCTGTGGGTAAAGTGCAGAAGACTTCATGGACTTGATTTCTACATCCATACCAATCTCAGCAAGATCGTTCTTGATCTGCGGAGCGAGCTGAGTAATCCAAGTGTGGTCTGTGGTGTAAAGAGTGAACTTTAGTGGACCGCTTACACCAGCTTCCTTAAGCAAGCTCTTTGCCTTAGCAATGTTCTTGGTGTAAACGTTCTTTGCCTTATGATAGTTTGCGTAATTCTTTGGCAAGAAGCTTGTTGCTGGCTCACCCTGACCGCTCATTTGGTTGGTGATGAGCTTGTTCACATCAATCGCGTAGAGAGCTGCTTGGCGGACTCGCTTATCATCAAATGGCTTTTGCTTTGTGTTGAACATAACGAATGGAAGCGTGAAGCCCTGTGCGGTCTTAAGCTCGGAACCAGACGCCTTCAAAGTGTTGAATGCTTGTGCTGGAACCATTTCCATTACGTCTGTCTTTCCGCCTTGCATTGCGGTTACGCGAGCAGTATCGTCAACGGTTACGTTCCAAACCATCTTCTTGGTCTGTGCCTTGTACTTGCCGTTATAAAGATCGTTGCGCTCAAACTTTACTTGGTTATCTGTAATGGACACATACTTCCATGGACCAGAGCCGATTGGCATGTTCTTAAGATCTGCGTCAGACTTTGCTGTTGGAACAATCTGGATTAAAGCAAGACGCTGCTTGAACAGTGGGAATGCTTTCTTTAGCTTGAAGATTACATGACGATTGTCTTTTGCTTCAACTGAATCAATAAAGTCGAGCATAGATATATAGAGGCTGCCTTTTGCAGTTGTGCGCTTGAAGGAAGATACTACGTCTCCTGCTGTTACTTCAGTTCCATCCGAGAACTTTGCAGCATCGCGAATTGTTACCTCATATTCGGTGTCGGAAATCTTCTTTGGCTCACCTTTTGCAAGAGCGTTGAAGACTTTAAAATTGCTGTAATCAAGAGCATAGAGCGGCTCTGTCACATGCCAGTTTGCTGCCATTGGCAATGCGCCCGAAGTAGTGGATGGCGCAAAGTCACGGCTTGCATATGCGACTTGAGCTGTGATTGTATCTTTAACAGCAGTCTTTGCTTTTGACGCCTTGTGGGTTTTTGCTCCACCGCAGCCAGAAAGCATCATTAATGCGGCTACACCTGCAGCGATTACCGCGGTTAGCTTTGAGTTAATTCGTGCCATATTTTCTCCTCACCATTGAGTTTGTTTTCTTCGCATTTCATCCTCGAATGCGAAAACGTTTTAAATTATAGCGCGTGCGTTATTTTCGCGTTACTTTAAACATAAGAGGTCTGATGTCTGATGTCAAGTTATAAGTGTGTCGAATTTGTGAAAATTTTGATTTAATTTTTAAAGTCATTAAATTAGCACAAAACCGCACAAAATCAACACACATATAATCAATACTTTTATTTAATTGTTTACTTTATCAAGTACGGTTGCTGGCGATAAATCCGCCTACAATGCACCGCCTACAGCTTTGCCGCAAACCAGCGCGTAATCGACGTTGGGTGTGTAATTGCAGTTCCAACCACCGCAGCCCAAGCTCCCATTTGCATAACCTTATGCAACTGATCAGGAGTATGAATACGCCCTTCGCAAATAATCGGATAGTTTGGGAAAGCTTGCAAAATCTGGCCTAAAAGTTCAAAATCAGGACCATCAGTCTTTGGTCTTCCTGGAGAAGTACCAGCCAAAGTCGTAGATATAATATCTGTTCCGCAATCAGCCGCGCGCTTAGCATCGTCGAAGTTTCCGCAATCAGCCATAACAACTATGCCTTCGTCATGCAAAGCACGAACGGTCTGCTCGTAAGTCAGACCATCTGGACGCGGTCTATCCGTAGCATCAATCGCAATAATATCTGCCCCAGCAGCAGCACAGCAGCGTGCGTGGCGCAAAGTTGGCGTAATATAAACTCCCTCATGACCGTCTTTCCAAATTCCAATTACAGGAACATCAACCTGCCCTTTAATCGCGGAAATATCAGACAATCCTTGGCATCTAATGCCAACAGCACCACCTTCTACGGCGGCCATTGCCATTTGTGCCATTGTTTCTGGGTGTCTTAGTGGCTCTCCAGGATAAGCTTGGCAGCTAACGACTAAGCCACCTTTAATTTTTTCAATTACAGGATTCATATAGATTCCTCCTTTTTAAAATGATTAAAAATGGTTCAAAAATAACTTAAAAATGGTTCAAACTTAAATGAACAGCCCAAGCAGCACCAATCAAAGGAGCAGATCCTCCAAGTTGACCCTTTAAAATTGGGGTGTTCTTAATCAATGCCAAAGCAGAATCTTCAAATCCACTTCGCATAGCATTCCACCAAATATCACCAGCTTCTACAACAGACCCAGAAAGCACAATCACATCTGGATCTATAAGATTAGCCATTCCAGCTACGCACTCACCCAAAGCCTTACCGCTTCTAGCAAGAATTTCTTTTGCATATTCTTCACCAGAATTTGCTCTTACGCAAACATCATAACCATTTTGTGCTTCTTGAGTACCAGCTGGAAGATTTCGATTGTAAAGAGTCGCAAGACCTGTTCCAGAAGCAACTGGCTCAATATGTCCAGCATTTGCTCCGCAAGAACAATCAAAACCTACTCCCAAATCACTAACAACGTGACCAGCATGACCAGCAACTCCGTGCGCTCCTGTAAACAGCTTGCCGTTTATAATAATCGCACCACCAATTCCAGTGCCTATTCCAACAGAAAATACAATTGATTTTCCGCGACCTGCGCCGTAAATGGCTTCGCCTAAACCATGTCCACCAACATCGCCAATCATATAAACTGGCAAGTCAGTTACGCTCTTAAATGCGTCATAAATTCGCTGTCCTCGCCAACCTGGCAGAATGTCTGTAGCGGCTACAATTTCGCCAGTTTTGCTATTTGGCACTCCTGCAGCTGCTATTCCAATTCCGCTAATAGTTTTGCCATTTTTCTGCGCTTCTTCTATGATTTGCGACGCTTTTTCCACTAAGCGATTCTTTATACTTTCTCCACCTTTTGCAGCTTCTGTTGGCATTGAACCATGCTCTTGCACTGTTGGAGATACGTAATCTGCATTCTCTTGGCGAATATTAGAATCTGGCAAAGTCACCAATCCATAGGCGATTTTTGTTCCGCCTATGTCAAAAGCAAGATATGTAGGGCGAGAATCTTTTGTTTCATTCATAAGTAGTTTCCGTTTTCTTTCTTGCGTTTGCGACTTTGCCTATTTACTCGCCCTGCGCAGCGCTCACAGCGTCATGAATACGCGATAAGTACCCCAAGCGCTCTTCAACGCTCGCGTCTTGCGGAACGCACACTTTTGCACCCAAATAGTCGATTGCATAATCGTCTTTTAGCGCCTCTAGAGTAGTTTCTTGAATTTCTTTAGACGTCATTAATGACGTTGGTTCATCTGGGTTCATTGGCAAATGACCATCAATCCACTCATATCCGTATTGCGTTGCTTCTGGTCCAGCTCCCGAAAACATTAAACCTTGTAATACTCCTGCGCGTCTTGCTTCGTGCACATGTCCTATAGCAGCTTGAGCCTTTCGCTCTTCTACAACGCTTCTTCCCCAGTTGATTGTGATTCCAATCCCAGCATTTTTAGCAATTTGAATCTCTTCTTCTAGTGATAAGAATCCTTTTTCTGGATTCTGTCCTTCGATATATCTGTCGCAGTGTTCTATAACCAGTTTTGCTCCACACCAATCTAGTTGTGCTAGTTCTTCCAACGACTTTTTCATTGCGTCTGCTTGTGCTATTCGAGTTGGCGCTGTGTGTATTTCCACGTGCGATATATCACAACTGTCTCGTTTATCTGCAACATCAGCTATGGCTTCGCGAATATCCTTAAAGAATGCGAGCGCACGATGTCTGCCCTCTTCGCTTGGGCTTGCAAGTCCAAATTCTGGATCTGGGTCAAAGTTTATGTGCCTCATTGTCCCAGGTATTGCGGTTATGGTGTTAGCATGCCAATGTGCTGGTATTGCAGATGCTAGCCACGTGCGATTTTGTGGATCTGCTAAATCTCCTGGGTAAGGGATCTCTGTTCCAGCAATCCAGTTTTGCTTGCCTAACAAATCGTAGTATTTTTCTTGATCTTCGCGAGTTTTTGGCAACGATGCATATGCACCTACAACAAACTTAGCTTTCAGCATGATATCCTCCTTGAAATCGTAGCTGATTTGTCTTTTGACTTATCTTTAGATTTGTCTTTTGATTCGTAGATTACACCAATCACACTACAATTCGTCAGACGTCTGATAAATCTTTACAACATGGTGTAATTTACAGGATAACGAGGTAAAACAAAACAGTATTAAGTCACTATATCAACACAACAATTACTAAAACAACATAACAACATAACAACATTAACGTAACAATTCTCGCTTATTTTAGGTTAATTAATAATGCAATTAATTCATTAATGCTGTAGCATGGTCATAGAATCTACACCAATACAAGCGTAGATTTGTGCACATCAAGTGCGGACTTGAGCATATAAGAATACTTAGAAGAATCTAGGATTTTCTTAATCAAACTCATATCGTCAAAGTTGATTGCAGAGAGTTATTGAAGAAAATTAAGCATTACTGTAATTGTAATTAAGCGAAGGTGCAGATTACACAACTTGCTATTTGTAGCTTTAAGCGTAAAACGCACTAGCGAGATAATAAAAAAGGATTAATTCCCAAAACGAGTTAATTCGGGTTAATTCCCAACATAGATTACAAAAGTAGGAGGAATCATGAAGAAAAGCTTCAAACTTGTAGGCTTATCTGCAAGCCTGTGTCTTATGCTAAGCATGTTAAGTATTACTACACCAGCGATGGCGTATACTCAAAACGAGCAGCTTACAGAAAAACATACTCCTCTTACACAGGAAACAGCTAAACAGATTTCAAATGGAGATATAAAGCTGGAGCTTCCTGGAGCTTTAGACATGGCTTTGTATCACAAAACGCCTCTCGACCCAAATGCTGATTTAGATGGCGACGGCTTAACTAATAGACAAGAAATTTACACTTATACTAAAAACGGTAAAGCTTATTATGGGTACAATTCTCACCCTATGATGAATGACACCGATGGCGATGGTATTCCAGATAATCAAGACAGCAATCCTCGCAGATGGGATATAAGCCCACGAGATATGACACTATTTTCTGAACTTTCTTATCGCGATGATAGTTATATAAACAAGGTTCTTGATTACACTAAACCACTTCATGACATTTATAAGAACCGCAATGAATATCGTCTTATGCACAATGAGATAGCCCCGTTCTGGAAAGTTAAAGAAACCTACCACAATAGGGGTGGTTTTGACGCTGTCTTGTTTGAAAATGTAAGTCCTTATCCGTTCTTAGAGCAAGGAACTGTTCAAGTTCTTGCAATTCGTGGAACTTCTCAATTCAACGATTATGACGATGATCTCGCAATAGCTGTAGGTCGCAATCCAGATCAGGCTTACGATGTTGAACAACTTATTGAGCGTTATGGCAGAGAACATACTGTAAATAATCTATATATTACTGGTCATTCTCTTGGAGGCTATTTGGCTCAACGAGCTTTGATTCGCGCAGACGGTAAAGGATATTCTTGGCTTAAGAAAATCTACACTTTCAATGCTCCTCAAATTTGGGGAAATATCTTCAACCGTTGGCTTCGCACTGCAGCAAACGCAGGGAATCGTCTGACTCGCGAAGGTTATGCTGTTCATTACAAAGTAGACAACGACAGAGTTATTCGTTCTGTCGGTAATTTTGCAGGAGCTATAAGTGTTGGCAATTCTGCAGAAGGGCATGGCTCTCGAAGCTACTTTGAACCACGAATGAACAATTTCCCAGGGTTTACCGTAGGAACTAGAGGAGATATATCAGGTACCGGACGTTGGATGGAAGAACTTAATAATTTCTACAATGTTCGCACGTTCTAATTTATCGACTATTGTTAATTAGCAACTTGTAATTAGCAATAGGCAACTAGTTCATGTAATTTACTAACAATAAACTAAGCGCTGACTTACTGTATTAATGCATAAATAAGTTAGCGCTTTTTATATTGATTAATCCAACTATCCTCTATTAGTGGTGCACTCCTAAAGATTTTATCTAACACGAGAACATCCTAGTGAAGAAAGAAGATCAGCCCACACCGAGAAGACTCGGGCGAGCTGAACTATTGTCTAGTATTCCAGCATCCAGATAAGACCAGACTAAAACATTCTCCAAATGAAACTTATGCAATATTCACTCAAACGCATTGCGTTACAACCGCGTGCTTATGAGAACTTGTATACACAAAAACGTATTTTTTGTACATTCAATGTACAATTTTTTATACACCCAATGTACAAAAAATACGATTTATGCATCTTTTGTCTAAATATCACACACAAAATTCAGACTGAAATCAACAAATCACAATCAAACCAAACACAACATATGACAAACATAGCCTTCTGAATCTTAATTAAATTCAGAAGGCTATTATTATTGGGTAAACTGTTTAATCTAGTTATTTTACATAGCTATTTTTTTACTCTTAAAAAGAGTTATAGCAGCAATACTTACAACAAGAACAGCAAGAACAATCAATGGCGCCGTGAAATAATTTGTGTAGAACTCACGCACATCAATGTCTACAGAATTGATAGTCGCAGCATAAGATATATACGACAATACGCCTAATACAACATCAATAATTGCATATGCATATGCGTTTTTATACAATTCTTTAACTGACTTGCTGCTTTTAACCCAAAGCATTACAGACAAAACCAAGCCTATTAGCATTGATATAACAGCAACAAGTGCAAACAACATATCTAACATAAAACCCTCCTGACCAATTAAATCCTCTTCCATAGCGGATTCAATACAATTTTAATTTAACTAAGATTTTCGCGTCAAGATTAAAAAAAAAAATCACAGAATTTTACACATTATTTTCACATTTAGCGTACTTCTAAGACATAAGAACAAGCGAAAAACGTTGATATATCAACGTTTTTTAATTGGAGCGGACAACGGGAATCGAACCCGCCTCTGAAGCTTGGGAAGCTTCCATTCTACCGATGAACTATGTCCGCATGTTCGGCTGCTGGCGATTAATACCTTCAAATGACTCGATTAATCAATCTAGACAACAAACCATATAAGGATATCATGCTCCGCTTACGGCTACAACTCCACTAGGGAATCTTCTCCCATATCGGATGTTGAATACAGATTCAGACTTATCAAATTCATCTGATCTTGCAGCAGTTTTATTTTCATAAGACATTTCCGCATACCCAGAATACTCAGCATTATCCTCTTGCGACTTAGCCATTAGTCTCAAGAAGTTAACTCGTTCTTTAACAGCTGACTGATTAGAAAACATCTTCAATAATTTTGATTTATTATCTTCAAATGGATTTACAATCATCAGCGAAGACATTGCCTGCAATCCAGCGGCTCTACTCATCTCATGTATTTTTGCACCGTAAGAAATTTTATTTAGAGCAGAAGCCAAAGCTGCAGGATCTCCCGTAAGCATTCCAGCGCTTTTATCTGCGTCAAATTCGCGGCTTCTAGAAACCACCAGCTTAATCATCAATGCTCCAACTGGCACAAAAATCACATTTAAAACTTGACCAACAATCTTTAACACTGGGCAACGGCTTTTAGAAGATTCTGATCTAACAGCAAACTCACTATCAGCAGTATGCTTCTTTTTGGAATACGTAAGAACATAGCCAACATAAGTCATAATTGTCGCAATAGCTGAAGCAATAGTGGAATTCAAAATATCATGATTATAAATATGAATCAGCTCATGACTTACAACTCCACGCAACTCACGCTCGTTCAGAATGTTTAAGAGTCCACGCGTACAACAAATAACAGAATGTCTTTCACTGCGACCAATTGCAAAAACATTAGGACTATCCATTGGAGCAACATAAAGATGCGGCATCGGTCTTTCGATTCTCGCAGAAATCTCGCGAACAATACCATACAAGATTGGCTCTTCATCTTCACTGACTTCTATAGCATTCACTATGCGAATTGCGAGCTTGCCAGAAAGCCAATACGCGCACACACTGAGAATTATTCCTAAAACTACAAACCAAATCAGCATAGGCAAGCGCAATCCACAGGCAGCCCAAATTAAGGCAAGAATCAACCAGATTACTGAGAACAGTGCTGCTGTTTTCAGATAATTGCGGCATCGCATTCCTATATTGCTGAACATGTTTACGATTCTAATAATCGGAACTGTAATTTTGCTGAATGAAAACTGTATATTTATAATTAATATGTTTAAGATTAATGATAATTAGTGTATTTAAGATTTATAATCTGTTAACAAGTGGTCGCTTACGTTTTGCAAATGTGCATAACGTAAGTGACCACTAAAAATTAACAAACTATTGTTGATGATTCGCTATATCTATAAGCATTTGCTTAGATACAACTTTTTTGCGAGCGCGATTTTCTGCCATACCAGATTCAACTTCAAAATCGTCAACTCTTTTCCACCCATCAAAATCAACTACATCCACGCCTCTGGAAGCGAGAAGATTTTCGATAGATTTAGGCTCTCTATCTATTGCCAATCTGCCAGGAAGTGCGGATTCACATTCTTCGAGCGAGCTTTTTGCTAAGTCTTCCAACATATTTTCAACGATTTGCAAAGCGTCTGACTTTGTAGAACCAATTAATCCAACAGGTCCTCGCTTAGCCCAGCCAGTTGCATACAAGCGTGGACGCACAACATCACCATCTGGATCAGTTACTATGCGACCATCTTTATTCGCAAGAAGAGTTTTATTCTCATCGTAAGCAACGCCAGAAACCTTAGCAGGCTTATATCCAATCGCATGGTAAACCGCTTGAACAGGGTATTCTTCAAACTCTCCAGTACGAGTCATTTTTCCGTCCGCGCTTGTAACTGTACGCTCTACACGAATAGCGCGCACTCGCCCATCTTCTCCCAGAATTTCAACTGGATCAGAATTGAAGTGAATAATATAGCGTCGATTTGCAGGATTGCCTTCAAAATCAACGTTTCCACTATCTTCCATATCTTCGCTCAAATCGCGTATAGCAAAAAGCTCTTCTACCATTTGACGAGTCAATTTGTCTTTTCCAGCAACATCAATCGTTTCGTCATCCAAGTCAAAATCGTTTTCATTTACAACTATTTGCACGCCAGAAAGCTTTTCCATCTCGCGCAATTCTTGCACGGAGAATTTAGCTTGAGCAACGCCTCGTCGAATAAACAAGTGCAATGTTTTAGCCTGGTTTTTAAGCAAACCATTGTAAACGTCGTCGGAAATATCCGTGTGTTCTCTAAGATAATCTGCATCTCGCAAAAGCTCGCGCGCAACATCCATAGCAACATTTCCACCACCAATAACAGCCACTTCGCTTGCATCAAGCGGCCACGTACGCTCGCTGGTAGGATATCCGTCGTACCATTCCACAAACTTTGCAGCGCCATAAACGCCGTTTAATGATGCTCCTGGAATACTAAGCGGCTTATCTTCTACAGCGCCAGTAGCAAACAGAATTGCATCGTAGCGAGGCAATAAATCTTCTAGCGTAATATCTTTGCCAAATTCAACATTCGCATACAAGTGAATATTTGGATTATCAAGCGTTTTAGCCAAAGCATCTGCAATGAATTTTATGCTCGGATGGTCTGGCGCAACTCCATATCGAACCAGCCCGAATGGAACTGGTAGTTTTTCAAATAAATCGATTCTAGCGCTCGTACCTAATCCCATTTCGTCACCCAATTTTTTAAGCTGACGAAGAAAAATATCTGACGAGTATATTCCAGCAGGCCCCGCGCCAATAACTGCGATTCGCAATTCGCTCGCATCCGCATTATAATTCGTTTCCATAAAATTTCCCCATATTGAGTATTTCAAGCATTCTTAAGCATTTTTGAACTCTTTTGTAAACTGTTTTATAAGTCGCTTCCTTAAATGCTCCAATAAATAGATTATCGCCTTGATTGGTTTGAGAAAAGACTCAAGTGAATATTGTCACTAAATAAAATATTGTCACTAAAGCTGCTAATACGCTCACTAACGCAGACTATTAAGGTTTTACTAGAATTATTTAGAATTATCTAACATTATCTAGCATTGACTCAAATTATCTTGCATTAATTTTAGCTATTACCAAACTAGCTTGTTTACTTAGATCTCAATGCAGTAAGCGCCCATAAAATAGACACAACATCAATCATCTCTTGCATCATAGCCCCAAGAACCGCAGGAATTAGACCAAAAGCCGCCGCAATCATGCTTATAACAGCTAAACCGATTCCCAACATAACAGCCTGAACCATAACACGCTTTGTGCGTTTGGCTACACTCACTGCGTTTGCTACAGCATAAATATTGTTGTTCATAATCACAACTTGTGCACATTCTGATGCAGCCGTGTCTGTGCCATCTGTCAAAGCCACTCCGATGCTTGCTGCAGCCAAAACTGGTGCATCGTTTACTCCATCTCCAACCATCATCGTTATGCTACGTTTTTGTGTTTTTCCGCCAGAAAAGTCGAAAGCTTCCGCACCTAGCAACCCTGTGCTATCTTCCGAATACTTATTATCCGCATTAACACTATCCATATTCTTATAGTGCTGTTTTACGCACTCAAGCTTGTCTTCTGGAAGCAAATTCGCTTTCACATTCTCAATTCCAACGCTTTTTGCTATTGTTTGAGCCGCTTGCAGACCATCTCCAGTAAGCATGCTTATTGAACGAACACCAAGTTCTCTGAGTTTTTGAATTGTAGATTTTGCATTTTCTCGCGGAACGTCTTTTAGAACAATTCGCCCAACAAGTTTGCCATTAAAAGAAACGTATGTCGCCATTTCGTCGGCAGAAAGCTCTTCAAAATTGTTTTCTATATTTTCTATATTTGCGCGTTTGGCTTTATCTTCGGTTGCTGGCGACTTATCCTCGGGATTGCCAGCTGACGCCTGCAAAACATATTTTTTGCGACCTACTCTAACGTTTATTCCATCCACAACTCCGCGTATGCCCTGACCTGCTGTTTCTTTGACATTCTGCACAACAGGATATTCTCTCACGCTTGGAAGTTGCGGAACGGCAGATGGATGCGTGTTTTGCCAAAGATCCGATCCTGCTTTTGCAATTCCTCCTGCAAGAATGTGTTGTGAGTATGTTTCTAGAACACCAGCAAACATTAGTATTCTATTTTGCAACCCACTATTTTCATGATTTTCGCTATCTTGATGATTCGCTAAATCCACTCTAACAACCTGAGGTTGCTTTATTGTAAGCGTACCCGTTTTGTCAAAGAACACATCTGTTACTCTGCTTAGCTGCTCTAAAACATCTTGGCTTTTTACCACAATACCAAGTTTTGCGAGTCTTCCTGTTCCTGCCATAAACGCCACTGGAACAGCGATCAAGAGCGGGCAAGGAGTAGCCAATACCAAAACTTGCGCAAATCTTAAAGCTTGCCCAGATACTGCCCAGGCAATGCCTGCAATCACAAATGAAAGCACAGTAAAAGGCACAGAAAGCATATCCGCAAATCGCACTACTGCAGCTTTAGAAGATCTTGCAGATTCCACCAGCTTCATGATTTTTTGGTATTGTGAATTTTCTGACAATTTAGTTACGCGCATAATCAGCACAACACCGCCATTTACACAGCCAGATAATATATGTGCTCCTGCAAAAACTTCGCGCGGAAGAGACTCTCCGTTTATTGCGCTTGTGTCAAGAACCGCGGAACCGCTTAAAAGTTGTCCGTCTACTGGAACTGTTTCTCCTGGAAGAACAAGTATTACGTTTCCTATTTTTAAATCCTCAACTGGAACTGTTTTAAATCTTTGTAATTGTTCAGAGGATTTGGTTGATTGCAATATTGGGCACTTTTGAGAATGATTATGACATTTTTCACATAATTCATGATTGTTGGAATCTAATTCAATCTCTGGTGCAGAATCCTCGCTTACTCTTCTAAAATGGTTATGTTCAAGTAGAGCACACTCCTTGCAGGATTCACACCCCGATTCACACCCCGATTCTTCGCTCAATCCACAGCATCCAATTCCAGGAAGCGTCATTAAATGTGCTGTTTGAGGTGATGCGCTCACTAAAAGAGACAGATTTTTTTGCGCCGCATTTTGTGCAAAGTCTTCTATTGCCTCACCCGTAAACACCATTACAACAATCAAATAACTTGCCCAAAATTCGCCTATGCAAAGCGTGGAAAGCAATGCAACAAACGCCAGCAGGTCAATTCCAAGCGTGCCATGCGTTAAGTCGTCAACCATACTTAAAAGCGACTTAACACATGTGTATAGAACTAAACATGTTATTATGCTTTGCCCAACTGTAAGGCTTATTTGCGCATTAAAATCAACTTTTATTAACGAAAGCAGGCAATTTAACGCTTTGCTTATAACTTTGCAAAAATCGAGTATAAAAGTCAGATTACTAGAATAAAACACTGCAATAAACGGTAATGAAACTAAAGCAGCTACTAATTGCGGAGCACGACGGCAATACGATAAAAATCTACGCATACACTTTCCTTACGCTGATCAGGTTAACCGCGTATAAACGTTGTTAACACACGATTTCACGCCTTGTTAACCCATTGAGCACCCACTTAAGCATGCACAATACACGGCGTAAAGATATCTATATTCACTTATTAGCGTTCAGTTTAGCAAAACGCCTTGATGAGAAACATTCTCATATAACAATATGCCCGCAAGAACAAGGAACACACGCGAGAAGACAGCATTGCGAATGTATGAAAAAGGGTTTCTAGCGATTGGCTAGAAACCCTATTTGTGGAGCTAAGGAGACTCGAACTCCTGACCCTCTGCTTGCAAAGCAGATGCGCTACCAGCTGCGCCATAGCCCCATTCGAAAGAATGATGTTCATTCTATCGTGGGCCCGGGAGGACTTGAACCTCCGACCTCATCCTTATCAGGGATGCGCTCTAACCACCTGAGCTACGGGCCCAACTTGTATGTTGAAAACATACAAGTAGTTAGATTAGCACATGAAATAAAAATGTCAAATAGCAAATCTAAGCGTGTCGCAAAATTATTCTAAATGACTGCGCATAAACCACTGGAACTTTTCAAGCTGCTGAACATGATCTTGAATAATATTAGAGCTAACAATATCAAGATCATCAAGCTGAGAAATCGCCTTACGATCATCTGCAATCATATCGTTGTAATACTCAATTAATGCTTGCAAATACTCTTTGGTAGACTTTCTACCACTAAGAGCAAAACGCTTCCAAGTACGCGAAGCTACAACATCGTCTGCACGACCAAGTGGGGATCCACCAAGCGTTGCAATTCGCTCAGCTGTTTCATCTGCTTGAGCTAAAACTTCTGCCACCTGAGGATCAAGCATTTCATGAACTGCAATAAAATCTGGACCCGTAACATTCCAATGTGCATGCTTTAAAATTAAAGCAGCTTCCTGCTCGTGACTTAAGCGATTCTGCAAAATATCGATTGCTTTCTCGCTAGACGATTCATCAAGACCTGGCACAATATGAGTTAAAGCCATATTGGTATCCTCCATTTTTTGTTTATTTTTGTTTAATTTTATTCAAATCTTTAATTTACTTCGGTTTTTCTGACTTCAATCGTAGCTATTCTACGCCCATCAACCTCCGTAACTGTCATATCGTAGCCATCTGCATCGTGCAAAATAGCTCCAACTTTGCCCATTGAGCCAGTATGAGCAAGGAAATAGCCTGCAACCGTTTCATAAGGTCCATCCTCTAGCTCAATTCCAGTCACATCTGCAAAATCTTCTATAGTCATTCCACCGTCAACCGTAGCCACTCCGTTTACAAACACAGTAGCTTTACTATCACGCTTCAAATCTGACTCGTCTGGCAAATCGTATTCATCTCTAATATCTCCAACCAATTCCTCGGTCATGTCTTCAAGAGTTACTATTCCATCCGTTCCGCCATACTCGTCAATAACAACAGCAAGATGTATTCCACGTTTTCTGAGCAGCTCCAAGCTTGGAAGCAATTTAGACGTTCCAGGAAGACTTATTCCTTCTCGAGTTACATCTGCAACTGTTTTAGCATTAGGATCTCTAACATCTAACAAATCGCGTACATGCACAAATCCAATAACATCGTCAAAATCTTTGCCTGTTACAGGATATCTAGAATATGGCAATTCTCTAATTTTTGCAGCAGCTTCTTCAAGACTTAAAGATCCGTCCAAAAACTCAACGTCTGCACGAGGACGCATAACTTCGGCAACAATCGTTTCAGAAGCATCAAAAACATCGTCTAAAATTGTGCGCTCATCTTGGCTAAGCTTTTTATTCGAGTTAACTAAAACACGTAGCTCTTCGTCGGAAACTTCACTTTCCTTTTCGTTTGGATCGAATCCAAGAAGTCGCACAAAACCGTTGGTATTCTTAGCAATCAACCATATTAGCGGCTTGCATATTTTGGAGAATATATCTACTGCTGGAACAACTGCTCGAGCGATTTGCTCAGAGCGCTGCATTGCTATTCTCTTTGGCACAAGTTCAGAAATTACTATTGAAAAATACGATATTATAAGCGTTAAAACAAGAGTCGTTAATGGTCCTGCAATGTGATTTGGAACTCCCCAAGACTTTACAATTGGCACAATATGAGGTGCGATTGCAGATTCGCCAAAAGACGCCGAAAGAAATCCCGAAAGCGTAACACCAATTTGAAGAGTGGAAAGAAAAGTATTTGGATCTCGGGCTATTTTTGCAACTCTTTTCCCACGAGCATCCTGCGTTTCCATACGGTCTAATTGCGATGTTCGCAAATTAACTAGCGCAAGTTCAGTGGCAGCAAAAATGGAGCCGAACAGTAGGAAAATCACAATAAGTGCAATGTTAAAACCCAACGACATACTTGCTATCTTAGTTGAATTTAACATATATAAAAAGCTTTGTGCTTAATATCGAAATAATATACACAATCAGGTTCTATAAAAATAACCAGATGGGGCTTTACTTATCTCTTTAATGGATTCAACTTTAAGAACCACACCTTTGTGTGAATATCCACTAACACCAATATTACCTAGTGAAATATTAGCTTTTACAATCACCCATTGGTGATTTTTAAATCGTAAGTTTTTAGAAAAATCTGCAACAAACCCAAATGGAGACATATCTAGAATGCAGCACGACATGAATTGTCTAGATATGCGAACCTGATTTTTAGAAAGCGTGTTTTCTCGACTTATAAAACCTTTTACCACAATTTCATATCCCTGATATTTCTCTAAATTATGGTCAATTTCGTCATACCAATTTCCAAAATCATCGTCTGAAATAATAATTTTTTTATTATCTACATCTAATCCGCTTAAAGTTTTTTTATTATTTTTACGATTAGACGCGATTGCTATTGCGCGCCCAGAAGCGTACTCGTCAAAACCTGCAGACTTTGTAAAACCTTGATCTAATGCCGATTTTGACATTTGAAGTGGAATTAAAATCACGAGCATTGGAATTATTAGAGAAACAAGCAAGCGTTTGGAATCTTTTGCAAAAACTGGAATAATACCAAAAAGCGAGCAAATGCTTAAACAAATCATTAAAATCGCAGCAAAAATAAGGTATACGAATGCGCGCGGAGTGGTAAGAATTGTGTAGCATCCACTTAACGCGCTCCACATTAGTGTGGTTGAAAAGCAAAGAAAACACAACGATTGCACAATCTGAACAAAAGTAATTTTATGCTTAGTTTTATTGCAATCCACATTATTACAATCAGCATTGCATACAACATTTACACTACTCATAGCATCACACCCCATGCAAGGTGCACAAGAAGCGCTGCGAGTAAGCAAATAACAGCAATAGTTGCTGTTAGACGTATCACAAATTTTCCTTTGCAATCCTCAACAAGCATAAGAGTATTTTTAATATCTAGCATTGGTCCAAAAAGTAGAAAAACGATTACTGAACTCATTGGAAGAGAAGCGGCCAAAGAGCGCGCAATTACTGCGTCGGAGCTTGAGCATAAGGAGCTTGCGTATGCTATTAGCATCATTGCTGGAATCGCCACAAAAACTGTTGTTGTGTTTATTTTTGATGCAGGATCTGATCCAAGCCAAACGCGAATAATCGAAGCTACAGTTGTTCCAAACAATATTATTGGCATTAATCGCATAAAATCCGCATAGATGTGATGAGCATAAACTTTTAAATGATCTTTAAAACTTATTAAAGGTCCATCATTATTGTCAGAATCACAAGAATCACAAGAATCACATGTTGATCCACATGATTTTATAAAAAATTTTTCTCTTAAAACAAATGATTTTACTGGAAAAATCACAAAGCTAATCCCCACTAAAAGAGCCACACCAACACCCAAAGCCACTCGAGTTACAGCAACTGCTGGAACATCCGCAAATGCGTACCAAGTTGCCCAAATAGAAACAGGGTTCACTACTGGCACAGCGCACAAAAACGTTACAGCACAAGGCAATGGCAATCTTCGAGCCACAAGACGAGAAAACGTTGGAACAACAACACAATCACATACTGGCACACAGACTCCAGCAAGAATTGCTGCTAAAAACCCATTTGCAATAGACTTTGGAGCATGTTTTTCAATAAAATCTGCTGTAATCCACGTTTCTACAGCAGCAGAAACAAGCACGCCAATTAGCGTAAAAGGAACAGCTTGCAAAAGTAGCCCAGAAACACCCCTAATAATAGTGTTTACAGGCATCCACGGGTTGCGCGCTTGCAAAGCTGGAAGCATTGCAATAATAAGAGCTGCAAAAGGCACTCCTGCAATCAAAAAAAGATAGTTTGCAGAATTTGCTTTACTTGCTTTACTTGCTTTTTCTACTTGGCTCGTTGTTTTTGCTTCGGTTTCTGTTTTTAGCATGACAACACTTCCACCAAGCCGTCACTCATTCGATACCTTGCTCCAACAAGCATCAAAGTGTCTTTGAAAACAGCTTCGCGAATTATTTGTGATTTTTCGCAAATTTCAGCCAAAATATTAGACACGTGAATACGTTCAATATCATCTGTATCTAAATTTTCCTCAACACCTGCGAGCGCAGCAGGCCCTAAAGAACGCAGCAATATTGACTCGCTCGACTCAATTATTTCGCTTGTTTTATCTTCACCGTATTCAGAAACCAGCTTTTGCACGTTCGGCAAAACAGCCCGTACGGCACCGCAATGCTCATGACCGAGCACAACCAACACTTTTACTCCCAAATCACTTACAGCGTATTCTAGCGAAGCTATTACGGCATCATCCAACACTTCTCCAGCTGTGCGAACAGAAAAAATATCGCCCAAACCGGCGTCGAATATAAATTCTGGAGCAACTCGTGAATCTGCGCACGAAAGCACAACAGCTCCAGGATGCTGACCGTCAATAAGTTTCATGCGCGATTCTGAATTTACGCCTGCATGCGCTGAATTGCCGTCTGCAAATTTGCGATTCCCCGCAAGCATTGCGCTTAATACCGATGTAGCTAAAATTGACTCTTCATTAGCAAAATCTTCGCTGACTTCTTCTTGCATTATTACCTCCTACACTGGCATTGGCAATATTTTCAGTTGCTTAAAGTTTAAAATTTTTGACTTAGAATATATTGTATCTTTCGTAGTAAATAAGAATTTTGTTTAAGAATATAAGCCTATTATCAAAAAAGCTCCCGTATTGCAATTCGCAAATACGAGAGCCTTCTTGATTCAGTAATTTATTAAAATCATCCAGTGTTTTGCAAGCCTGCAGCAACACCAGAAACAGTGCAGAGAATCAGGTAGATGAACTCTGCCTGCTGGCTTTCGCTCAATTCTTCCTTATCTACCTTGTTGCGAAGCTTATGCAGAGCAAGTGACTGAATTACAGACAGAGCATCAACATAAGGCGAGCGCACGCGAATCGCTTGACCAAGCACATGGCGATGTTGCAACGGCCACTTGTCGTCAACAATTTGCAAAACCCACTTGCGCGTAAGCTGCATCTCCGAAAGCACCTTATTGCTCAAATCTTCACGATCTCCAAGGCTTAGATACATGCGAGCAATTCGCTCATCTGTTTTAGCCAAAGACATCTCAATATTGTCAATAAAAGTACTAAACAGCGGCCACTCTTCGTAAGCTCTGCGCAAAGTTTCCAAGTCGCCAAACTTTTCGCAAGCAGTACCCAAGCCATACCACGCTGCCAAGTTGATTCGAGCTTGTGCCCAAGAGAACACCCATGGAATCGTGCGCAAATCGTCCAAAGACTTTGCTCCTAAACCACGCTTTGCAGGGCGAGAGCCGATTGGAAGCAAACCAATCTCACTAAGCGGAGTAACAGTTGAGAACCAAGGCGTAAAGTCATCTGTTTGAAGCAAATCAATAAAACGATTATGCGCTGCAACATCAAGCTTTTGAGCCATATCCGCATACTTATGCGTCATCTCTGTATTTGTTTTCTCAACACTTGGAGCAGACTGAAGCAAAGTTGCTGCAGCCACTGATTCCAAGTGACGAATGGCAAGAATTGGGTTTCCGTAGCGAGCGAAAATAACCTCACCCTGTTCAGTAAGCTTAAATCGGCAATTTACTGATCCAACTGGCTGAGCCAAAACAGCACGGTTTGCAGGACCACCGCCTCGTCCAACAGCTCCTCCTCTACCGTGGAACAGTGTCAAATCAATGTCATTATCCTTAGCCCACTTTGCAATACGTTCTTGAGCAGAATGTAAAGCAAGTGTTGCAGAAGTAGGACCTGCGTCTTTGGAAGAATCGGAGTAGCCGAGCATAACTTCCATCTTTCTGCCAGTAGCCTTTAAGCGAGCTTGGACTTCTGGAATCTTAATGATTTCTTCCAGAACATTAACCGAATTCTGCAAATCTTCTAGCTGCTCAAAAAGTGGTATTACGTCAATTGTTGGAGCATCCTGTGGATGCGCGAACGCAAGGCGATTAAGCTCAAATACATCGCGAACATGCTGAGCAGACTTTGCGAAGGAAATAATGTAACGGCGAGCCGCTCTCATTCCGTTCCGCTTTTGAATTGCTCCCAAAGCGCGGAAAGTGTCAAGAACTTCACGAGTCATCGGTTGCAGAGGACCACGCTCCCCATGTAAGCCGTGCTCACGAATATCTTCCAATGCGCGCGAATGTACGAGCGAATGCTGACGGAACTCCATCTCCACCATGTGGAATCCAAATGTTTGAGCCTGCCAAATCAGATCCTGCAATGGACCATATGCTGCTCTAGCATCTCCAGCTTCCGCAAGCGAACGCTGTACTATCTGCAAATCTTCAATGAACTCTTCGCAAGAATGATACATCAAATCTGTATTGCGGCTGATTGTGTGGTGTAGTCGGTCTGCCATCACAAGCATAACGGCTCTATGCGGCTCGCTGTTAGATACGTCGGACGCGTTTTCAGTCAGCTGCTCGCTCATTTCCCTCTGGCGGTTCCAAAGCTCCAGCAGCTCAACGCTTGGAGGCGTTGTGCGTGTTTCCATAGTCAAGCATTTGCCCACTTCGCGCGTGCGTTCTTCCAGCGCTTTCAAAACGTGGTTGCTAAACTTGCTTGCAACCTGCCTACTTACCTTTGCTGTAACGTTTGGATTTCCGTCTCTATCGGATCCAATCCAGCTTCCTGGGTGGAAGAATGCTGGGCAACGCGGTGGCACCAATCCAGCTTTTTTGCCCAAAAGCCAATCGTCAAATCTGCGATAAACCAACGGAATTGTGTTGAATAAAGTTGCGTCGAATATATCGAGTATTGTGTCTGCTTCTTCAACTGGTGTTGGCTTTTTAAGAGCAATAGGCGAGGTGCGGAGCAATGCGTCTATCTCGTTGTATAGACGCCTGTAATTTTCGCGCTTGTCTGATCCTCCTAGCCTATTGTGTTTGCTTAGAAGCTTTGATATTCTGCGGATTTTACCAGCTACAGCTTTTCGTCTTGCTTCGGTTGGATGTGCTGTGAAAACTGGATGGAATTCAAGCTTATTTAGCAGTTCCTTAGCTTGCGCAGGGCTCATTTCCGTAAGCAACTTGTGGTATGCGCATGTTAGCTCGTTAACTGGGTCTACGGGATTAGATTCTTCTACTTCGCATTCGCGTTGGTGCAGCACGGAGACCCTGTAGTTTTCTTCGCACAAGTTTGCTAAGTGGAAGTATGTTGCGAATGCGCGTGCTAGAAGCTGCATGTCTGGAAGGTCCATGCCGTTGATTTTTTCTACAGCCTTGCTTAAGCCATCGTCTTCTGTTTCTTGCGCATCAAGCATTTGCGCAAAGTGAGCTGCGCTTGCGTCTACTGCGTTTAATCGCACTTCGTCGAATACGGTTAACAGTTTTTCATCAAATTCGCCTAATACATCGCGCAGAATATGTAAGCATAAATCCATGTCTTGCTTAAGCGATGCTGGCAGTTCGCGCTCTTCAGGTCCTTTTCGTCCTAGTCCAGACGTAACTATTGTTGCGTCTGCTGGAGTTACCTGTTGATTTTGAGTTGTCATCAGACCTCCTTGTGCTAGTCATAAGGTTGCTTGGTCGTTTGACTTCCACGGCTCCTCCGCGGTTATTTAGGTCAAAAGTTGCAAGCCCACAGCCTTTGTTTCCAGCGAGATTCCAAAATAATTGTGAACCGACCTTAGGACTGATTTTTTCTATAAATTTCTTATAGGCTACGCGCTGCGTATACTAAAAATTGTGAGCATAGAAGAGAACAACGCTGATAGTAATTCAAACAGTAATGACAACACTCCACAAATACTTCCGACTGGTCATATAGTAGGAAAACCTTCTGGAAGATTCCAAACGCACGCGATTCCTTTGGATATGGATGATGTTGAGCGTGATTGGGATAAGCCAGTTACGGAAGCTGGGATAGCAGCGAAATCCAGTATTATTATTCGCGTTGGTGCTCTTGGTTTGGGCGCTGGTACTGGAAGCTACCGAGTCCGTGAGCTTATGCATAGGATTGGCGAACCTATGGGTGTTAATGTGCGCGCAGACGTTAATTTAACAGACATTGAGGCTACTTGCACAGATAAGCATGAGCGCATTACAGAAGTTGTTGACCTTCCTACTACGGGCGTAAATACGGAAAGAATCTGGCTGCTCGAACATTTTGCAGACTGGTTTAACGTTAAACTTGGAAACGATTCCTTATACCATTCAAAGGCAGCTGTTTCTAAGGAGTTGGTGGACACTCTTCAGGCTGGTAGCAACGAGAACGCTATTGTTCAAACCGCTAAACAGTCGGAGGCGCATGCTGCAAAAGTCGAAGAGAAAATTGCTCTTCAAGAGGCGATTCGCAAAGAAAAACCTCGCGGTATTTTTGCGCTTCAGCCAGAAAAAACTTATGCAGAACATTTTGCTCATGTTCAAAATGTTCAAAATGTTCAGAATAATTACAACAATCAAAATAGTAAAAATGATTTAAATTCAGGGCTTAAAAACAATTCGCATAATTCCAACAATCCAAATAATGCTGGCGACTTTTCCGCGCCGCTAACTGTTCGTCAAGTTCACGACCGGCTCGATTTAATTAAGAATCGTAAGCCTCTTTATAAGCCTTGGTTTGCGGGTCTTGCATCTGCCGTGGCATGCGCGTCCTTCGCATTTTTGCTCGGCGGCGGCGCTTACGATATGCTTGGTGCTTTTATTGGAGCTGGCATTGGTCATTATGTTAGAAGACGCATGTTTATGCATCATCTAAACCAATTTGTTGTAACGTTTATTGCTGTTGCTGTTGGCGCTTTAAGTTGTATTGCTTCTCTTCGCCTTGTTGGATGTTTTGATCCTGCTGCTTTGCATCACAATACGGCTTATATTGGTTCTGTTTTGTTTGTAATTCCAGGTTTTCCTCTTATTACAGGCGGCTTAGATATTGCTAAGATTGATTTTCCTTCTGGCATTCAACGACTTTGCTACACGATGGCGATTATTCTAATGGGCACTCTTGCAGGCTGGATGGTAGCAAGCCTTGTTCAACTTAATCCTCAAGGCTTTACTCCACTGGGCTTAAATCCTTGGCTTAATGCTGTTCTTAGAATGATTACAGCGTTTGCAGGCGTGTGGGGATTCTCTGTTTTGTTTAATTCTCCTCAAAGAATGTGTTTTGTTGCTGGAATAATTGGCGCTATTACCGATACTTTGCGCTTAACTATGGCTGATTTTGGTGTTGCTGCAGAAATCGCAGCGTTTACTGGCGCTTTACTTGCTGGTCTTTTGGCTTCTGCTTGGAGAGCTGTGGTTCATAGGGGTTGGGCGCCTCAATATTTGGGTTATCCGCGTATTGGTCTTACTGTTCCATCTATTGTGATTATGGTTCCTGGACTTTATATGTATCGTGCAATGTTTTATCTTGGGCAGTTTAATACTCTTCCTGCTTTAGATTGGACTTTCCGTGCTTTTATGGTGATTATTTGCTTGCCATTGGGTCTTGCTGTTGCGCGAGTTATAACAGATAAAAGCTGGCGATACGACATTTAGCCATATCGCTAATAAACATAAGCAAAATAGTGTAAACCTAAACAAAAACGCCCAGTAATCGCTGGGCGTTTTATTTATGCGCATTTTATTTATATGCAATCAAAAAAGAATTAATCAGTACTTCATGTTCATTGCTTCGCGTACTTGCTCAAGTGTTTCTTGCGCAATCGCAGCAGCTCTTGCATTTCCATCGTGCAAAATATCTCGCACAGAATCCATATCTTTTGCCAATTCCGCACGACGCTCGCGGTGTGGAGCAAGGAAGTTGTTTACAGATTCAATAACATACGCTTTTAGTGCTCCTGCACCTGCGTCACCAATTTCTTGCGCAATATCTTTTGGATCTCTGCCAGTAACCAAACCAGCAGTAGTCAAAAGCGCAGAAACCTGTGGGCGAGCCACTGGGTCGAATGTAATTCGACGCTCCGAATCAGTCGGGCTTTTCTTAATCAGCTTCGCTGTTTCTTCTGCTGTTGCGCCCAACATAATCGAGTTTCCGTAAGACTTACTCATTTTGCGTCCGTCTAATCCTGGGATTTCTGGCGTATCCGAAAGAATCGCAGCTGGCTCTGGGAAAACAGGATTCTTTTTTGCATATCGCTCATTAAATCTGCGCGCAATTGTGCGAGTAATTTCAATGTGTGGCAAATTATCTTTTCCAATTGGCACAACATTTGCTTTGCAGAACAAAATATCGCAAGCCTGATGCACTGGGTATGTAAGCAAAAGTCCTGTTAAAGCGTGACCCGAAGCCTCCATTTCGGCTTTGACAGTAGGATTTCTATGCAATTCGGCTTCTGTAACTAAAGACAAGAATGGCAGCATAAGCTGATTTTCTGCAGGAACAGCGGAGTGTGTAAAAATCATGGTTTTCTTAGGATCAATTCCAGCAGCCATATAATCAAGAACAAGATTTAGTACATTATCTTCTACGTGTTCAACAGTGTCTCTATCTGTAATCACCTGATAGTCTGCAATAATCACGTTTGTGTTTACGCCAAGATTTTGCATTGCGACACGCTCACGTATCGAACCAAAGTAGTGTCCTAAATGAAGTCTTCCTGTTGGTCTATCTCCTGTAAGCATAGTAAAGGAGCTAGGATTTGCTTTTAGCTTCTCAAGCGTTGCGTCTGAACGTTTTTGGGCTGCTACAAAGCTTGCACTTATTTCATTTCCAGCCGCCGTAACTTGTGCTTCTTCTGACATTTCTAACTCCTTACGCACGCGATTTTTCTTGCGATTTTTAAGCCTAAAAATATGGCTTTTATCGTAAAAGTCCACTCAGACAATATACTCGGTTGCGGCACAGTGGTACGCTCTTGTGTGATGAATTGATTGTTTCGGTAAATTAGAGGGGGTCAGATGGGCCGCGGACGACAGAAGGCAAAGCAACAGAAAATTGCCCGTAAGCTCAAATACCTGACGACCGATACGGATTATGACGAGCTTGCTAAGGAGCTTAATACTCACGAGCCTGGTCAAGGATCCTTCGATCCGTTTGAATCTGATAGTTATGATGAATCTGAAGATTATCTTGATAAGGAAGAAGATTCGTCTGATTTTGCTGATGATAGCGATTCTAAAAACGCTAATGAAGAGCAAGACTCGGGCGATTCTGTTCCTTGCAACGATGACGATTTAGACGATTATGCTAAGTGGGCTGCTGAAGCAGCTGCGTCTGCAGCCAATAAAGATAAATCGTCTGGCAATTCTGGCACGGTTCACCACCATATTCCTATGCCTATGCCGAATTTCATGCATAAGAAGTAATTTAAAAAAATAATAAACAAGTAAAACAAGTAATTGTTGAATTAAATTATTGAATTAAATTATTCTCATGCAAGAGATTTTGTGAGTTCGGGCAGCAGATTGCTTAGGTTATCTCGCTCTCCAATTGCACTTATATTGCCAATTTGCTGCTCGTAATCCCATTTTGTTATTCCGCAGGAAAGCCGCAACCAAACATCTGGGTCTAGTTCTATAACATCAGGCGGCGTTAGATTGTGTGGATCTGATTGTGGACCTTCTAGGATTTTTACAGCTCCCCAGGGCGCTACTCTTACTTCTACAGCAAATCCAGGCGCTATTGATTCCAAGACATAAAGAGAATATCTAACAGCCATTGCTTCATCATCTTTACTAACTTCAAGAGTTTTGCTGTTAATACACGTGAAATTTTCCTTATTTTGCAAAGATTTCACATACGTCTTAGCCTTATTTTCCCATAATTTAAATGATTCTTTAGCGCGATTTATATCTTTTTCTCTTATAACCGTCATATTTGAATTATCTCATGAATTACATGACTATTATCTGTATTTTTAGTAGCGTTTTATCAAAGTCTGATAAAAGTTTAATAAAAGTCATATTGTGAATAATTCTTAATAAGTGTTTGGGGTTGTGATATCATCAACAATGAAAACGTGTGCATTGTCACGAACCTTCTTGTGCACAACACAATTTGGCGTGACTCCAACCAAAACAATCAAGGGTTGAGATTCGCACATTTCAGTAAATATAACAAACGGCACAAGGAGTCAAATATGACTAAACACGTCGCGCCGAAAGCCAAGACAACTGCGGCGACATTTGCCAAAGAACTTCAAGAACATCTGAAGTACACTCAAGGTGTCACGCCAGAACAGGCCACTACGGCTGATGTGTATGTTGCCGCTGCTACCGCTGTCCGTCGCCACTTGATGGACTCTTGGATGCAGACCCAGCATGACATGATTAACGGCAACACCAAGGCTGTGGGCTATTTGAGCGCAGAGTTCTTGATGGGCAAGCAGCTTGAGAACGCTTTGCTTAACGCTGGTCTTACCGACCAGTTCAACAAGGCTGTAACTAAGCTTGGTTTCGATCCAAAAGCTGTTATCGATGCTGAGTATGAGCCAGGTTTAGGTAACGGCGGTTTGGGTCGTCTCGCAGCCTGCTTCATCGATTCGCTCGCCTCTATCGGCGTGCCAGCATTTGGCTACGGCATCCAGTATCGTTACGGAATTTTTAAGCAGCGCTTCGACGAAGATGGTAAGCAGGTAGAAACCCCTGATTACTGGCTTAGCAACGAAGAGCCATGGGGCCACATCGATTACGGTCGAGATCAGCGCGTTAACTTCGGCGGCGAAGTTGTTGAAGAAAACGGTAAGCGCGTTTGGAAACCAGCTTGGTCTGTTCGCGCTGTACCAGTTGACTACATGGTTCCAGGCTACAACTCTGGTCGCGTAAACACTCTTCGCTTGTGGACTTCTAAGTCTTACGACGAATTTGATTTGCTCACATTCAACAAGTCTGAATACTTGGATGCTGTGAAGCCACAGGTTGCTGCAGAAAACATTTCTAAGATTCTTTACCCAGAAGATTCCACTCCAGAAGGTAAGGCTTTGCGTCTTGAGCAGCAGTACTTCTTCGTAGCTGCTTCTATTCATGATGCTATCCGCGTGTTCTATCCAGGTCAGGATAAGCCGGATCTCACCACCTTCCCAAGCAAGATCAACTTCCAGTTGAACGATACTCACCCAGTTATCGGCATTCCAGAGCTTATGCGCGTTCTTATGGACGAGTACGGCTACGATTGGAACACCGCTTGGGGTATCACCACCAAGACCTTCAACTACACTTGCCACACCTTGCTTCCAGAAGCTTTGGAAGTTTGGCCAGCCAAGCTTATTGGCGAACTTTTGCCACGCCACCTTGAGATTATTCAAGGCATTAGCGAGCAGTTCCGCAATGAGCTTCGCGGTAAAGGTGTTGCTGAGGATCAGGTTGAGCGCATGCGTATCGCTACCGACGCCGACGAAAATGGCGAAGGTGCTGCAGTTCGCATGGCTTACTTGGCTACCTACGGTGGTTCTTATGTTAACGGTGTTGCTGAGCTTCACTCTGAGTTGTTGAAGGATGTCACTTTGAAGGACTTCTCCAACGTTTACCCAGATAAGTTCAAGAACGTTACTAACGGCGTAACTCCTCGTCGCTTCGTGCGCTTGAGCAACCCACGCATGTCTGCTCTTATTACTGAGGGCTTGGGCACTGACGCATGGCAGGGTGATTTGGAGCTTCTTGAAGGTTTGAAGCCATTGGCTGACGATCCAGCATTCGTTAAGAAGTTTGCTGAAGTTAAGAAGCAGAACAAGCTTGCCTTTGTTGATTTTGCAAAGCACAAGTATGGCTTTGAAATCAACCCAGACACTATGTTTAACACCATTGTTAAGCGTTTGCACGAGTACAAGCGCCAGTCCATGAAGATCCTCCAGGTTATCTCCACATACGCTGGAATCAAGAATGGCACAATCGACGTAGACAAGATGCTTCCACGCACCGTGTTCTTCGGCGCTAAGTCCGCTCCAGGCTATGCTATGGCAAAGCTTACGATTCAGCTCATTAACAATGTTGCTCGCGTTGTAAACAACGATCCAGCATGCAAGGGCAAGCTCGCAGTGTTCTTCCCAGAGAACTACAACATTGAACTTGCTATGAACTTGATTCCTGCCACCGATTTGGATGAGCAGATTTCTCAAGCCGGTAAGGAAGCGTCTGGCACTGGTAACATGAAGTTCGCTTTGAATGGTGCTTTGACTGTTGGTACTCTCGATGGTGCAAACGTTGAGATTCGCGAGCGCGTTGGCGCTGAGAACTTCTTCCTCTTCGGCATGACTGTTGACGAGGTTGAGAAGCTCTACGCTGAAGGCTACGATCACGGCGGCTCCTACAAGTACTACGAGTCTGATCCTCGCTTGAAGACCGCTGTGGATATGGTTGCTGACGGCACCTTCTCCAACGGCGACAAGAGCGTGTATGAGCCACTCGTTCATGATTGGCTTACCCACGATTACTTCATGGCAATGGCTGACTTCAGCTCTTACATGGATATTCAGGCTCAGATTGAGGAAACTTACCGCGATCCAATGAAGTGGGCACGTATGGCTGTGTTGAACGTAGCCAACTCCGGTTACTTCTCTTCCGATCGTTCTATTCAGGACTACCTCGATCGCATTTGGCACACTGGTCCACTTCCAGTTGCTGAATAAGCAAAAGGCGCTAATGACTGTAATAGCCATTAAATAGATAAAAGAGCAGTGGAAACATTTTTCCGCTGCTCTTTTTATATGTTTTATGCGTTTTATGCGTTCTTCAATATTTTATAAAACGTGTTACTTGTAATCTTAAAGTCATACAATATAACGCGGTAAATATACGTTTTAATTAATCTAAGATTAAGGAAAAAATATGTCTGTAGAAGAAAATATGCAGCATAATTTACTCCCAGAAGGTGCCGAATTATTAAACGGATTATATTCTGTAAGGGATTATATACAAAATTTTAATGAAAAACTTAGCTTGTTTATGCAAGCAGAAAAAGAAAAACGACAATTACTATCTGAACAGCAACTTATTCTTAAAAAACTTATCAAAACAGACAGTACTAAAGAAAAATCTGATTATGGTCTTTTTATGGCTGGTATAGCCTTTAGCATCGTATTCGGAGTTATTACTGCACTAAGCGGCAATATTAACGGACTTATTTTTTGCGTAGTTATAACAGCTGTATTTGCTGTTGGAAAAGCAAAAAATAGCAAAACAATGTTAAATATAGGAAGAGTCTTACTTATTCTGCTTATATTAGCTTGGCTTAATGGATTGTGGAATACTTATACTTTTTCGGTTAAATACAACAATATTGGATCGTTTGTAATTTATGCTGCTATTAATGTTATTGCATTTATTGTTGCAGCTATTGTGGCTGCGATTATTGTTAAAAAATATAATAAAAAAATTAATCGCGATAACAATAAAGAAGAAAAACGTGTTTCTGCATTAAATGCACAAATTAAAGAAAAGAATGATCAGATTGTTCAACACAATAACATGGTTGACGAACGTCGTAGTGCATTATACAAAGAAATGAATGACATTAAAGAGCATATGCTTGCAGAAACTTCTTCGTGGTATCCAAATGATTACTATGTTTTAGATTCTGTTGAATATTTTATTTCTCTAGTTAAGAATCACGAGGCAGATACAATCAAAGAGATGATTACTGCATACAAGCGAGATCAATATCATAACCAAGTTCTTAATAATCAAATGGATATGAGGCAAAAGCTAAATGCCATGGTCGATAATCAGAAGACAATGCTTGAGAATCAAGAAGAGATGATTAAGCTACAGAAGATTTCTAACGTTCTTCAAACTATGACATGCGTTAATAGCTTTATTATTGCAGGCAACACAAGCGCAATTGCTAACAACACAAGCGCAATTGCTAACAATACAAGCGCAATTGCTAACAACACTAGAGAGATTGCAGACAATACAAGAGGAATCGAGCAGAACACTCGTCCTCGTTCTTCGTGGTTCTAAAAAATATTTAGATAAAACACAAAATAAAAAACGAGTGGCGGCAGGTTCTCAGAGAAATCTACCGCCACTCGTTTTTATAAACAGTTAAACTATTAAGCTTCTACTGGATTAGATACTTCAGATTCTTCCTTATCTGTCTTTTCAGCACCTAAATCGATTGGTGAAGAGCTGTTCTCCCATGGCTGCTCCCATGGATCATAATCAGGATTATGCTGCTTGTACACATACAATGCTGCAATACCTGCGAGCAGTGCTCCAAAGAGCAGTGCAAAGAACTTCCAACCGCCAGAGGACCTGTTCTCCATGATGGCTCCTTTCGTCAAGCTGACCTGCTCGTCCAAGTCAACAATTTATATCGAGTTTTACTCGCGTACTCACTATCATAGTGATTTTTTTCAATACTCGCATCTTTTTTATCATATAGATTGGTTACAAATATTTAAACTTTGTGTATGCGATTAGATAATGTTATTTTATGAACAATTTTGATGTAAAAAATATTATTAGGCGTTTTAAGATTAATTGCAAAAGCGCTACATATTCACTCATTTATATTTGTGTGTTTGTTTGGCTTGTTGAAATTATTCTTCATACTTTTTCGCCAAACTTGTATCAAGTACTTATTGAGAATACAGCATTTTCTCCATTTTTGATTAAAAAATCTATTTGGACTTGGTTTACATCTATGTTTGTTCATTCTCCTGGATTTAGCCACATATTTTTCAACATGCTCTGCTTATATTCTCTCGGAATAGAATTAGAGAAATTCTTTGGCAGGTGGAAGTTCTTCTTCCTATATGCCATTTCAGGACTAGGAGGATGCGTTGCAACCCTACTTTACTGCAGAATTACAGGAAACTGGTTCTTGTCGGCTTATGGCGCATCAGGTGCAATTATGGGACTTATAGGGGCACTTCTTGTAGCTCAATGGAGACTCGGTGAAAATACTCGAGGAACTTTAATATGGATTGCTTTAACTCTAGCTATGCCTATTATTATTCCAAATATTGCTTGGCAGGCTCATGTTGGCGGTCTTATCACTGGAACAATTTTGGCTACTTTGCTTGGAGTAAATAATCCTATTCTTAAAAAAGCATCTTTCAATGAACGTTTTGCTATATATTCTTTACTGATTCTTATTGTGCTCCTAGCTATTTGCATGTTCTGCATATGCTAATCAACTTTAAATTACACATATGTAGTTCTCCACAATTGTGGACACACAAGTGGATAACTTGGGTATAACATGGGAATATCTACTCAAGTTATCCACAATGTTGTACACAAACGTTGATAACTCAGTCTTTTAAAACCTGTTAACAAGTGCATAAAAGTTATCCACATTTTTTGTAAATTGTGATTTTCTCCAATCTTAATAAGAAATAAAATTATGCAATCTAAATTCAATAATTCAAAACATCTAGATCCCCAAAACCAAGAAACACTTGATTTTATTAAGGAAAATCAAGATGCCAATCCTAAAGATGCTGCTTTAAAAGCATCTAATAATCCAAAAATCAATGTTTTATTTGCCGTTAATCAAATAAGCGGAAAACAGATTGCAAAAACAAAACTGCCTAATTGGTATATGAATAAACAAGTAATATACCCAGCTCACATTTCGATGGAACAATGTTCATCGCAAGCAACCGCACAATATAAAGCACAGATAGTTCATAATCTTATAAAAGACAATAACTTAAACAAGTCTAAAACTACACTAATTGATTTAACCGGCGGATTTGGCGTAGATTGCGCAATAATGAGCAAAGAATTCAATGAATCTATTTGCGTAGAAAAACAAGAAGAATTATCTGCTATCAGCCAGCACAATATGATTGTAATGGGATTAAAAAATGTTCATTGCGTAAATTGCACAAGCTCTGAAGTATTAAATAACATAAACTCATCTACACTTATTTACATTGATCCTGCAAGACGTGACCAAAAAGGATCTAGAACATACGCCATAGAAGATTGCACTCCGAATGTTATAAACCTAAAATCACAAATGCTAGATGTTTCAAAATTTGTGATTATAAAACTATCCCCAATGCTTGATTGGAGAAAAGCTGTCTGTGATTTTAACGGAAACGTTAGTCAGGTACACATAATTTCTCATAACAATGAATGCAAAGAATTACTTTTAGTACTGGACGCAAATTTACATAACATTGTTGAGATTCATTGCGTTAACAATGAAAATATTACTGTTTTTTGCGCAAAATATGATTCGTCTTTACACAAGGTTGAAGAATCTTACGAGATTTTAAATAATGCCACAAATGTTATGGAAAATTGGAGAAATTTAGCTAAATATGTTTATGAGCCAAACGCATCTATTATGAAAGCAGGATGCTTCAATCTTTTAATACAAAAATATGGTGTTTATCAAATCGCGAGCAACAGCCACATTTTTATTTCAGAAAATTGCAACTCTGATTTTCCTGGAAAAATTTGGAAAATAGAAGGAGTCTGCAGCATGAATAAAAAAGAAATCAAGCAAATTATTTCAGACTTAGAGTACGCGAATATAGCCACGTACAATTTTCCAATGAGTGTTAATGATTTGAAGAAAAAACTTAAATTAAAAGATGGTGGTACAACTAGGATTTTGGCTACTACGGATAGTAAAAAACGGCACGTAATTATTAGGGCAAGTCAAGTAACAGATAAACAGATAATATGCAATAAATAAATTAATGGCTGCGCACTCATGCACACAGCCATTAATCAAATTTAAAAAGTTCTATTAACTTTTTATCTCCAGCACATTGTCATTAAGAATCCAGCCATAACCAAGCATGCTGCAATCAAAAGGTTAAATGCTCCAATTCCAGGAATTGGTAGAGAAGGATTCAGGTAGTAAACAACCGCCCAGAACAAACCAACAATCATAAGCGTGCAGAAAAGCGGAACAAACCAACCAGCATTAGCCTTTGTTCCTTTAATTGACTCTTCAACTCGACGAGTATTTTCTTCTTGACGCTTCATCATTCGCTGTATCTGCGGAGACAAAGAATCTTTGTCCGCAGTCGCATTCAGCACAGCTTCAACCTGCTCCATAGGCACGCCATACAAATCTTCTTTAGAAGATTCTTTTGCTTCGCCAGCATCGGCAGATGAAGCAGCATTCAATGTGTTTAATTCTTCGTCAGCCATAACAGTAACTCTCCAATCAATCGGCTACACGCTATAATAATAGTTACACTCGAACGCAATAAGAAGACTGGATGCTATGGCTAGACAAACAGGTAAACACAGCGCTAAAAAATCGCTGTTGGGAAGCATTGCTGTGGCATTAGCTATCTCTTTTACAGGATATTTATTTATTACCAACTTGCGTATTAATCGTACAGCGTTTGTTACATCAGACACTGGTCAGATGGTAGAAAGAAATTCTCAAAGAGCAAAAAGTTTAAGAGAAGATGTTAAAGAACTAGATTCACAAGTAAATCTTCTAAACAAAACTTTAACAAATAATACAAATGATGCAGATTCTTCCGACGATACTGGCGCTAGCACAATACTCCCAGCAATACAGGGACCTGGAATTAGTGTTACACTGAACGATTCACCACTGTGGAAAACGGCCGTAAACGGGTCTGGAAGCTCAGCAAACATAAATGACTATGTAATTCACCAACAAGACATAGAAGCGGTGGTAAATGCCCTTTGGAGAGGCGGAGCAGAGGCAATAACAATCCAAGACCAACGCATACTATTCAATTCTGCTGTTGTTTGCATCGGAAATGTGCTTATGTTACAAGGTCATCAGTACTCGCCACCGTATAGAATATCTGCTATTGGCTCAATCGAAGACATGGTAGATGCGCTGGATGATTCTCCAGCAATTCGAACATATAAAGACTATGTCAGCGGTTTTGGGTTGGGATGGAAAGTGGAAAAAAAGACTAATCTAAAATTCGCAGAATCTTCTGCACTTTTACAGCCACTACGATATGCTTCGGTTCCAAAAGATGCCGATTTTATTAGTAGTAACATTTCGCCACAACACCATTCCAACAGGCAATAAAGGAGTAACATGAAGCGTTCTAACAATATGCACGAACGTAGCGAAACTAAACACGGCAAAACCAGTATTATCTGGCAAGCAGTTGGTGTTGTAGGAGAACTTCTTATTTCTTTCGCTGTTATTTGTGCACTGTATATTGTCTGGCAAATGTGGTGGACGGGCGCACAAGCTGAACATATACAAGTTGAAACACGTCAATCTGTTTCTTGGACAAACCCTGCTGCTGGTCCTAAAACAAAAATTGCTCTTCCTCAAGTAGACAATCCTCCTAAATTACAGGGCGTCAAACACGGAGATCTTCTAGCGCGAATCTATATTCCGCGCTTCGGTGATCAATGGGAGCGTAATGTTATTGAAGGCGTAGATATGGAGATACTTAATCGTCGAGGATTAGGTCATTATCCTAAAACTGAGTTGCCTGGAGAAATTGGAAACATTACAATTATTGGTCACCGCAATGGTTATGGTCAACCTCTTGCAGATGTTGATAGGTTCCAAAAGGGAGATCCTATTATTCTTCGAACTAAAGATTATTGGTTCGTTTACAAATACATTACTCACAAGATTGTCAGACCAGAACAGGTTGAAGTTCTTGACCCAGATCCAATAAACCATAGTAAAGAGCCAAAGAAACGCATGATTACCATTATTACATGCGAACCTAAGTTCTCTACACCTAAGTTCCGCTTTGTTAGCTTTGGAGAGCTTGACTATTGGGCTAAAGTTTCTGACGGTATTCCAAAAGAGCTTTCTACTTTAGACGAAAACGGAAAAGTTAAGTTTGTTAATAACGAGAAACAATCTTTGATTTCTCACCTCGATTCACTTGTTCCGCTTATGATCGGCGCACTGGTAGTATATCTGATTATTTTTGCTGCTGGAGCTATTGCATGGCAGTGGCCTTTAAGACGCGAGATTAAAGCAGGTCTAAAGCCAAAGCCTGAATTCAGCATCTTTGGCGGACTTATGAGGCTACAGCCTGGAATTCTTCCAGTGAGATTAATTCTCTCCTTGATTATCTACCTAATATTAATGATGATACTTATGCAATGGGTATACCCGTTTGTTTCGGCAAATATACCATTCTTAAGAGAGATGTCAGCATATACGGCAACGCCTTACTAAATGGTAAGTAGATAAGAAGTAAGTAGATAAGATTAATAGATAATAAAAATCAGGGTTAGGATAATTTCTTAACCCTGATTTTTGTTGTATAAGATTAAACAATTTGTATAAGATTAAACAATCTACTCTTAGTTTATATGTAGTTTATATGCAAACTAACTAAAACACGTAGATACTAAACATGCACTTAATTAATATAAAAAAGAATATAAAGAAGAATATAAAAAAGCCAGTAAGCTTATTAAACTTACTGGCTTTATGTTTTTTACAAACCTGTATCTGTTGTTGTAGTAGATGTAGACGGGTCTTCAGTAGAAGGTTTATTCAAGTCTAATCCAGTACCTGGCTTTGTAGTATCTGACGGAGGAGTAGAAGATTTCACAGTCAAAGTGATTGTTGAACCTTTGTCAATCTTTGATCCTTCTTTTTCAGACATTCCAGTAACTATGTCATCATCTTTAGCTGATGCATCAGATGCGACAACCTTAAAACCTTTTGCTTCCAATACTTGTTTAGCCTGCTTGAAAGTTACAGTGCCAACAGCCAAACGAGGAACTTCAACCTTAGGCTTTCCTTTAGAAACATATACTGTTACAGAGCTATGAGGCTTTACTGCAGCTCCAGAAGACGGGTTCATCTTAGTCACAGTTCCTTCAGATGCAGTATCAGATTCTTCCTCAACAACATTTACAGTAAAACCAAGATTTTGCAATTCGCTTGTTACAACATCCTTAGATTGTCCAACTAAACCATCAGGAATCTTTGTAAGACCAGAAGAAATGTATAAGGTAACCATAGATCCCTTATCTGCAAACGAATCTGCAGAAGGATCTGTACGAGTAACGTGATTCTTCTTAACTTCCGTGCTATCTTCTACACGAACATTAGATATCTTAAATCCAGCACGTTCAAGAGCTTTACGTGCTACATCTTGCGATTTACCAGTAACATCTGGAACCTTAGTAGACTGTGGACCTACAGAGAACCATACGCTTACTCTAGATCCTGAAGAAACCTTAGCTCCACCTTTAGGAAGCTGCTTGGTAAAAGTTCCTTCTGGTTGAGAAGATTTATCATCTTCCAAAATATCTGGGATAAGACCAAGAGCTCGCAACTTTTCGCGAGCAGCATCCTGCGTTGTTGTTTCTGTAAATGTAGGAACTACAACTTCTCCAGCAAGTTTACTGCGATTCAAAACCAATAAAATTCCAGCAACAACAATTGCACAAACTACAGCAGATATAACGGAAGTAATAACAATTCTCTTACTTCTTTTTGCTCTATTAGCTGCAAGCTGCGCTGCTCTAGTGTTATAACCAGTATTTTGAGTATAAGGCTCAAATTGACCTGTAATAGCACCAAAGCTTTGTGTTGATGCAGTATCAGCATTGTTCATTGCTTGTGTTGCAGCATTCTGCTCAGCCTGCTTTCTAGCACGCATATTAGCCAAATCCGTCAGAGGATTAAATGCTGCAGCAACAGGAACACCACCATTCATAAAAGCCAATATGTCATTTTTAAATTCTGCTGCAGTTGCATACCTATTCTGACGATCCTTCGCCATTGCTTTGGCACAAATTTTATCCCACATAACAGGAAGACCAGGAACAAGCGTACTTAATGGCGTTGCAACCTCAGACACATGCTGATACGCAATTGCAACAGCTGAATCACCCGTAAAAGGAGGTCTACCAGTTAGCATCTCATATAAAACACAGCCAGCAGAATATAAGTCAGATCTCATATCTACTTGTTCTCCACGAGCCTGTTCAGGAGACAAGTATTGAGCAGTTCCAACCACACCCTGTGATTGTGTCATTGTTGTTGCAGAATCGTCCAATGCCCTAGCGATTCCAAAATCCATAACTTTGACAATGCCCTGCTCGGAAATCATAATATTTCCAGGCTTAATATCCCTATGAATTACACCCATTCTGTGCGAATACTCAAGAGCATTAAGAACTCCGAGCATAACCTGCTCAGAGTCTCTTTGACTCAAAGCACCATTCATTTTAAGAATATCGCGTAAAGTTTTACCCTTAACATATTCCATAACAAGATATGGCAGATGCTCTTCTACACCATTGTCATCTTCTACAGATTCTTCTCCAGAATCATAAATATTAACTATGTTAGGATTGTTCATCTGAGCAATTGAATGTGCTTCTCTGCGGAATCTCGATAAGAAAATCTCATCATTTGCCAGATCAGAACGCATAATTTTAACCGCAACAGTACGACCAAGACGTTTATCTTCTGCGATTCTCACCTCGGCCATTCCGCCACGACCAATTAATTCACCTAATTGGTACCGTCCATTCGCTAATGAGGTAGGCATTGTGTTACTCATTGCTGCTCCTTGCGGTTGTTATTGTTTAAAATGTTAATAATATTCACTTGAGTTTTTGGAACACTTCTCACGCTACGAGCAGGACGCTGAACAGCGGAAGAAGGTATTGAGTTTTTATTATTAAATTCTGTTTGCTGATCTAAAAGTCTTCTTTCTATTTTTGAAAGAACTTTTGACACTACTAGAGCATCTTTAGGTCTGTCTTTTGGATTCTTAGAAAGCATTGACATTACAAATTGTCTTAATTGGATATCAACACTATCTGGAAGAGGTGGAACAGGATCGTTAACATGAGCTGCTGCAATATCTACAGGCGTAGCTCCAGTAAATGGTCTGTGTCCACAAAGTCCTTCGTAAGCAACGACTCCGAGAGAATATATGTCAGATTGAGCAGTAGCTTGTTCTCCTTGAGCTTGTTCTGGAGAAATATATTGAGCCGTTCCTACTACCATTCCATCTTGGGTTATTTGTTCTTGATCACTAGAATAAGAAACACCAAAATCTGTTATTTTTACGCTTCCAGTGTCAGAAACCATAATGTTTGCTGGTTTAACGTCTCTGTGTATAACACCATGAGAATGAGCTACAAAAAGACCTCTAGCTGTTTGAATAAGAATAGGAAGCAAACGAGTTGGTTCCACAGTTTTTTCTTTATGATACAAGTCTGCTAAAGATTTACTAGGCACATACTCCATAATCAGGAAGCCAATACCATCATGCTCATAATAATCAAATAATGCCGCAATATTAGGATGCGCTAAATTGGCTGAATTATGTGCTTCTGCACGAAGTCTACGCAATTTAGCTTCAACGTTGTTGGTATCTGTTCTAAGAGCTTTAATTGCTACAATCCTGCCGAGCTGTATGTCAAAACCTTTCCATACCTCGCCCATACCGCCTTGTGCAAGACGTCTATCTAACCTATATCGATGATGAACTAATTGTCCTTCAACAAGTTTCATTGCTTAAGAGCCTCCTTCATCACCTGTTTCATAATAGGTCCTGCAGTATAAGTTCCATATGTGTTCGCATTATGAACTACTACTGCTATAGCTATTTTAGGGTCTTCTGCTGGGGCAAATCCAATTACCCACCCATTTGCAGACTGATTTTTTACACCAATCTGCGCTGTTCCAGTTTTTGCTGCAACATGAATATTTGGTAGAGAAAGATTTGAATTTTCTTTAACTACTACACTTTGCATCATACTATTAAGTTTTGCAGCTGTCTGTGCACTAATAGCTTGGCTCATAACAGTAGGATTTGTTTGCGATATAACAGACAAATCACTAGATCTTACGCAATCAACCAAAGTTGGTTTCATAAGAGTTCCGTTATTAGCTATAGCCGACGCAATCATAGCATTTTGAAGCGTAGTAATCTTTGCATCTCCTTGACCTATAGATTCTAGAGCTAATTTATCTTGAGATGGTTTAGTAGAAAGTAATGATGTTACTACTCTCATAGGGAAACCAGTTGAATCTGATCCATCTAAAGTAAATGAGCTAAAGAATCCAAATTTCTTAGCTTGCTTTATTATTGCGTCAGACCCTAACGATATTCCTAACTGTGCAAAAGCAGTATTTGAAGAATAAGCTAAAGCATCTTCAAATGATATTTGTCCGTTAACTCCATTTGCGGGAACAACAACATTTGTTAAATGTGTTCGAGTTCCAGGAAGAGTGTAGCTTGAACCAGCCGGAATCTGAGTATTTAAATCATATTTTCCAGATTCTAATGCTGCAGCAGCAATAAGTGTTTTTAAAGTAGATCCTGGTGCATACAGTTCAGAAATGGAACGATTAAGCATCGGATTATAAATATTAGATATAAGATCCTTGTAAGACCTATTTACAGAAGAAACATTGTGAGAAGCAAGAAGTGAAGGATTGTAACTTGGAGTGCTAACCATTGCTAGTATTCGTCCAGTTTTTGGCTCTATAGCAACTAAAGCACCTTCTTTATTTTTTAGTAGATTATATGCAAGAGTCTGAAGCTTAGTGTTAATAGATGTTTCTATTGAAGCACCCCTATTTTCTGCTCCAGTAAACAATGACTTAAACTTTTGAAGGAATAAAGCATCTGACTGTCCACTTAAAAGCTCATTCCTTGACGCTTCTATTCCTCTATCAGCTCTTTGACTTATTGAATAATATCCTGTAATCGAAGCATAAACTTCACCATTGAAATATGAACGCTGATAAACAAAAGCATCTTTAGATGGATCAGATTTCGCTAATACTGTTCCATCAGACGCAAGTATTGCTCCTCTAGGAGACCCAAATTCATGGTATAGTGCTCGTCTATTTCTAGGATCCGAATTTAACTCGTTTGCTTTTATAGAAGTTATGTAGGTACTAGAAACACAAAGTATTACGAATAATATTATTACTGCAGTAAAAAGCTCTTTTAAACATTTATTCATAACTTTCACCTCCATCTTCTTTAAGATCAGAGGCTTTATTTTCTCTCTCCCTAAGTTCTCGTTCTCTTAAGGCAGCTAAAGCTTCGTATTGGAAAGTATCAGACATAACAGCAGTTTCAGGCTTATTTGCAGCATTAGAGATAACAATCAAAATAGCAGCAAGCAAATAATTTGCCACTAATGAGGATCCTCCAGCAGCCATATATGGCATTGTTAAACCAGTTAAAGGAATTACAAGAGTAATACCCCCAACAACAGTAAAAACTTGGAAAGCCATTGTAAAAACTAAACCAGATGCAAGGAGTTTTCCAAAACCATCCTTGATTTTCATTGCCGTTATCATACCCGAAGCAATAATAATCAAGTAAAGCATTAATACTATGAACAAACCCGTCAATCCTAATTCTTCACCAACTGAAGCGTAAATAAAATCAGAATTAGCAAGAGGTGTCAAAGATGGGTGACCTTGCCCTAATCCGGTTCCTGTAACACCACCAGCTGCCAATCCAAATAATCCTGTAACAATCTGAGCAGAACCACCTGGGAATCTATTGTAAACAACTGGGTCATACGGGTTAAGCCAAGCATCTACTCTATATTGCACGTGAGCAAATAATTTAACAGCTACAAAGCATCCAATCATGAATGCTATAAATCCAATTGCAAGCCAACCTTTTCTACCTGTGGCAACATACAACATAGAAACAAACATTGCGAAGAACATTAAAGATGTTCCTAAATCGTGTTGTACAACAAGAACGCACATTGATGCAGCCCAAACAAGTGCGATAGGACCCATGTCTTTAAATCGCGGAAGATGCACGCCTAAAATCTTTTTTCCGCCAACAGCAAGCCTGTCTCTATGGTCAAACAAATATGCTGCAAAGAAGAATGCTAAGAATAACTTTGCAAATTCTCCAGGTTGAAGAGTGTGATTACCAAAACCGATCCATATTCTTGCTCCGCCAATTTCCTTACCAACTATAGGAAGCATTGGAGATAGTAACAATATAAGACCTATTATCATGCTTACGTACGAGAAGCGTCTAAGTATTCTGTAATCTTCAAGAACAAGCACAAAAATTATTGACAAAACAAGAGCAACACAAACCCATATAAGCTGTTTCATAGCAATATCTGTATTGTGCTGTTTATCTATCCTAGCAATCAGTACTGTGCCGATAGTTGTAAGCAGAAGCATACATGGCAATATAACTTGACTACAATAAGGTTTTTTTACTATTAAAACTCCCCATAGAACCAAGTATAAGGCTGTTGTAAAAGTAAGCATTCCAATATAATCTGCTGGAATATATCCGTTAATCCTCAAAAACATCTGCAAAAATGCTAATGAAGATATAATTATGGAAAACAGAAGTAGAGAAATTTGTTTAATCCTAATACTCAACATATTCATGAGGTTTTACCCCCTGAATCAGAGTCTGAATTTACAACTCCACTATTATTGCCATCTTTATCGTCTAAACTAGATTTAGCACTTTTTTGTTTATTAGTGCGTTTTTCAATCTCTCTGGCACGCATTTCACGTCTTATTAATTTTGCGTGTCCTCTAGCTTCTTTAAGACTGCTAAAACTTATTCCTTCATCGAGCTGATCTTGCCAAGATTTATCTAGGTTTTTTACTCTTATATCTGTTTCTTCGATCTGATGCGAAAGTTCTAAACCAAAAATATTTGTAGGAACACCCTGGTAAATAACTACTCTATCGTTACCTTTACCAATGTAATACTGCTTTTGAGTCCACGAATATACAAAATATGCTCCAGAAGCAACAATAGCGCATACTACAAGTATTGCGAAAGCAACTCCTATTCTCATCCATCTTTTTCTAATCTTATTTGCTTTGTGTGCTTCAGCTTGTTCTCTTTTTACAGCTCTAGCAACATCTGGGTCTCTAGGATCAGTTGAGATTCTTCCATTCTTCTTTTTTACAATAGGAATCTCATTTGTATCTGTAGACCTAAGTTCTTCTTCATTTCTTAAGTGAGAAGGCTGAACTAAACGAGTTGTCTCAACTTTTTCAACATCTTTTTCACTCGACTTTTCACCATCTTGTATAAGAGCAGCGGCTCTTTGAGCAGGCGAATTTTTACCTTCTCGCAACACTGGTGTAGAAGATACTGCCTTATTAACAATATCTGCTATTGATTCCAAATCCTTACTTGCAGCACCGCCAATCAATGGTGTTTGGTGAGGCAAATCAAACGCATCTGCGTCTAGTGCCAAAGTTGCATCCGCAATAACAGCTGTGGCATTATCGGTACTTCCAGCTTTAAGAGCCATTGAAACAAGTTTTTGAGCACATTCTTCTTGATTAGATACGCTGCTCATAACTTCTTGAATAGTGGAATCTTCTAATACTCCACATACTCCATCTGAACAAAGCAACCAGCGATCTGAAGGATGAGCTAATCGAATTGCCATATCTGGGCGTGGATCAATATCAAAATCACCTAATACTCGCATAACAACATTGCGCTGTGGATGATTTCTTGCTTCTTCTGGAGTAATATGACCAGTATCAATTAAATGTTGAACATAACTATGGTCACAAGTCATTCTTATAAGATGATTATCTCGCAACAAGTATGCTCTAGAATCACCTAAATGTGCAAGAACCCAGTATCCGTTTACTAAAGAAACAGCTGTTACTGTCGTTCCCATTCCAGCAAGTCGTCTTTCACGCTTTGCTTTTCCAACAATCGCGTCGTGAGCTGCCATAATTGATGTTTCCATCATAGAAGAAACAGCTTTTACATCATTTGGTCTTGAATCCTGCTCAATATGAGCTAAAGATCTTATTGCAATAGTAGACGCTGTATCTCCACCAGCATGACCACCCATACCGTCACAAATAGATGCTAAACGCTCTCCTGCGAACGCTGAGTCTTGATTATTACTACGAACTGTACCAACATCACTAACAGCAGTTGAATACATAAACAACGCTTTATCAATAAATGAAGCTTTATTAAAATTATTTTCTTCATCTCGATTAGTGTTTTTATTATTTAAAGAATTATTTATAGTATCGGAATTTCTACTATCAATGTCTGAATTTAATTGTGTCATATAATCACCTCAATTCAAACATTGTTGCGCCAATTCGTACAGAAGTGCGTGGTTGCAAAACGACTGGTTCATTAACTCTATTATGACCAATCATAGTTCCATTAGTACTGCCCAAATCTTCGAGTACCCAAGATTTTACAGATTGATTAAAATAAACGCGAGCATGATGAGACGACACAAATTCGTCATTTAAAACTACAGTATTGTTTGCCGATCTTCCAAGAGTTACACCAGATGGTTCAAGAGGGAAGGATGAACCAGCCAAAGGACCATCAATAATAACAAGTAAAGTAGGATTTTCTGAAAGTTTATTAGATTCTTCATTCCTAGAAACTATATTATTTTGATTATTTTCACTACTTGAATTACTTGGCTTACGACGATACTTATTCTTAAAAGAACGAGACTTTTTAGGACTAAAAATCTCAATATCTCTACGAAGAGAACGAACAGCAAACCACACGAATACCCACAAAAGTACTAAGAAACTGTACTTAAGTATAGCAAAAGTTAACTCGGTTAATATCATGCGCGTACTCGTATCTCTTTATGTATTCGTCTATTACTCCTGATCCTGCGATGAAGCCCAATAGAAAATACGAGTACGTCCGATAGTTATAGTATTTCCATCTAAAAGTGTTGCTGCTGGAGTTTGATGTCCTTCAACATAAGTTCCATTAGTAGAACCAAGATCTCTAGCAATAACACCATCAGGCGTAATATCTATTCCAAGATGACGACGAGAAATACCAGGATCGTCAATAACAATATCGCAGCCAGATCCTCTGCCTAATATCGTGCGATCTTTTGTTAACAAATATCTATTTCCATTAATTTCAAGCATTGGATGATTTTCTGACTGCTCTTGAGTTGTTACAGGAACAGCATTTCCTGGAACAGAGTCAGAAATCAAATTGAAATTACCTTTAGCAAGATCTGTGTCTTCTTCAAAAATAACTGCAACAGGTCCAACAAATGCATAATGCTGGCTTTTTGCATATTGTGTAAGATTATCTGCAAGCTCGTTAGCTAACGCTTCACTACCAAGCTGATCAAAATCTGGCGTACTAAGTTTAAAGTGATATTCATTCGGAGCAACTGTACGATCGCGATCAATTGGCATAGATTGATTATCAATCTCTCGCTCTAATGCACTGGAAAGATCAACAGGCTGCAAGTCTTTAGAGCCGAATTTTGCGAAGACCCCGTTCATTGCACCTTCAACGCTCTTCTCAAGTCGGTCAAGCATGCTCATTGTAAACCCTTTCTATCTTTTCTTCATACTACTCGTCACCTCGTACGGTGTTCAACTTATTACATTCGTATATTAATACTTGTTTTAATCAATATTCTTTTATATTACAAAATCATCCATCAAATCATCCATTTAAATGAATTAACACATACTCTCATAATACATATTTATCATATATATTTCTAAGTGTAATCTTTAACTATGAATCAAAAAAATCAATTTTATGACTTTTGGCAAAAAATAGTAAACAATAAGAAGTCTTCTATTATTTTACTTCTTGCCATTCTAATCCCTTGCATTGGTAAAGGGCTGCTTGTTATGAGTGAGGAAAGATCTTTAGAAACAGGCATCGTTGCATTTTTCCATAATTATTCCCCATCTTTCATAATGTCTATTTCAAAGATTCTTGCAATAATTTTTTCTACAAAATGTTGCATAGTCATACTTCTTGTTTTATCTATTATTTCTTACTTTATTAAAAGAAATTGGCGTCTAACTCTTACACAACTTGTTATTTCTCTTTTGCCTATGGTTTATATTTTTGCAATTAAATTCATAGTTCATAGACCTAGGCCTTTTATTGGAGTAAAGGTTAAACTTCCACCAGATCCAAGTTTCCCAAGTGGTCATACTGCAGCAGCTGTTGCAATTTGCGCTATGATTCTTATGATTCTTTATGTATCTAATAAATCATTGTTAAAACTTGGCTTGATAATAAGCATTGTTGTTGTTGTAATAGTGGCTCTTTCTAGGCTTGTTGTTGCAGCTCACTTCCCTACTGACGTTATAACTTCTGCAATAATGTATCCAATATTAGTTATGTATAATCTTGATTTCTTTAAAAACAGTAGTTTTATTAATAGAAAAATATTAAAAAGATAAAGGTAAATAAACAATGTTTAATGGTTTTAAAAAATTTATTTCTCGTGGCAGCGTTATCGACATGGCAGTCGGTGTTGTTATGGGCGGTGCTGTTACAGCAGTTGTTAATTCAATAGTTAAAAATATTATTAATCCTCTTATAGCAATAATTTGTGGAAAACCAGATTTAGATGGTGTTCTAACAATAACAATAAATGGTGCAACTATTTCGTTTGGTGCTGTTATTGGATCTGTATTAAATTTCCTTATTATTGCTGTAGCTGTTTACTTTTTCATTGTTTTGCCTATTAACAAATTGAGAGAAATGGGTGTTAATTTCTTAAATATTGAAAAAGAAAAAACAGATGAAGAAAAACGCAAAGAACGTGAAGAAAAAATGATTAAAGTATTGGAAGATATTAGAGATTCTGTTTCTAAGTAAAAATGCTTTGATTTTAATTTAAAAATTCCCCTGCTAATCTAAATAAGATTAGCGGGGGAATTTTTGATTATTTTATTTTAAATCACTTATTTTAATCATCGCCAAGAGTTAGATGGATTCCACCAACTAATGAACCAACAACGTTATATAGCAAAGCACCAATTGCAGAAAGTAGTGTTAAAATAACTATTTCCACAACAGAAAGAATTGTTACAGCACTTAAAATTGTTGGAAGAGAGAATACGTCAGCAAGATTAAAACCGTTGCTATCCAAACCTGTTGATGAAACGATCTGAGTTACTTGATCAAAGACACCAACCATGTTTAGAAATAGCCAAACTAATCCTGCTGCAATTACTTGAATTATTCCTCCAGCTACGCTAAGAAGAAAAGTAACTTTTGCAACAGACCACGCATCTACCCTAACTAAGGAAAGACTCATTCTTCTAGCACGCGGCTGACTAGTTTTTCTCTTGGCATAACCATTAGATTCAAAACTAGCTGTTCCACCAATTGTTCTTGGAGAATTAGTGTTAGATTCGCCATTAACTTTGCTATTGGATGTTTCAAAATCCTCACTCATCTAAGTTCCTTCTGCTAGTATTTTCTTCTACTTCTTCATTCTTATTGTCACTTTCATCGTCTCTTTCCTCATTACGAGCTATAGAGATGATTTCGTCACCCTTATCTGGCTTAGCTAAAGTCACGCCTTGAGTTGTTCTACCAGTACGCTTAACCTCGTTAACATCAGAGCGAATTACCTTACCAGACTTCATAATTGCCATTACTTGATCTGTTTCTTCAACAATCAAGGCACCAACCAAAGAACCGCGACCTTCTGCAAGTTGAACAGCTTTAACACCGTATCCGTTTCTTCCTTGCAAACGATACTCTTCAATAGCAGTTCGCTTAGCAAATCCTTCGTTTGTAACAACGAGAAGATCTTTACTTGTTTCTACAGATACAACATCCATATCAAGTAATTCATCGCCTTCTCTAAATCGCATACCTTGAACGCCTGCAGTTTGGCGACCCATTGGTCGAAGTTGCTCATCATCTGCCCTAAATTTAAGGCTCATTCCAAGCTTAGAAACAAGAATAATGTCGTCTTCTGGATTGCACAAAGCTGCACCAATCAACTCATCAGCAGGTTCGCCTGTTTCTTCGTTTGTCATTAGTCGAACAGCAATCAAACCGCCTTGACGCGGAGAATCATATTCTTGTAAAGCAGTTTTCTTAACTTTTCCAGAACGAGTTGCCAAAACCAAATACTTTGCTACATCATAATTTGGAATTGATAATACTGCTTGAATTGTTTCTCCAGGAGCAAATTGAAGCAAATTAGCAACATGCTGACCTTTAGAATCGCGAGATCCTTCTGGAAGTTCATACGCTTTAATCCTGTAAACGCGTCCGCGATTAGTAAAGAACAACAACCAATTGTGTGTAGAAGTTAAGAAGAAGTGATCAACTACATCATCTTCACGCAATTTAGCGCCTTTAATTCCTTTACCACCACGATGCTGAGCACGATACTCGTCTGCCTTAGTACGCTTAATATAGCCTGCGCGAGTAACTGTTACAACAACGTTTTCTTCGGCAATAAGATCTTCAACATTCATTTCACCCGAGAATGGAAGAATTCTAGTTCTGCGCTCATCGCCATATTTAGCAACAATTTCATCAAGCTCATCGCCAACAATTTTGCGCTGACGTTCTGGGCTTGCAAGAATATCATTGTAATCTTCAATCTTGCGCATTAATTCTTCATGTTCGTCGAGAATCTTCTGACGTTCCAAAGCTGCAAGTCTACGAAGCTGCATTGCAAGAATAGCATCTGCTTGAACATCATCAACATCAAGCAAATTCATCAAACCAGTGCGAGCAGTATCAACATCTTTAGATGAACGAATTAAAGCAACAACTTCATCGATCATATCCAAAGCTTTTAAGTAGCCTTGCAAAATATGATCTCGCTCTTCAGCCTCTCGCTTTAAGTAGCGTGTACGCCTATCAATTACTTCAAGCTGATGACTTACCCAATGACGAATAAACGCATCCAAACTCAAAGTGCGCGGCACACCATCAACAAGCGCAAGCATATTTGCGCCGAAAGTTTGCTGCAATTGCGAATGCTTATACAAGTTGTTCAAAACAACTTTTGGAACAGCATCTCGCTTAAGAACAAGCACCAAACGCTGACCAGTACGACCAGACGTTTCATCGCGCATATCTGCAATGCCTTGAATCTTGCCATCTCGCACAGCTTCACGAATAGAAGCAGCTAAACGATCAGGATTAACTTGGTACGGAAGCTCAGTAACAACCAAGCACATACGTCCCTTAATTTCCTCTGTATTAACAACAGCGCGCATTGTAATTAAGCCGCGGCCCGTACGGTACGCTTGCTCAATTCCCTTGTGACCTAAGATTGTAGCTCCGGTAGGAAAATCTGGACCTTTAATCCTCTGAATTAAAGCTTCAAGAAGCTCGGAATTACTAGCATCTGGGTGATCCAAAGCCCAATGTACGCCATCGGCAACCTCACGCATATTATGAGGTGGAATATTGGTTGCCATACCAACAGCAATACCAGCAGAACCATTAACTAAAAGATTCGGAAAACGAGATGGCAAAACAGTAGGCTCTTGAGTTTTACCATCGTAGTTTGGTAAGAAATCAACAGTATCTTTGTCAATATCTCGAACCATTTCCATAGCAAGAGGCGCCATTCGGCATTCCGTATAACGCATTGCTGCTGCAGGATCATCACCTGGAGAACCAAAGTTTCCTTGACCATCAACAAGCATATAGCGCATTGACCAAGACTGAGCCATACGCACCAAAGTATCGTAAATAGCAGAATCACCATGAGGGTGATACTTACCCATAACATCACCAACAACACGAGAGCACTTGTTATATCCGCGATCAGGCCTATAGCCACCGTCATACATAGCATAAATAACGCGGCGATGAACAGGCTTCAAACCATCACGAACATCTGGCAAAGCGCGTTCAACAATAACAGAAAGTGCATAAGCAAGATATGATTCGCGCATTTCCTGCTGCAAATCCATGTGCTTTACGCGAGCACCTTTCATTAAGCCATAATCAGTACTATCTGATTCTTGCGGACTTTGTGGTTCCATAGACCCATCAGGCAACTGATCTCTATATTCACCATCATTAGCGGCGTTTATTTCGTCTACCACTGCTATTCCTTCTTATTTAGCTTTTAAAGTTTATTTTGCTTTATTTTTACGTTGATTTATTAACTATTTTTAAGCATCAATAAATCTTGCATCATGAGCATTTCGCTGAATAAAGAGCCTACGAGGTTCCACTTCGTCTCCCATAAGCATTGAGAATGTCTCATCAGCTCTAGCAGCATCTTCAATATGAATTTGCTTTAAGATTCTGTGTTCAGGGTCCATAGTTGTTTCCCACAGCTCCTGATAACTCATCTCACCCAAGCCCTTGTATCGCTGAATACCTTCGCCTTTAGGAAGTTGTCTGCCTGCAGCTTTACCTTCTGCAAGAACTCGATCACGCTCAGCATCGGTATAAACAAAGTCATGTGCTCCCTTGCTCCACTTCAAACGGTAAAGAGGTGGCATAGCAACATAGACATATCCTGCTGTAATCATTGGACGCATATAACGGAAGAACAGTGTTAAATTCAATGTAGCAATATGAGCACCATCAACATCAGCATCAGCCATAATAATGACTTTGTGATATCGAACCTTACTTAAATCAAAGTCTTCACCATAACCGCCACCAACAGCAGTTATTAAAGATTCAATAGTTTCTGACTTCATCATTCGATCAATTGAAGCGCGCTCAGTATTCAAAATCTTACCGCGCAAAGGCAAAATTGCTTGCGTAATAGGATCTCGTCCTTGAATTGCGGAGCCACCTGCGGAATCACCCTCCACTATAAACAGCTCGCATTCTTCTGGATTATTAGACTGGCAATCCTTCAATTTATCTGGCATTCCAGCTGTTTCAAAGATTGACTTTCTACGAGTATTTTCGCGAGCTTTCTTAGCTGCAATACGCGCACGAGAAGCTTCAATTGCTTTTTGAATAATGTTCTTTGCTTCACTTGGATGAGCGTCAAACCAATCTCCAAGCTTTTCAGTCATTACTCGCTGAACAAAGGTTTTAGCCTCTGAATTACCAAGCTTGGTTTTAGTCTGACCTTCAAACTGTGGAGTTGTAAGCTTTACTGAAACAACCGCTGTTAATCCTTCGCGAACGTCATCACCAGAAAGATTAGTATCTTTTTCCTTTAAGATATTCTTTTCTCGAGCATAACGATTTACAAGAGATGTAAGCGCTGCACGGAAGCCTTCTTCGTGAGTACCACCTTCTGTAGTAGAAATCGTGTTTGCAAAAGTGTGAACCGCTTCCGAATAGGCAACAGTCCATTGCATAGCAATTTCTGCAGAAATACCAATCTCAAGGTCTTCAGCCTCAAAATCAATAACATCTGGCTCTACTGGAACAGCTTTTCGAGATTTAACCAAGTAGTCAACGTAATCTTTAATTCCGTGATCATACTTGTAGCTAACGCTTTGATGCTTCTCTTCGCTATCTGATTCATTTTCTCCTGTGACTTCGTCACCTGCTTCATCAGGCTTACGCAAATCAGTCAAAGAGATCTTCAATCCCTTGTTTAAGAAAGCCATCTGCTGGAATCTAGATCTTAATGTTTCAAAATCGTATGTAGTTGTTTCAAAAATAGCACCATCTGGCCAGAATGTTACGGATGTACCAGTAGATTCACCTTCTTCAATTGGCTTTCCTTTTTCCAATGGTGCTGTAGGATGCTGATCTACATAAGTTTGAGTCCAGTGGAATCCTTGACGACGAACTTCAATTTCTACGCGTGTAGAAAGTGCGTTAACAACAGAAATACCAACGCCATGCAAACCACCAGAAACGGCGTATCCGCCGCCTCCAAACTTTCCACCAGCATGAAGCTTAGTCATAACTGTTTCAACACCAGAAACGCCTTCTCCTGGTACTTCGTCAACTGGAATTCCTCTACCGTCATCCACAACTTTTATTGCATTGTCTGGCAATATTGTCACTTCAATGTGAGAAGCATAACCAGCCAAAGCCTCATCAACCGAATTATCTACAATCTCGTATACAAGGTGGTGTAAGCCTCTTGGACCAGTTGAACCAATGTACATACCTGGTCTGATTCGAACTGCTTCTAATCCTTCGAGAACGCGAAGATCGCTAGCATCATAATGTTCAGGAGAAAGTGAATCATCAAGCTGAGCGTCATCGAGTTTATGTTCTTCAACAGAATTTTCCATTGAATTATCTTCAGTGTTTAACACTTTAGATCCCTTCCCGCATTACCTCATGCCATGAGGCATTTACGAGGTCGATACACGCTAGAAAGCACAAAAAAGGGGTTTCTAGCGATTTAACTACATTACATGACATTCTACACACACATAATGACCGCTCTTTAGTAAGAGGCTTTATTAATGATTCTTAATAATAAACCTATTATTATTTGATTTTTTACTTAAATCAAATGATGTTGGACCTACTATTTTGACTTCTTTAATATTAATATTTTTTGAATATTCAAATATTTTTTTCTCAAGCATAGGCTTGCAATAGCTAAGTTGTGTATACCAAACGTTTGATTTTGTTCTAACTATTAAAATACCGTCTTTTATTTGATCAATATAACAATTTAAAGATGCACTTCTGCCAACTATTTTCCACCAATCTTCTCGCATTCTTGCTATAGCAAGCGGCTCATTCCAATGTTTTTGATTAGCAAAATTACCTAGCAACGAATACAGATTTTGTGGGTCCCTACCAGGTTTTCCAAAACTTTCCCAAGCTTTATAAGCATTTTGCTCGTTTATTGTTTTCTTTTCTCCCCTTTTTTCTATAGGAGAAAAAACAATCTCAGGAAGCTTTCTAGTGTCTAATTTTAATAATTTATTTACGGGAATTTTCATTATTTTCCCCTTAACTATTAGAATTATTTTCGATATTATTTTTTCGATTATTAATAATATCTTTTAATAGATCTTTGTGATTAGAGTCAAGATTATTATTAAAGAAATCTTCATCTTGAGTATTATTTTTTTCTACTATTTTAGATATATCAATAAATGATTCTTCTGAAAGATTCTCATCTTTTGGTATATCGCTTAAGGATGCAACTGTAATAAAAACTTGTTCTTGTTCTTTTGCAAACTCTAAAATCTGTTTTCTTCTAGATTCATCTAATTGTGAAAAAACATCATCCAAAATAACTATTGGTTTTTGATTAGTTTTTTCTTCCAAAGTCTTGAATAAAGCCATTTTTAAAGCTAATGCTAGAGTCCATGATTCACCATTAGAAGCAAATTCTTTTGCAGGATGATTATTTATTAATATTGTAAAATCATCTCTATGAGGACCTATTAGGTTGTATCCTCTAGCAACTTCCCCAGCATAAATTCGTTGAAAATGCTCGCTTATAGCCTTTTGCGGAAAATAATCTTCTTTTGATTCAACTTCTAACTCTTCAAAAGACGGATTATATTGTATCGAAGCAAAATTAGAAGATCGTGAAAGTTTATCCACTATTTTAGGAAAAATTTCATTTAACAAATTTATTATTTTTTTTCGATTTTTTGTAAGAATTATTCCTGATTCAATGAATTTACCCGTCCATATTTCCAAATCAGATATAGGATTATATCCATTTGTTGAACTAGCTAAATTATTATTAGATAGACTTTTAAGAAGATATGCACGTTGTTTTGCAATGTGATTATATTCTTGTAGAACTTGTAAATAATTTGGTATTAATAACGCTCCAGCTTGATCTATAAAAGTCCTACGAATATTAGGATCTGAAAAAATCAAATTTTGATCTCTTGGAGTGAAAGAAATTGATTTAACTAATCCAACTATGTCCTTCATATATAATGATTTTCCACTATTAATTCTTGCTCTGTTAGCTCCTTTTGAATTAATCGTAAGCTCATATGTAGTTTCATCTAAATCATTATTATCAAAATATTTAGCATTAAGTCGTATAGTAGCACAACTGTTATTGCACTCTATCAGTGGCATCAAAGATGATATTCTATGACTTGTTCCAGTAGAAATAACTTCTATAGCTTCAACAATATTGGTTTTGCCTAAGCCATTTGAGCCAAATAGAACATTAATTTTTGGAGAAAAGTCTAATACACAATTACTCCAAGAACGAAAATGATCTAGTACAAGTCTTGAAACATACATTTATTTATCTTTAAGGATGCATTGGAACAACAAGATATCTGTAATTCATAGACTCATCGCCATCAGCTTCCTGCTGACCATTAAATTCAACAGGCTTAACTGCAGATGTGATTTTTGCATGAACAAATGGCTCACTTATAGCGCTCAAACCTTCAATTAAATAATTAGGATTAAAAGCAACTATAATATCTTGACCGTCCATGTCTACATCGATAAGTTCTTTTGCTTGAGATTCTGAATCATTTCCAGCACTTAAAGTTAACTCATCTCCAGAGAAAGACATGTAAATAGGAGCATCTTTTTCTGCAACAAGTGCAACTCGCTTAATAGCATTAATAAGCATTGTTCGATTAATAATTGCATGAATAGGATATTCATCAACAAAAAGTCGATCTACAGAAGGAAATTCTCCATCAATTAGTTGAGAAGTACTTACTCTACCAGAATTTTCAAAACCAAGAATAGATGGTTCTTTATCGTTTAGATTTACAATAACATTTTGATGTTCATCTATTGAGCGAGAAATATCTCTAAGAATGCTTCCTTTGATTAGAGTAGAAGTATTTATGTCAGAATGTTCTGGTGTCCACTTAAAAGTTGATCTTGCAAGGCGATATCTATCTGTAGCAGTGAAAGTAACAGAATCATCTTCAAAATGAGCATGAATTCCAGTCAAAACAGGTCTATCTTCTTCTCTTGAAACAGCCACAGAAGCTTGTACTACTGCCTGAACAAAAGTAGGAGCATCTACCTGACCAAGTTTTTCAGGAATTTGTGGTAAATCAGGATATTCTCCTTCAGGCATTAGTTGAAGTGTAAAAGTTGATTTTCCAGAAGAAATAGTAAGAGTAGTTTCATTAGAGGATAAATAGGTTTTTTCTGATGGCAAAGATTTAGTTATATCTGCCATCAATTTACCTAATACGAGTACACTACCCTGCTCATCTATTCCAGCTTCAACATGATGCCTGCTAGATAGTTGATAGTTAAAAGCAGAAAGTTGCAGAATTCCATCTTTTGCTTCTAGTTTTAATCCTGCAAGAATAGGATTAGCTGGTCTAGAATCTATGACTCTAGTCGTCCAAGCTACTGCATCAGCAAAAGAAGCGGAATTAACTTCAACTTTCATTTTTCCTCATTTCTGTTTAAATCTGTGTTTTATTCTATATCATGCTGCCAATTAAAAAATCATATTTTATGAAAGTTAGTTGAGTAAGTAATTAAGTATGAATATTAGATAAAAATAAAATAGTAAACGTAATAAAGGTTGTTAACATGTGGATAAAGTTGAAGGACTGCTGATTTGAAGCCGTTATCCACATTCTAAAAATGTTGATAACATAAATAGAAGTATGTGCATAAGTGCTGGAGTTATCCACAGGATTTTCTAATTTTTAACTTATTTACATTTTTATCGCAGTTAAAAACAATTTAATCACTTTTTAAACGGCGTTTTCCACCAGTTATCCGCAGCTTTTACCCACATTTGTTACTAACTATGTGGATAACTTTATTTATTTTAATAAACAAACTATGAATAAAGTTGTGCAAAAATCTATTTTTTAGAAGGATTTTGTTTCAAACGAACAGTCAATTCCATTACATAGTTATAAATTTCTTGCTTTTCCTGCATTTCGCCACTAATTCTGGTATAAGCATGCATTACGGTGGTATGATCTCTACCGCCAAAAACTTCTCCAATATCAACCAAGCTCATGCTAGTCATTTCTCTAGCTAAATACATTGCAATTTGACGAGCTAAAGCAACATTTTTAGTTCTTGATCTTCCAACCATCTCATCAAAAGTCATATGGAAATATTGAGCAACCTGACCAATGATATCTGTTGGTCTAACTTCAATATCGGATGCAAAAAAGTCCTGTAAGGCTTGCTCAGCTAAAGCCTTACTAACTGGTTGGTTACTAAGAGAAGCAACAGCCGTAACACGAGTTAAAGCACCTTCAAGTTCGCGAATATTTTCAGTAAAACGTTCCGCAATAAGATCCAAAACATCACTAGGAACATTGGACCCATTCATAGAAGCCATCATTCTTAAAATAGCAATACGAGTTTCTAAATCAGGAGGTTTAATATCTACTGTTAAACCAGATTCAAACCTAGAAATAAGTCTAGATTCAAATCCCCTAAGATTTTTAGGAGCAACATCAGAAGCTATTACTATTCTTTTATTAGCCTGATATAAAGCGTTAAAAGTGTGGAAGAATTGTTCAAGCGTTGCTTCTTTACCACCTAAAAATTGAATATCATCAATTAGTAGAACGTCAACTTCGCGGTATTTTCTATTAAAGTTAGCAATCTGACCTTGATTTTGACTTGTATTTTGTAAAGCCTCAATAAATTCATTAGTAAACTCTTCGCTTGTAATATATCGAACTTTAAGTGAAGAATCTTTAACAAGTGCATAATTTCCAATTGCATTAAGCAAATGGGTTTTACCAAGACCAGATCCACCGTAAATACACAAAGGATTAAAATCACGTCCTGATCCTTCTGCAACTGCTAATGCTACTGTGCGAGCAAAACGATTGGAATCGCCAGGAACAAATGTGTCAAAAGTGGCATAAGTATTCAAATGAGTTGTTGGATCTCTATTAACTGATGCAGGTATATTTGTCTGCTTTTGATTAATAGATTGCACATTGAGATTTGTATTTTGCATGGTTTTCAAACCAGTTGCGTAATCAAAATCTTTCTGCACAGGAATTGAATCATAAGAATCGTCCAAAAAAGATTCAACTTTTTTAGAATCAGAAGAATCATTAGAATCTGACGAATTAGAATTATTATTTGTAGTATTATCTAGCGATTGAGAAGTTTTTGAAGTATTACTTACATTTTGTAAAGTATTGTTATTTTCTTTTTCACTATTTTGGATAATTTTAAATGCTGGAAACATGTCTTTTCCAGTACAAATTTTCAAAGAAGTTAGCAAAGCAGAACTAAGCTCGTTTTGCAGAGCTTGCTGAGTTTCAATATTAGAAACGCATAAAACAATTGTTGTTCCAAAAATAGCTTCAGGTTTTACACTCTCAAACCAACTTTTATCCCGATTGCTTAGAAGTGCATTATGGCGCAACACGGCGAGAGTATTAGACCATACTATGGCAGCTTGAGCATTAGGATCCTCAAAGGCTTCAGACATGTTACACCCCCAATCAAAAGTAATTTTCTTTTCACATTAGCAACTCAGTGTATTTTTTAATACACGTTTATGTGTGAAAAGAGTGCTAGTAGAATATGTTTACTCCGACCCTAAGAAGTTATCCACAGCCTAGCGTGTTGAAAATACTTGTATGTTAATAACATGTGTGTAATTTGTGGATAATGTAAAACTTAGTAATCCACATTTTCCAACGATTTTAAGACGAATTATTTACGTTTTTTAATAGATTTATAAAGTTATTTAGAGAATAAGAATTATTCTAAAAGACTTATTTAAAACACGATAATTAATAAAATTTTAGCTCTTGGTGAGGGGTGATAGTAATTTGGTATAGCTTGACTCATACGGAGCCATGCTTTTGCATGGCTAAATACAGGAGCGTTAGTTATGAAGAGGACATTCCAGCCTAACAACCGTCGTCGTCACATGAAGCACGGCTTCCGCGTTCGCATGCGTACGCGTGCTGGTCGCGCAGTGATTAACCGTCGTCGTGCCAAGGGCCGCAAGACACTTTCTGCCTGAGCTGGGACGCGTCGTAAAGCATGGATAGGCTGAAAAGCCATCGCGATTTTGTTGCGGTGCTCAAAAAACGACGCAAAGTGTGTTCACGGGATATCGTCGCGCATTATGATATGCGTGGATGCGTGACCGTGTTAGACGCGCTTAACGAAGACAGGAAAGTAAGTCCAGATGATATTGCCACGGGTTTTGAAAACACTCCCGCGGCATTTTGTGATACCTTAAAGCAACCTCAAAAAAATGATGTTGCTTTAAGGTTGGGTCTTGCTGTATCTAAATCAGTTGGAAAAGCTGTTATTCGAAATAAGGTAAAACGACGTTTTAGGGTAATAGCAAAAGAGCACGAGTCGTTGCTTCCATATGGTTGCGATGTAGTATTGCGTGCAAAACCTACTGCTGCACAATCTTCGTTTGATTCGTTGAATGAGCAAATCAAAAAGATTTTCGGCAAAATAGCCAAAAATCTTCAAGATCAAAATCAATTCATGCAAACTATGTGCCTAAAAACTAGCGAAGATAGTGATAGTAAAGCAGGCTCGCAGGATCAGTGATAAGTCATGAGCGGTAGAAATAGTGTTGTAGCGAATTTGATTATAAAAGCGATTCGCTGGTATCAACGCGTGATTTCTGCCAAAAGACCTGCTTGCTGTCGTTATTATCCAACGTGCTCAAGATACGCTATAGAAGCCGTTGGCCGCTATGGGGCGTTTAAGGGTGGTATTCTAGCCGTTTTACGTCTGTTGCGCTGTAGACCATGGACTAGCTGCAGTATTGACGACGTACCACGAAAATATTCAATTTTTTATCGTTGCGCCTGGTCTAAAGCGCATGAAGAGCCACGGTTAACTCCCTTGGCTGACGAAGACAAGGATAACTAATGTTTAATCAAGATCATTTCTTACTTGATAACGGAATTTGGGGATGGTTTTATAAAATCCTTACGCCAGTTGAATGGCTTATGACTCAAGTAATGTCACTTTTCCACAAGCTATTTGTTCTTATTGGGATGAATGAAATTGGATTCTCTTGGGTACTTTCAATCGTTTTCCTTGTGCTTGTTGTGCATGCGTGCATATTCCCTGCTTTTATAAAAAGCATTAAAGGTATGCGCAATATGCAAGCAATCGCTCCTAAGATGAAGAAAATTCAGCAAAAGTATAAGGGTAAAAGCGATCCTGCTAGCAAAGAAGCCATGCAGCGAGAAATGATGAAGCTGTATCAAGAAAACAACGCAAATCCTGCAGGAAGCTGCCTGCCAATGATGATTCAAGGTCCAGCGTTTATGAGTATTTGGTACACGCTTTCCGTTATACCATTTATTGCTAGAGGCAAGCATGCTCCTCTTGGCGCTTTTGATATTGCTACAGCACAGCAATTTGTTAAAACTCATGTGTTTGGCGTTGGTGTTTCCGACACGTTTATGACGGTTCAAGCGGGCGGAAAAGTTGTTATTGTAATCTTTGTTATATTGATGTGTGCTGCAATGTGGTACATGCAATTTAACAATATTCGTAAGAATCTTCCGCCAGAATCGAAGCAGGGTCCCCAGTATACTATGCAAAAACTTATGATGTGGGGATTCCCATTAATCTACGTTTTCTCTGCATTTGCTCTTCCATTTGCAATGCTTGTTTATTGGCTTGTAAACAACATTATGAATATGCTTCGCTCTATTTGGCAGGTGTACGCCTTCCCAACTCCTGGCTCTCCTGCAGCTGAGGAAAAAGAAAAGCGAGATTATAAGAATGAATCCGAACGCCGTAAACGTGAAGGATTGCCATCTATTGAAGAAGAAAAGCTTCAACAAGCTCGTGAAGAGGCTAAGCGCAGAGAAGCCGAAGGGTTCCAGCGCAAGCAGCCTACACGTAAGCGAAAAAATAAATAGATAAAAATATGTGAATAAGCAAGTATGTAATTTTGGATTTATCTTCAGTTACACTTGTAGACAGAATTGTGATTCTTGACATTTATTGCAATTAAGGAGTATGTAAATGGCGCAAGACGAAACTAGAAGCATTGACCAGCTCAATGAGGAAGCTGATATAGCTGCCGATTACTTAGAAGGACTTCTAGATATTGCTGATTACGAGGGCGATATTGAAATGGGTGTTCGTAACAATAGACCGATGATTCAGATTGTTGCGGATGATGATTCCGATATTAAGCATTTGATTGGTAGGGATGGAGAAGTTGTTGACGCATTGCAGCAGCTTAGCCGATTAGCTATTCAACAAAAAACTGGTGAGAGATCTCATTTAATTGTTGATGTTGATGGATTCCTTAAGCGTAAGCGTCAGCATTTGCGTGATATTGCTTTGGATGCTGTTGATGAGGTTCGTGAGACTGGGGATCCAGTTGAATTGAAGCCGATGAATTCATTTGAACGTAAAGTCATTCATGACACTGTGCGAGACGAGGGCCTGCGTTCTAGGTCTCATGGAGAAGAACCACATCGTTATGTAACTGTTTATATGCCTGTAAGTGCAGTTGAAGATGAAGATCTTGATGATATAGCTGCTGATGTTGATGAAGAGTATATAGAAGGCTGATTTAAGGTTTTGCAATTTTTATGATTGCATGAGGCTGTTGAAACACTATAAAAGTAACACAATAAAACAAAAAATGTTTTATTGTGTTACTTTTTATTTGATAAGTGCGGGGAAGTATGGAAGAAAATTTAAATATAGATAATAAAGATAATACTCAAGAAACAATTGATGAATTAGAAAATTCGCCATTGCTAAGCGAAGTTCTAGGTGATGCTCTTGATAAATGTAAGATGTTTCACGTGAAACTTCAAAAAGAGGGCTTGCTGAGAGGATTAGTTGGACCTAGAGATATGAGTATTCTCTGGGAAAGGCATATACTAAATTCCGCAGCTGTTGTCCCTTTTATTAAGGATGCTATTAAAAATTCTAAGAAAAAATCTATAGCAGATGTAGGAAGTGGTGGCGGATTTCCTGGTATTGTTATAGCAGCATGTTTGCCTGATTGTGATGTAACATTAATTGAACCTATGGAAAGACGCGTTCTTTGGTTGAAAGAATGTGTAGAACTCATGGGATTAGACAATGTCACTATTTTTCACGGAAGATCAGATGAAATTATTGAAAAAATAAAATCTCATGATATATCACCGTTTGACGTTGTAACTTGTAGAGCTGTAGCGCCTATGACAAAACTAGCAGGGTGGACTATCCCTCTATTAAATACACATGGTCAACTGATTGCGTTAAAGGGGAAATCTGCACAGGCTGAAATTGAGAAAGCCGCAAAAATGATCAAAAAGGCTAAGGGTGTAAATCCTAGGGTTGTTGATGCTCCTGTTGCAAATGGTCTTCAATCTACAACCGTTGTATTAGTTGACAAAGCATAATTCATATTATTAATTACATATAAAATAATTCGTTTCACGTGAAACTTTAATCTTCAAATGTTTTACGTGAAACAAATATTTTTATGTAAAAATATTTGTATAAAATACATATAAAATCGTTTACTTTATTTTCTATTTTTCGTTATTTTCTTTTATATTTAGCACGTGTTTCACGTGAAACTTGTGCTCTTTTTGCTGTGTTTTATGTCCATAGAAGAAACGAAACTTGAAAATACTAAGGTTTAAATTAGTTGAATTATGGTAATTTTCCCATAGGTGGTCGGGGGTGGATGAAGTTATGGTGGAGTCAGCTGAAGATACAATTAAGCGTATTTTTGGAGATTCTGGATCTTCCTTAGGTAGTGAATTGGCTAATATATCAAGCCGATTTCATGCCATTGATGGGGTAGTTTTTCCTAAGCCTAAAGAAACGCGATTTATTGCTGTTGCTAATCAAAAGGGTGGTGTTGGCAAAACCAGTTCGGCTGTAAATTTATCTGCAGCTATGGCTATTGGTGGTTCAAAAGTTTTGTTGATTGACATGGACCCTCAAGGTAATGCTTCCACAGCTATGAATATACCTCATTCATCAGCAGATCCTTCTGTTTATGATGTTATCGAGGGAAGAAAAACTATTTCTGAAGTAAAGAAAACTTGCCCAGATATTGAAGGACTTGATGTTGTTCCTGCTTCTATTGATTTAAGTGGAGCAGAACTAGAAGTTGCGCAGATGGAAGATAGAAATAATCTTCTTAAAAATGCAGTTAATGAGTTTCTCGATAATAATAATGAGCATTACGATTATGTGTTTATTGATTGTCCACCATCTCTAGGTCTTTTAGTAATTAATGCAATGTGCGCTGCTCATGAAATGCTAATACCAATCCAAGCGGAATATTATGCACTAGAAGGATTAGGACAACTCATTAGGACAATTGGCTTAGTGCAACAACATTACAATCCTACGTTGGTTGTTTCAACAATGTTAGTAACGATGTTTGATAAACGAACTCTTCTTGGTAGAGAAGTATTCCAAGAAGTTAAAAACCATTATCCAAATATTGTTTTAAATACTACTATTCCAAGAACTGTCAAAATACCAGAAGCACCAAGTTTTAATCAAAGTGTTATAACTTATGATCCACACGGAACTGGAGCAGTGTCGTATAGAGAAGCTGCGTTAGAGATAGCAAATAAGTCTGATGCTATTTTAGCTGTGATTGACGCTAAAAGAGAGGGTAATGCATAATGAGTACAACTAAATCTCGTTTAGGCAAAGGATTAGGGGCGCTATTTCCTGTACTACCTGGGGAAAATGCTCTTGTTAATGCTGAGGCAAAAAATAATGAAAATGTTTCACATGAAACATTAATACAAAAAGATGTTTTTAACGATGTTTCACGTGAAACTAAAGTTCCTAGTATTGATAAAGCAATTTCTCCACATGAAGGTCAAAATAATGTTCAAAAAGCCACCGTTTCACGTGAAACAGTGCCTCCGATTGCTAATAAAAACAAGCATTCGTCAAAGCGATCTTCTATGCCATCAATTGACGATGTAACTAGACCAATTGACTTTTTCTTTGGTGATTCTGCATCTAAAACGTTTGTGTCTTCAAAACAAAAAATTGAAGAAAAGAAAATTTCTAATAAAACAATTGACGAAGAACACAACGCAGAAAATAAAGAATTAAAACCAGTTGAAGGTGGTTATTTAGCATATTTAGATCCAACTGATATTGTTCCAAATGCTCACCAACCGCGTACGATTTTTGATGAAGAAGAGCTTCAAGAATTAGCTGCATCAATCAAAGAAGTTGGAGTTTTGCAGCCTATTGTTGTGCGAAAAATTAATAACGTAGATCAAGATGATACGCATAATGCTCATTACGAATTAATAATGGGTGAGCGCAGATGGAGAGCAACTCAATTAGCTGGTCTTAAAAAAGTCCCAGCAATTGTTAGAACAACTTCTGATGAGAATATGCTTAGAGATGCTCTTTTGGAGAATTTGCACAGAGTTGCTTTAAATCCTTTAGAAGAAGCTGCAGCGTATGCTCAGATGATTGATGATTTTGGATTAACACAGGTTCAACTTTCAAAATCTGTGTCTAAATCTCGTCCACAAATAGCAAATACTTTACGTCTGTTAAATCTTCCAGCTAGCGTGCAAAAACATGTTGCATCTGGTGTGCTTTCTGCAGGTCATGCTCGCGCACTTCTTGCTTTGCCTACACCTGAAGAAATGGAATCATTGGCAAAACGAATAATTGCAGAAGGCTTATCTGTTAGAAGTACTGAAGAGATTGTGTCTATTAAAGTGGACAATAGTGATGAGTCTTCTAAGAGAAATAGGGTTCAAAGAAACAATAAGTGGGCTCATTCGCCTATTCGAAAACAACTTGAGAATATATTCTCTACAAAAGTTGCAATTAAGGGCACAGAAAACCATGGAAGAATCGAAATTGTATTTTCATCTCCAGAAGAAATGCAGAGGATTTTTGACATTTTAGTAAACAAAAAAGATTAGCGATATAAGATTAGCGATATAAACTGAAAAGCCCAGAATTACTTTAAAAGTAATTCTGGGCTTCTTGTTTCACGTGGAACATAATTTATTATTCGCTTAAATCATTTAAATAAGCTTGAGCATCAAGAGCAGCGCGGCAGCCCATTCCCGCTGCAGATATTGCCTGTCTATAAACGCTGTCTACCACATCTCCTGCGGCAAAAACACCAGGAATAGACGTTTTAGTAGACGCACCCTGTACTGAAATAGTTCCATCTGCGTTAAGAGCTATAGAGTTATTTAAGAATGAGGTTGATGGTAGATGACCAATAGCAACGAAAATACCAGATGCTTCAATATCTTGAGTTTCTCCTGTTACAACATTTTTTACCGTTACAGACTGAGCGTCTTCGTTGGAACCATTTATTGATTGAACAACAGAGTTCAAAACAAATTTAATCTTCTCATTTTTGCGAGCTCTATCAATCATGATTTTAGAAGCGCGGAATGAATCGCGCCTATGAATCAATGTTACAGAAGAACCAAATCTAGTTAGGAACAATGCCTCTTCAAAAGCTGAATCGCCTCCGCCAACTACAACGATTGGTTTTCCTCTAAAGAAGAATCCATCACAAGTTGCACAATAGGAAACACCTCGTCCAGAGTATTCTTGCTCTCCAGGAACTCCCAATTTTCGCACTTGAGAGCCGGTAGAAATGATTACTGCATTTGCTGTATAAGTTTCTCCGTCGTCTGTCGTAACTGTCTTCAAATCGTCCTTAAAATCTACAGACACGACATCGTTTAATATAATTTGTGCTCCAAATTTTTCTGCTTGCTTTTGCATAGCTTCCATTAAATCTGGTCCAAGTATTCCATCTGCAAATCCTGGATAATTTTCAACCTCTGTAGTGTTCATGAGTTGTCCGCCAGGAGTTAATGCTCCAGCAATGACCAAAGGAGTGTAGCCTGCGCGCGCTAAATACAAAGCTGCAGTATAACCCGCAGGACCAGAGCCAATAATTATTACTTTTTTGTTTAGTTTTTCCATAAAATATTCCTAATATTCCCAATAATTTTAATAAAATTTAGTAAATTTTTACGTAATTAATGTATAGGCTGTTTTGAGGCATAGAGTCCTCTGGAACCCACAAAATAAAGTCTTGTGCCGTAATAGGTTTTTTGAACTTTACATCTGTTACACCACTGGCATCAAAGGTAAAATCAGCAACTTTATCTCCAACACTAGGATCATTTTTAGAATTCGCGATCAAATAACCATGTCCTCCAGAAGAACGAATTGAAACAACAAAACGATATGCTTCTTGAGGTTGAGCCAAATGCATATAATAGCCATAACCTCTCTGGTTAGCCGTGTAATCCAAGAATTGTTGTACATCTATAGGATAAGGCGTAGTGTTAGTAGGCATTTTAGGTTTTGGAACCTGCTTTACCTTCTTATTCTTATTAAGTTTTTTATGCTTAGTTTTATTTGATTTGGTTTCTTTATTTGATTTGGTTTTCTTTGCGTTTGTATCAGCCTTAGAAACAGAATTGGAGTCAGATTTTGCCTTATTCTTAGGCGAATCACTTTTATCTTCTGGAAGAACACCTTGACTTCCAAAAGGAACATTTTCTACGCTTTGAGAATCCCACGAGTTGGATCTTGTAAAACTAGAAGGAGCATCATGAGAATTAAAAAGACTATGCAAAGATAATGCGAATACTACTACAACTAATATTGCAACAACACTGATTGCAAGAACCTTCGTTGAAATACCGCCAAAAATTTTTGCGTCTGCTATATCCACGCCATTCTGCCCAGAATTCTTCTTGGACTCCAGAGATTCCTGACGCTCATGAGGCTGGAAACTAGGAGGCATTGAAGAATAAGATGACTTTAAAGAACTGCCATCATAATCTTCATAGTCGCCATTTTCCAACTCTTCTTCGCGCAAAGCGCGTGCAGATTCTTCTCCCGGAGCAATAAAACGCCCATTACTATCTACAACTGGTACCCTACCTGTTGATTCTGCTTCCAAAGGTAAACTTTGTGGTCTAGACATCAGCTCAGTGTGTTTAGTGTTATCTGTGAGAAGGTCTTCAAAATCAAATCTTCTAGGCATTAACGGAGAAGCTAAATTATCTTTTTGTGAATAATCGTTTTTAGAATCTGATTCGTTTTCTATATTGTTATATTTTTCTGCTTCTTCATTATTTAGCGCATCAGAAGACTTGTTTTCTGAATAACTAGGAAAACTTGTGTATGTGGAAGATAGGTTGTGGAATATAGAATCATCTGCATCAAGTTCCGTAGGTGCTAAAATATTAGCCATTTCTGCGGCAGCAATATCATGGAAATCATAATCTGTTCCAGTGGAGTCAGTTTCTGTAGAAGAATCTGAATTATTATCTAAATCGTTCTTATTGTTTCTTTTAAGAAGAGCACTTAATGCTCCTATAGTCCTTCCAGCATTTTTTAAACCAGATCCTGCTGCAGAAAGTCCGCCTGTAAAACCAACATTTTTATTGGATTCACCCTGTTTACTATCATTTAGTTTCTCAACAGAGTCAAGACTGTTATTGGATTCCTGTTCTGATAATTGATTTTCTAGCAAGTCCTCACTTTGGGCTAATCCTTCTGGAAAATCAAGAAGATTTTTATCGTCTTCTGGAAGCAATAATGCATTTTGAACGGAGGCTTTACTTGTAGTTTTATCAAAAATAATATCTTTATCAGAAAGTTTTCTAACAGGAGTATAAGACCCAAGTAATGCTAATAGCTCTCCTATTGATGCCATAGGTATAATATTGGAATCTTCTGTAGAAGAAAGTCCTCTTCTACAAATCATAGAAAATTCACTAGGCACTCCATCTGTAAGCCTAGAAAGATTAAATACAGAATTATTCTGAGTGTAATTTGTTCTAGTTAGTAGAGCATATAGCAATGCCGAAAGCTGATGCGTAGCAATATTTTCTATGCTCTTATTTTGAGCTTTAGGAGAGTTAAAGTCATTACCTGAACCTTCGTCGGTAGACTCTACAGCAGACTCCCCATCTTCTGCTGACTTTTTTGGCTCTTCATCTTTAATAGTCACATCTTTTAAAAGAGGGCTTATCGGAGCATCTGCCAGTTCTACTCCAGAATCAGTAAGCCTTACAGTATTCGTAGAAATAGCATAGTGTGTTATTCCGTCTGCTAACAGTTTACTAAGCGCATTAGCTGTTTCTGCAACTATGGAACGTATTGCTTCATAGCTAAGTGTTGAACTATGTAGCTTCATATAATCGCTTAAAGTTACTCCAGAATCCAGCTCGGTTATAATAATCGCGACATCATCTATATGATGAAGCTTCAAAACTGGCGTAAATTTGCGTATTCTAGACAAAGCAAGAGTAGAAGATATAGTGTTGACTTCTGGAAGAAAACGAGAATCGCGTACTATAAAAAGTTGACAATCGCGAGCAAGTATACGATCGCTAGCGTGCCATGCTTGAAGACCCGCTTCTTCGCGCAAAGGTGATACTAAAGCGTAGCGATCAAGTATAATATCTCCCAACTGAGGTTTCATCTACTCCCCGTCTTCCTACATGAGTAATGAATAATAATGCGTTACATAATAAATCCCACAAATTATTGTAACTGTAGAATCTAGTGAAACGCCCTGAGTTACTGCATTTAATTATCTTGATTTAATTATCGCTCACTGTGTTGATTTATTTTCGATCTAATAATCCTAGTATGTGCATTCTTATTATTTTCACTATGATTAGTCTGTTTATTATTTAAATTGTTTTTATTGAGGTTTTCAAGATTCAACAAAAATGGCAGTTTTACGCCTATTCTTCTAAGAATTGGATTAATAAGACCTGCCAGTTCACTTGTTCTTAAAAGTAACAAAATAGATATGTAAATAATCGCCAAAATAATGGTGATAATTGCACAAACAAAAATCGCAAGCAACCAACGACTAACACCATGAAGGTTTGGTGAATCTAAAGAAATCCATCTGTAAATAAATTCTCTAAACAAAATTCCAACAAGAATAGACACTATAGAAGCTGCAAGCACCTTTAGATGCGTAATAACAAGCTGCTTATCGTCTAAATCGTTGTTAAAACGAGATCTAATCATTTTAACAAGCGAAGGAAAAGTGAGAATATAACTAAAAGATGCGGCTGCAGCCAAAGCGGTAACCCAATAATTTGGCGGAAGGAATTGTATGCAAGAAAATACAATAATAAGTTCCACAAATAATTGTGCTGCACAAAACATAAACGGATGTTTACCGTCTTCAAAAGCGTAGAATGTGCGTTGAATAATCAAATACGCGCTAGATAAAGGCAATCCAAGCGAAAGCATCATAAGTGGATTTGCCATAAGATACGCTTCTTTTATGCTGATTGAAGGTAAAAGAGCCAAAGATATAGGCATTGGAATCACAATAAAAGCAACACTAAAGAAGCACATTAAAATGCTTACATTTCTAAGACAAGAGCTTAAATCTACACGAACTGTTGATAAGTCATGATTTGCTATTGATCTAGAAATTTTAGGAAAAACAGCGGTAGCAACCGATACGGCGATAAGCGAATAAGGAAGAATAAACATTGTGTATGCATTTTGAAAAGTAGCATTTCCAGCAACATCAAATTGACTTAACCCCAACGTTTTTTCTGCTACAGAAGGAGCACTTGTAGTTATGTGAGTAGTTGCCATTGTAGAAAGCTGGCTAACGGCCACTATTGCAAAACTCCATGCTGCAACAGGGCCCATTGAACGCAAGCCAATGCCGCTAATGCCGAAACTTGGTTTGTATCTTAGTCCGATTTTTCTAAGAGGAATAAATAAAACAAGCGCCTGAGCTGCAACACCCAAAGTCCAAAATCCTGCGGTAAGAAGCATCGTAGTGTTGTTCCAAAAACCCACTGGTTGCCTGCTTGCTCTGCCAAAAATTGCAATAAAAACGCCGAAGCCCACGCAACTGACGATATTTGCTGCAACGGAACTCCAAGCGTACATTGCAAACTTGCCTTTTGCGGCTAAAACTTGACCGAGCACGGTGTAAAGTCCATAGAAAAATATTTGAGGCATGCACCATAACGTAAAAGCGTTAGTAAGAGCAATCATGGATTGGTTTGAGCCAACATAAAGCCATGTTAAAACAGGTGTGGCAATTGCCATTAAAGCTGTTACACCTAAAAGCAGAATAATCGCAAAGGTTATAAGCTTATTTAACCTATCTTTTGCATCTTGTTTTTCCAGAGTTTTAACGATTTGTGGAACTAAAACAGCATTGAAAATTCCACCAGACACAAGAGTATAAATAAGCTGAGGGATCATAGACCCAGCCTGATATGCATTAGCTGCTAGACCTGTAGTGCCGAGGGCTGCAGCAAGTAATATAGTTCTAACCTGACCAGTTATTCTTGAAGCTGCCGTGCCGCTTGCCATTATGATTGAGTTGCGGCCTACTGAATTCATTCGTCTGGATCCTTTTTACGGTGGAACTGCCTCCAAAGCCCCAAAATTCCAAGCGCGAAGGCAAATATTATAATAATCGTACCGCTTTTATCGCTGATTTGCAGCGTGCTTGTAATCATTGTTTCTTTATGATTGTAGAAAGCGCGATGGCTTCTATCTTCTAGCCCGAAAATTGCTCTAACTTTACTAGAAGTTGTAGATCTAAGTGGCAAAATAATTTGTGTTTCACTATTTGCAGCAATTTTAACTGGAGTTTTTCTAGGAGTTACTATCTCCATCGAATTAGTGTAAGAAGTAAGATATACGCTAACAGGGTACGGATTAGTATTGCTGATCGTAATCGGCATTGTTGCCGTTTCGCTTACAAGCGTTACATCTTTTGGAGGAATAATATGTATTCCAGAAATCAAAATTTTGGATAGATTATGAGTGCCTTTAGAATCAACATTATTTGGTCTACTATCGTTTACTTCTCGTTGAGCCATAGCATCAAAAAGTTTAAGAAGATTCTTACTCCAAATATTACTGTTCTGGTTAATTTTCAGTTTTGCATTTTGTTTTGCAAGAGATTGAACATCTGACTCATTAACGTGATGATTATTTAATTCACCGTGGTCAAGAATATTACTTATGAACTGTTTAATATTTTCTCTATCTGAAGATAGTTGATTTAGAATTGACTTTCTATTGATTATAGATTCGTTTGATATCGCACTATCTTTAGGAACTGGATTGTACCCAAGATATTCTTTAGAAAAAGATTTTGCGTTAGATAAAGATCTTAAATCTAGCAGGGAAATCCACGGAGATTTTTCCAAATTGCTTATAACAGAATCGATATAAGAAGATGGAGTATCTTGGTGGAATGTTATAAGCAAGTGTCTTGAAGAATACGGTTGTTCCATCTGATAAAACGCGCTTTGAGCAACAATCCTGTTTAGTTTGCCGGCATTAGTGTTTTCGCCAGTTGACTTACTACTTGTTGGTTTTTCGTTTGCCAAATCACTAAGAGTTTCTTGCGAGGAAAGCACTTTTACGTTTCCAAAAGAAGTCTGAACGTCATACACGCCATTCTTAACCGCAAAACGGTGTGCTAAAGCATCAAATCCGTTTGTTGCCACAACGGTCTTATAACCATTGCTTTTAGCCTGTTCTAGTGCCTTTAAGGTCCATTTTCCGCCTGTTTGAAAAGCGTATGACTCGAATTTTTGCGCTTTACCTGTATGATCTTTTGGAATTGACGATTCTTCACTCCAAGACTCAGCGTCAATACCAGATGATTGGTAGTAAGAAGAATTACTTGTTTCAGCATATTTACTTATGTCAAAACCGTTATTTTGCATAAATGCAGAAGGAGTGAAGCTAATTCCAGAAGATTTAAGAGTATTTAAATCTGCTATAGTCTGTAATCGAGGATGCTTTTGTGCAAGAGATATCAAAGAAGCAATATGCTTTATGCTCTTTTTACTTAACCTTATTTTTCTATTGTCTTTAAATTGGTTTAAATCTTTGTTTACTTGGGAAGAGTCGCCAGCAACCGTTTTTGTGTTAGTTTTGCCCGAATTTTCTTTTTTAGTATCTACTTTAGATTCCTCTTTAGAAGCAATATTAGATTCGCTAGGTGGAATATTCATCGAAGGAGAAATATTCTGCTTGTTAATTTCATAACGCCAGTCAGACGCTTTAGCGACTATAGGAATAAGCAATGTGACATTAATCGGAGGTGTTTGTATGTTTCTAACGCCAATATTCGCTCGTGTTACAAACGATTTTACAGAAGAATAATGTTTAAAATCCGATGAAGAATACGTTACAGAAAGAGGCTTTGGTCCCCAATAAAGAATGTTAGAAAGATTAGGGCTGCTTGAATCAACATCAATTTGCGCGTTATAAGATTTGCCACGAGCAAGCGCTGGAACGCTAACTTCGCCAATTAGCTGAGGAGTAGGGATTCTGGACTCGGCTTGACTCCATTTTTGCAAATCAGTCCTAGACATAAACGTGTACCAAGGGTTAAATGCAACCTGAATTTTTCCATCTGGAAAATCTTGCGAACCAGTATTTTTAAGCAAAATAGTTATATGGTATCCGCTTTTGTCTGTAAGAATTGAAGTTGATTTAACTATTTGTAAAGAAATGCCCTTAGCTTTGGAATTATAAGATTCGTAATATTTTACAGAAGCTTGATTTACATTAGATGAATGGCTTGTATTCTGCGATGCTTCGTAAGCAAAAGCTGTATTTGAAACACAATAAAGCGGTGTAATAACAAGCGAAAGCACTACTAGAATTAAAGTAATACTAAATTTAAAACAAAATTGAATAGGATTTTTAAAATAAAACATTTTACGGGCGATTTTATTAGTGACTTTTTGTAACCCCCGTAATTGGTTGTTTGCAAAATCAATCACATTAATCACGATTAGACCGCCTGTTTGCCTTTTTAGCGTACATCCACGCTATCTTGCGCTCATTAGGATAACTTAACACATCGTTAAGCTCTTTGAAGTCCACCCAAATTGCATCTTCTGCCTCATGGTCTGGATCTCCAAGAACAGATAGTTCTCCACTAACATATTTCAAAGCAAAATGATGAACTAGCTTATGCACACGTTGACTTGTTCCAGTAAACCAGTAGTCAATAGTAGCAATAGAATCCACTACTTCTCCAAGAATTCCAGTTTCCTCATGAATTTCCCTAACAGCTGTTTGCTGAGGAGTTTCGCCTTTTTCTATATGACCCTTCGGCAAGCACCATTCCATATGTCCACTTCTTGAATGACGAGCTATAATCGCGACACGCCCGAGGGTGTCAAAAACTAGTCCTCCAGCGGAATATTCTCTCACAATAGGTAAGTCTTGAGCATCTAAAGATGCAAAAGTTTTAGGACCGTCGTTAACTCTTCTCTGAGGCATTAAAGCCGGAGAAGGTGCTTCTAATGATGTTATTTGTTGGCGAGATTCCGTTATATCAACATGAATATTTTCAACGTGATAATCGCTCGAAAAGCTTGAAATATCAACGAAAATTGACTCGTCTTCTTCTGCCTGTTGAGGCTGTATTTTGCTTTTCATCCTAGCGATATCAAGTGGTGTAACTCGAATATCTGGCGTATTTTGGGCATGATTATCCGAGGCTCTGGCGAGCATGCGTCTTAAGTCTGCTGGGGTAACCATACACTCCACCTTACTCAATCCGCTGTGCATTGGGGTAACGGTATGCTGGAATATAGTTTGATTTTTGTTGAAAGGGTGTTTCCAAGCGTGTCTGTGAACTTTGAAGTTTGGCCTGAAGCCATGGAGTTGGGTAGATTATTCGCTAAACATAATTATGAGCTGGCTCTTGTAGGCGGTCCTGTACGAGACATGTTGTTGCATAGAACGTCGCACGATCTTGATTTTTGCACTTCTGCCAAACCAGAAGAATTTGAGCATATTCTTAGGAGTTGGGGGCATGATGGCTTTTGGGATATGGGTCGAAAATTTGGCACGCTTGGAGCTGTGCGTCGCAGAAAAGACGGAACAGAAGTAAAAGTCGAGATAACAACATACAGATGTGATGATTATGAGCCAGATTCTAGGAAACCAGAAGTAAAATATGGCGATACTTTGGAAGGTGATCTTTCTAGGCGTGATTTTACTGTGAACGCAATGGCTTTGCGTGTTCCAGATTTGGAATTTGTAGATCCATTCGGTGGAGCGAATGATTTAGCAAAGGGTATTCTGCGTACTCCGGTAGATCCGCGTCAATCTTTTGACGATGATCCTTTAAGAATGATGCGTGCTGTTCGTTTTGTTGCTCAACTTGGTTTCACTATTGAAGCAAATACTGCAGAAGCTATTTTAGATATGGTTTCTAGGTTGGATATTGTTTCTGCGGAGCGCGTTCGCGATGAAATAACAAAAATGCTGCTTTCTGCTAATCCTCGTGCTGGTATTGAAGCTATGGTCGAGTCTGGTATTGCAGATAGGGTTTTGCCAGAGATTCCTGCATTGCGCTTAGAAATTGACGAACATCACAGGCATAAGGATGTTTTTGAGCATACAATGATGGTTCTTGAACGAGCAATAGCTTTGGAAACAGATGACGAAGGCGCGGTTCCTAGACCTGATTTGACTTTGAGACTTGCTGCTCTTTTGCATGATATTGGCAAGCCTCGCACTAGAAAATTTGAAGAAGGCGGAAAAGTAAGTTTCCATCATCATGATGTTGTTGGAGCTAAAATGACTCGCAAACGCATGAAAGCTCTTCATTTTGATCACCATATTATTGATGATGTAAGCGAGCTTGTGAATCTGCATTTGCGATTCCATGGATATGTTGACGAGCCTTGGACTGATTCTGCTGTACGCAGATATGTTAAGGATTCAGGACACTTGTATGAGAGATTAAATCGCCTAACACGCGCGGATGCAACTACACAGAACAAGCGTAAATCGCTCATGTTTGAGCAGGCTATGGATGAGATGGAAGAGCGAGTTAAAGAGCTTAAAAAGCAGGAAGATTTTAACGCGATTCGCCCAGACCTAGATGGCAATGAGATTATGCAATTGCTTGATTTGAAACCTGGTCCTATTGTTGGTAAAGCATATAAGCATATGTTGGATTATCGCCTTGATAACGGTCCAGTAGATCACGATATTGCTGTTGAAGAATTAAAGAAGTGGTATTCCAGCTTAAATAAATAGCTTAAATAAGTAAAGTTTTATCATTCAAACTTTATTTTGCTTTATTTAACATCCTTGATTTAACATCATGTAGTTGAATAAAACTTATTGAACTGGATTATGATTTGCGGATTTTGGAAGATTTTTCATAGAGTTAAAATCAGCGCATCCTTTTATTTCCGCTATTGTTGCACCTGCTGCAGGAACATCAGTCTTAGGTTTAAGATTGTTGAATGTTGCACCTAAAACCACGTCAATTAGCTTATCTTGTCTATCGTCCATTCGCAAAATAGCGTCTTTAAAGTTAGCAGCTAAAGTATAAGCTTCATTAATTGATTGCTTACCAAAGTAGATTGTTGTGCGTTTTACACTTTTTTCGCTATTTCCAACTTCGATCAGGTTAAAACCGCGGTTTCTTAGTCCTTCTCCTACTGCTCTTGCGAATCCACGGAATTTTGTTCCGTTTAGTACTCGAATAGGAACAGCACGATTATCGATATAAGTAGCCTTATTCTCATCTTTATTTTTTGTAGGGCAAGGCGCTTGAACTCCATAATTTGGGTCGATTTCTGGAGTTTTAGGGGCAGCAATACCAAATACATGGCATTGCACTAGAACAGCAAGAAGAAACGCTGCTCCAACACAAATTCCAACAGTAGTAAGTACAAATCGTTTCTTTTGGTACATGAACTCTCTGCGCGCCAGTCGCTCGTCGTAAAATTGCGTCATGCTAACTTCCGATCTGTACTATGTTTCTGTTGCGTATCTTATTGTACGAGACTTGCAATTGTGCATAAAATCATAATGTTTTATGCACAAAACAATACTAGCAATTTTACTTACTATGTATGACTGTGTTTTTAAAAATAATTCATATCTGTGAAGCCTTATAAAGAGCCAAGAATTCTGCGCATGTAAGGGTCTCTCCACGCCTAGTTGGGTCTATTCCAGCAATATCGTACGATTCATTAGAAATAATGCCTTTAAGAGCGGAATGCAGTGTTTTTCTTCTTTGTTGGAACGCTGCATCAATAATTTTAAACACTTTTTCTCGCTCTTGATCATCTTCTCTTATCGCGTTGTTTCTTTCAAAATAAACGAGAGCAGAATCAACATTTGGAGCAGGCCAGAATACATTTCTACCAATTAAACCAGCTTTTTGAGATTCGCCATACCAAGCCAACTTTACGCTTGGAGTTCCATATGTTTTTGTGCCTGGTTGAGCGCAGAGGCGATCTGCCACCTCTTTTTGAACCATTACAAGGAAACTCGTAAGATTATTAAACTTTTCAAGAAGAGTAAGAATAATAGGGGTTGCAACATTATAAGGAAGATTAGCAACAAGAGTAAAGTGTTGTGCATTTGCTAAATTTGGAACGTCTTGAGCGTTTAATTCGAGCGCGTCTTTAAGAATCACATTAAATCGTTCCAAGGCGTTAGGCATAAATTCTCTAACGGTACTAGGCAAACGTTTAGCAAGCGGAGGATCTATTTCTACAGCCGTAAGATTTGCTCCAGTTTGCAAAATAGCAAGTGTTAAAGATCCAAGACCTGGACCTACTTCCATAACGTAATCACATGAATTAATTTTTGATGCAGCAACGATTTTCTTAACCGTACCAGGGTCAATAACGAAATTTTGACCGAATTTTTTAGTAGGAGTAATACCCTCTTCTGCTGCAATCCTACGAATGTCAGCGGCTCCAAGAAGAGAGCCTTCTTGCTCACTAATATTATTTTCTGTCAATTTAATACCATCCAAACTTTAATACCATCTAAACTTTTCTGAATGCTTCCATGCTTCGCTAGGATTCCCGTATTTGCTTTTAATGTAATTAATTCCCCACGTTATTTGTATTGATGCATCTTCGTGCCAATTTGCTCCTGCGCTCGCCATTTTGTTTGCTGGAAGAGATTGTGGTATTCCGTATGCGCCAGAGCTTTTATTTTCTGCGTTCCAACGCCAGTGAGATTCTCTTGTCCACAATTTAACAAGATCTTCCCACATTGCGCCAGTCCAACCAATTTGAGCACATGCAGCTTGAGCATATAGTTTTGCTTGCTCAGGACTGGCGTGAACCATGCCATTGGGATTGTTGGCTGGTGGAGCAGGTGCCGGTGGTGCTGAAGGAGCGGGAGCTGGTGTTTGTGGTGCTGGCTGTGATGCTGCAGGTGCTTGTGTTTGAGAAGAGGAAGAAGGATTTTGCTGATTATTCGCATTAGGTTGAAGCTGATTTTGTGAATTACTATTGTTCTGGTTTTGAGAATTTTGCACACTTTGTTGGGATTGACTATTTTGAGAAGGTTTTTTAGATTCTTGTGGTTTTGTTTCTTGTTTAGTGTTAGTTTTATTCAAATTAGTATTACTAGAAGGTTTTTGTGAAGTCTTTCCGTTAGTGTTGTTACTACTTTGCTTATTCTGCTTAGGGGTTTGAGGATTAGGTTTGCTACCTACAGCAACAATCTGATCTGTTGCAGGAGTAATCACGTTTTGTTTTATTAATACAGAGCTTTCTGCTTTACCGTCAACATAAGTCACATTGTATAAGTCTGTGCGTTCGCCATTTATGCCAGATTGTCTAACAACTCTCACTCCAGATGGCAAATTTGGATCATTTATCGTTCTAGTGTCAAAAGGAATGATGACATTTCTAGATTCTTTTCCATGCGTTACGCGAAGAATGCGTAATACGGTTTGTGATCCATTTTCGCTTACGGTAACTCTATCTTCTTTTCCCAAAACGATTCCTAGAGAATCGAGAATAGAACTTGCTGGAAGTGTCCCATCTGGCGCTATCCTAGATTTGCCATCGCAAATAACCTCTACAGGTCCTTTTTTGTTAATAGACAATCCTCCAGTGAGTTTGTCGTAAATATTTTGCAAATTTACTGTGATTTTTGCAGCATGATCTGCATTTGCTTGGAAGAATCCAATTAGTTGATCTACGCTGGTTGCAACAGTCCAAAATGGTATTGTTATGCCATCTACTGTTACAGAAGTTTGGTAAGCGCTCCTAACAGTTACAGTTGTGTGATCTGCAAGAATTTCTCCCGAAGTGCTAATAACTTGATCATGCGTTTTAACAGGTATTTTTTGTTCCTGCAGAAGTCTTTGTGCAGTAGACGCATAGGTTGTAACAATTCTTGTTTTACCATTGACAATTAGAGCTACAGATTTGCGCGCAGAAAGAGTAAAAATTCCAGTGCTTGAAATAATAAGAGCCAAAACGCATACAAGGATGCGTATTCTTCTCATTACAACAAACCTTTGAGGCGTCCATCTGCGTGCCATTCAACCTCACTTCCAAAGTAAAACTGAACTTTAATTATATATAATGCTCGCAACTGAGCTGAAAGCTTATAAATGTTGATGAAATCTATCATAAAAGTGGGGGCGGGAGAGAAGGGGATTGTTCCCGCCCCCATAGAGGAGGAGCTGGTTGGGGGACGCTCCACCCTCTTACTCGGAAATCCTGAGTTGGGGGAAGATTTCCGAGAACTTACTCAAGCAAAGTCTACAATGCAAATCTTTTGTAAGTTTTTATTTTATATTTTATGATGAATACAAGTCTTACTTTTTATAAATTATCATACGATAAATCTATAAACTTATTTGCTTTAATTCTAACCCTTTAACGCAAATTTTACTAAAATTGCCAAAAGCCTTCAACTTAACACTATCAACAATCATATTTTAACAAGTAGAAGAATAAAACAGAGCCTCCTGCCGGGATCGAACCGGCGACCTGCCGCTTACAAGGCGGCCGCTCTGGCCATCTGAGCTAAGGAGGCGCGTTCCTGCGTGCAATAACTAGCGTGCGCGCAAAACATTGATTAGTGTACCAGCACCCAATGCCAAAATGCAACTTGTTCGCGCTGAAACACTAATCAACAAGAACTAGTCAATAGGATTTGGCTGATCTTTGTCAGTTATTTTTGGCATAACGCCAGAAACGCCAACCTTAGACTTGTCTAATCCAATAGACTTAAGAATAGCATCCGGTGTACTGAGATTTTTCTTACCAACCACAACCATATCAAGCAGTTTTCCGTTGATAGTAGTTGTTGGAGTGGTCATAGCGCCCTTATTTTGTCCGCTAACATTCCACAAAGCTTTACGATTTGGAGTATCGGAATTAATAGCATCTTGCCAAGCGAGATAATTCCTATCAAACGCTTTACTTGCTACCTCTTTGCTAACTCCAGCCTTAATTGCCTGTTCAATAAGCTTTTCATTGCTTACAGGCTTGTAATCATCGCCTTCTTCTGGCTGGAAATCTTCAGCAAAAATGTTGTTAATAAATTGAAGTAAATGCAAAGGATTGTCGTCGTTAGACGAAATGTATGCGATTGCGCCAGTTACACGTGTTGAATAGTGGTCGCTAGAAATTCGATCTAAGAATGACATTGGGTGAATTTCAAGATTAATCTGAGCAGCCTTCATCATGGCAATAAGCATTTGATCCGATTCGCGATTAAAATTACCGCACCCAGGGCATAGTGGATCGGCATAAACTGCAATGGTTGGAGCATTCTCAACTGTTGTTCCATATCCGTTTTTGCTGATTAAAATTCCGCCCTCGTTGTTAGCGTATTTAGGCTTTTGGTCACCTGTAAGATTTTTAACCGCTTTCTTTGCTTGTTGAGCTTGCTCAATTTTCTTTTGATTTTCCATATTGCTTGCGTTAAGAGCCGTAATGCCAATTGCAGCAATCATGCCAATTAAAATAACCACAACAACGATTCCAACAATAGTTTGCTGGCGTAACTCTTTAGCCTTTTTATCTTTAAGATCTTTACCATTGTGATTCTGCATGCTGTTTTGATTAATATCTGGCATGTTATTCCTTTCTGCACAGGTTTCTGTACAAGCAAATTTGGTGATGTTCTCGTGGAATAAAAATATCTGCAGAATAGTCTAGTTGACGGTATCAACTGTCTATATTTCTTGCTCGTTTGAGATTTTTCCCGCTCCGAGAATTGCTCCTGCTCCGATTCTGAAAATCTTAGTTTTCCCTAAAATAAAAGCAATAATCCATCCTGCTATAAAACCAATAAGATATCCAATTGATGTTTGAGAGAAAACATCTGGAGAGTAAGTTGGAAATTGTATGGTAATAAACCATATTTTGAATTTAATTAATTGTGGAGTCGCATGAATCATAAGTGGGTAGATATATGCGCCAATAACACCTGTAATTATCATTGTGACTAATCTAGGAATCGTGTAAATAGACGCTCGTACAAAATGCCAAGGTATACTACCGATTCTTATCAACCAATCTTTCCCACCAGTCGAATCGTTTGCGGATTGTCTGCGTAATTGTGCGCAAACATTGTATCCTATTGTGGCTGTAACAAGCATAAGAATAATGTTTGCAGATAGTGCGTCAATAATAGAGAATACTGAAATAGATGAGGAAAGTATTGCAAATATTATTAAAGAAAATGTTCCGCGAAACATATATTTACTTGTTTTAGGATGTATATTACCCTGTTCAGAATTTTTCGCGTATTCTTGTTCATTCGCGTATTCTTGTTCATCTTGATAAACATTATTCTGTTCATCAACATCTTGTTGATCAAAATTTTGTCTATCAACAATTTTTGTAGAGTCATCAGAATCTGTATTAAAACGTGTTGTATTAAAAAGTGTCGTATCAACAGGTGTTGTAAAATCACTGCTTTTAGGATCTTCAGCAACCCACAGTTTTCTAGGATTTTCTGGCATAATGCGAGTTTGTGTTAGCTGATTAGGTACAGTTAACCCATCAGACGTATGGTCAAAAGGGTAATTAGATTCCTGTAAAGCCATAGGATTTAATGCATCTTGGCAAATAGCTTGTTCAAGTTGTTCGGGAGTACAGCGTTCGCTTCTTTTAGGGCTTAATGCAGACTTAAATGCACGCATAGTATTTATAGGGAGTCCATTAAGATTAGCGTTTCCTGAAGCTGCCCTTTCCAAAACCGCCATTATTGGTTTTGTTCCAAAAACAGGCTTTCCTGTTGCGGCAAAAGCAAGAACTGCAGCGACGCTCCACCAATCTGTAATCTCGTCAGAATCTGATCCTTCAATGATTTCTGGAGCAATAAAACCAGGGGTGCCCATAACTAAACCAGTGCGTGTAACATGCGATTCGCCCTGACCCATAGATATACCAAAATCAACCAAAACTGGTCCTGTTGTAGAAATCATAACGTTTGTAGGCTTAATGTCTCTGTGTATTATTCCAGCGTTGTGAACCGCTTTTACTGCATCGATTAGCTTGTGAGCTAGTCGTTCTAAATCGTCTGCTACATATGGACCGTTAATAGCTACATCTTCTTTAAGATTGTGACCATCAATTAGCTCTGTAACTATAAATGCTATGGAAGCGTCAAGTTCCATATCTACTATTGAGCACACGCCTTCGTGATGAATTTTTTGTAAAGCTAGAGCTTCTCGTCTAAGTCTAAGTCTTGCTTGTTCTTGAGGATTAGTGTTTTCTAATGAATCTAAATCTTCACTTTGATCTTCTAACATAGATGCACGCAGAATTTTCATTGCGTAAAATTGGCCACCGTCATCGTGGACGCGCCAGACAGAGCCCATAGCTCCTCCGCCTAAGCGTTCAATTAGCGTGTATCCGCCAATGTTTTGGCCAGAACGCAAATCAAATATGCTCACATCTTCCATAATGCATTATGGTAATGGGAGAGTATGCCAATTATGCGTTTCAGAGGAAAATTTATACAAAATTTTATAAACAAATGTTTAGATATTTAACACATATTAATGCGTGTTTATTAAACATTGTTTATATGTGATTTATCTGTTCGACACGCCGAAATGCCAGAAAATACTGTAATTTTGCTGTTTTTACTAAATAAACATGATATATTGGAGCATGGCTCAACGAAGAGAACCTTCAATGAACCATGTAAGTAAATGTGGACGATTGACGCCGCCGATGTAGGACTTGGGGTCTTGAGTGCACACCCTTCACAACGGATCGTTCGGCACGTACCTGCCGATGAAAGGAAAATATCATGGCAGAAGTTGTATTTGATCATGTCACCCGTATCTACCCAGGCAATGACAAGCCATCGGTTGATGATTTGAACATGACTATTAAGGATGGCGAGTTCCTTGTACTCGTTGGTCCATCTGGTTGCGGTAAGTCAACGACATTGAGAATGTTGGCTGGTTTGGAAGAGGTTAACAAAGGTCGCATTCTTATTGGTGGTCAAGATGTTACTACTATGCAGCCAAAAGATCGCGATATTGCAATGGTATTCCAGAACTACGCATTGTATCCGCATATGACTGTTGCAGACAATATGGGATTTGCTCTTAAGATTGCAGGCGTAAGTAAGGAAGAAATCCGCAAGCGTGTTGAAAAGGCTGCTGAGGTTTTGGATTTGACTGAGTACTTGGATCGTAAGCCAAAGGCTTTGTCTGGTGGTCAGCGTCAGCGCGTGGCAATGGGTCGTGCAATTGTTCGTGAACCAAAAGTCTTCCTCATGGATGAGCCTCTTTCCAACCTTGATGCAAAGCTTCGTGTACAGACTCGTACACAGATTGCAGCATTGCAGCGTCAGCTTGGCGTCACTACCCTTTACGTGACCCACGATCAGACTGAAGCTTTGACAATGGGTGACCGTATTGCTGTAATCAAGCTTGGTGTTTTGCAGCAGGTTGGTGCTCCTACCGAGCTTTATGATCGTCCAGCGAACGTGTTCGTTGCAGGCTTCATTGGTTCCCCATCTATGAACATCAACCAGCATCCAGTTGTTGACGGCAAGGCTCAGATTGGCGAAGATTCCATCACTCTTCCAGCAGAAGCTGTTGATAAGCTTACTGAAGAAGATAAGGGTCAGATTATTGTCGGCTTCCGTCCAGAAGATGCAAGCTTGGCAACTTCTGATGATCCAAATGCCTTCTCCTTGAAGGTTGTGAATGTGGAAGATCTTGGCTCTGACGGTTATATTTACGGCAACATCATCACTGATGGCTCTCCAGAAGAGGCATCTACAATGATGAGCGACCAGAACAAGCTCACAACGATTCGCGTGAACCCACGTGCGCTTCCAAAGGTCGGTGACACTGTAAAGATTAAGATTGATCCATCCAAGATGCACCTGTTTGCACCTTCTACAGAGCTGCGTTTGAACTAATTGCTGTTTTCTTGGGTGCTTTGTTTAAAGTGCCCAAGATTTCTGTATAAGGGTATGGCGGGGTTCGCTACGCGAGCCCCGTTTTCGCATCGTTTGAATTATTTACGATTAGTTATAATTTGATTGCGATTTATTATTCGATTATTGGCGTTCGAACTTAACGGGTAGATTAAACTTTATGGAATGGAACGATACTCCTTTATTGGATCCACGTGCTATGCAAGCAACATCAGTATCTGCGCAGGATGAAACTGTATCTTCTGCAGAGCCTCAAGCTTTGAAGATTACTGCTGCAAGCTCTAATCCTCAAATGTTTATGCTTCCGTGGGAGCTTCCATTATCTCAATGGCCTACAAATCTTTTTGTAAACTTGCCGCGCGGTATCTCTAGGCACGTTGTGCGATTTGTGCACGTAGGCGACGAAGTGTATGCAATGAAGGAAATTACTCGTCAAGTTGCTGAACGCGAATATGAGCTTTTAAGGCGTTTGCGCAAATTGGAGCTTCCAACTGTTACTCCTATAGCTGTTGTAGCTGGTAGAAAAGATAAGAACGGTGAACCGCTTGAGGCAATGCTGGTAACTCGTCATCTTAAATTCTCTCTTCCATATCGCGCTCTGTTTGCTCGTACCTTAAGACCTGATACTGCAGAGCGTTTGATTGATGCGCTTGCTGTGCTTATGGTTCGTCTGCATCTTTCGGGATTCTATTGGGGAGATGTTTCTCTTTCTAACGTTCTATTTTTAAGAGACGCGGATGCTTTTACAGCATTTCTAGTTGATGCTGAAACAGGTGATTTGCATGGAAGCCTTACAGAAGGTCAGCGTGAATACGATATTGATTTAGCTCGCACAAACATAATTGGCGAACTAATGGATTTAAGTTCTGGTCAACTTTTGCCTGGTGAGGTTGATGAGATTAGCATTGGAGATAGGCTCGTTGACCGTTATCATTCTCTTTGGAGCACGCTTACAGATGTGGACAAATTTAGTCCAGACGAAATGTGGCGTATTGAAAGACGAGTCAATAGGCTTAATGAGCTTGGTTTTTATGTTGACGAGTTGGAAATGAAAACTTCTGTGGATGGGCGAAGAGTGTTGGTTCGTCCACGAGTTGTGGATGCTGGTTATGCTTCACGTAAGCTACTTCGTTTGACTGGTCTTGATGTTCAGGAGAACCAGGCTCGTAGGCTTCTTAATGATTTAGACGCTTATCGTACGTCTACGTGGCGCCAGGGTGAAGAGTTGGAGATTGTTGCTACTGATTGGATGCGTGAGGTGTTTGAGCCTACGGTACGCATGATTCCTGCTGAGTTTAGATCGCAAATCCAACCTGCACAGTTCTTCCATGAAGTATTAGATCATCGTTGGTTTATGGCGGAACGCGTTGGGCATGATGTTTCTATGCAAGATGCTGTAACAAGCTATATTAAGAACGTTTTGCCGCAATATAAGATGGACAAGCGTGTTTTGGCCGCGATTAATGCAGATGCTGATTCTGGTGTGGTAGACGATGAATACACGTATTCTACTTCGTCTCCTATGACTCGCGATATTGATGAAGATGACCAAGACGCTAGCGTTTGGGCTAGTTGAATTCACTCGTTAGTGCATATTTTTCTTTAGTTAGCAAAGAATATTTTGCTATAATTATGGAATTTTTTATTAATATCGTGTGATATTATTCAACCTGTTAGTTGCCAATGATTGTCAACTAACGGAAATAGTTATTATGTAAATCAAAGGAGATTTCTATGTTAAAGGGCATTGATCCCATTATACCGCCAGAATTATTGAAAGTACTTTGCGAAATGGGACATGGAGATGTTTTGGTTTTGGCAGATGGAAATTTTCCAACCGAATCGGTAGGAAAAGATGCAATTGTTGTTCGTTGCGATGGACATGGTACTTCAGAATTGTTAAAAGCTATATTGAAGCTTATGCCTCTTGACCAGTACACATCTAAGCCAGTTACTCTTATGGAAGTTGTTCCAGGGGATTCTTGTGAAACTCCAATTTGGAACGACTATGAAGATATTATCTCTGGTTTTGATAAGCGCGGCGCTAATGCCATAGGAACCTTAGAGCGTTTTGCATTTTATGATGAAGCTAAGAATGCATATTGTGTGGTTGCTACTGGTGAACGCGCTCAATATGCGAATATTATGCTTCGAAAAGGTGTGGTTTTCGCTGGAGAATAAATAACTCTTAAACAAATAAACCCTACCAGAGATTTTGGTTAGAGTATTTTTAACACTGCATCGTTGTAAATAAGATTTTTGTAATTTCTTATTTTGCGCTGCAGTGTTTTTAGTTTTGTATTGATAATGATTTAACTGGCACACATCCTTGTTTTTTGTTAATATAGTAAACAATTAATTGTTCGGTGTGAAGTTGCATTGATTACTAAAGCAGGGTGGCAGTATGAATGAGGATTATCTCGCAAATGTAAGGCCTACAGCACGTCAAATTTCTTGGCAGCGCATGGAAATGTATGGTTTTATTCATTTTGGAATGAATACTATGACAGATCGTGAATGGGGGCTTGGGCATGAAGATCCGAAGCTATTCAATCCAGATAATTTAGATGTTGACCAGTGGCTTGATGCTCTACAATCGGCAGGTATGACCGGCGTGATTCTAACTTGCAAGCATCATGATGGTTTTTGCTTGTGGCCTTCAAAGTACACCAAGCATACCATTGCGTTCTCTCCATACAAAAATGGCAAAGGAGATATTGTGCGCGAAGTTAGTGAATCAGCTTATCGACATAATATGAAATTTGGCGTATATCTTTCACCATGGGATCGTACCGAATCATCATATGGCACTGGCAAAGTTTACAACGATTTTTATATTAATCAACTTGTTGAATTGCTAACGCACTATGGTCCTATTTTTTCCGTATGGCTTGATGGTGCTTGCGGCGAGGGTGAGAATGGTAAAACGCAAACTTATGACTGGCAACGAATCTATAATACAGTCCGTGCGCTGCAGCCAGATGCTGTTATCAGTGTTTGCGGTCCAGATGTGCGTTGGTGTGGCAATGAAGCTGGTCATACGCGCTCTAACGAGTGGAGCGTATTACCTACAGAATTACGTAGTGCTGAATTAACCTCTTCAAAATCACAACAATCAGATGATGGTAAGTTCTCTCGCAAATTTGCGTCTACTGATGAAGATTTAGGGTCTCGTAAGGCGCTTGCACACTACGAAGGCGATTTTGCCTGGTATCCAGCAGAAGTTGATACCTCTATTCGCAAAGGTTGGTTCCATCACGATAATGAGGATAATAATGTTCGCAGTTCTGATGAATTATTTGATATATGGTGTAAATCTGTAGGGGGTAACTCAACACTTTTGTTGAATGTGCCGCCAACGCGTCATGGTTTGTTAGCAGATTCTGATGTTAAAATTTTAAAAGAATTGGGCGATAAAATTCGTAAATTCCATGAGCGTGAATTACGAGATCCTGAAGCATTATCAATACAAGTTTTAAGTACTAATGCATATGAGGGAAATCCAAAGTACTTGATTGACAGAAAACAGGGTACGGCATTGTCATCTTCTAAGCCGATTGATTTTCGTATGGTATTTACTGAGCCTACTTATATTGATGGCTTAGTTATTGAAGAAGATATTAGTAAAGGACAACACGTTGAAACAGCTGAAATTCACATTGTTGATGAAAGTGGAGTAAATCATCATGTTTCAGATGTTCATGCCATAGGATATCGCAAAATTCTACGTTTTGACACGATTCGTGCAGTATCGTTAACTGTGAAAATAACTAGTATTCGTCAATATGTAGCTCTTCAATCATGCTATCCACTAGTTGCACAAGACGAGTAGTAGAAAAGAAAACTCTGATATAAATTTATTTTAATAGCAATAAAATACCGCTGACATAGAAATTTTTTTGTAACTATATCAGCGGTATTGGCTATAGGAGGGAGGGTTAGAATAATTGCAAATCCACATTTAGAGAATATGGTTTATTTGCAGGCAAATGATATTCGGGATGCACAGGTGAGCCCCACGAATCATCGCCGCCGACTCCCATTTGTGCTGCAAGAATTCGCAAGAACATATGTTTTGAGTCACCTAAATCACTTATATGTTGTGCTTCCTCTATCATGGTGCTGCTGTATGGAAGTAAACTTATGCAGAAGTTGCTGGTACTATTATGTCGCTGAATACGCATGCCATGCCCAGAATCGTCTGTTATGTTTGCCCATCTTACTTTTTCATGATTACCAGTTTCTTGTGGAACAAGATATGGCATAAAATCGTCAAAAGCATTTGTTTTCCAAATTCCTAAACGTCCCGCACTGATACGGTCTGCATATGTTTCAACAGGACCAATACCATAGAATTCAAGGTTTCTGTATTCTATCGGTAGCATCCATTCCAATCCAAATGCTGGAATGGAAGGTAAATCTTCTCCAGAAGGAACATAATTTAGTTCAATGTGTAAATCTCCTGATGTTTTAGACACATATGTTAAATTCACTGTTGTATGGTCTGCGTTAGCAAGCTCATATTTGTATACAATTTGTAGCGTATTGTCGTCGAGCTTCTCAGCTGTTTGATCTACGCATTTAGCATATTTACCTGCTACGGACCATTGAGCACGCTCAAAACCATGTTTGCAACCGCGGTCATTGTCTGTTAGTGCTCGGAATGTAGTGATCAAAGGGCGTTTAATCACAAATTCTCGTTCGCCAAGGCGGTATGAAATAAGCCCACATTGTGAATATGAAAAAAGCGTTTCTATTGAAGAGTTACGTGTTCCTGCGTTCCAGCGTCCAATAGTAACGGTGCCATCTTTATGTAATCGTGCATCTGATATTTGCTTAGCTTGTGATTCTGAATTTTTAGTGAGTATTGTGTATTGTCCGAACGATAATTCGTATCCTTTTTGTGCCCAACATGTAGATTTTGCAAGCGTGCACGAAACTTCAAAAGTAATTTCTTCCCCACTGCTTTGATACTGTTCCAACGGCCACTCTATAGGCATTTCAAAATCATTTTCAGGTTCCACATTACACGTATATGGTTGAGACCACATAATTTTGCCGTCAACGCGTAATTTTGCCAAAAATACGTAATTTTCAGTATTTGTGAAAAGCTGATGATTTTCTATGCGAACACCATTTTCGTTTGGAAATAGTCTTATATTTGCATATTGTTGTTTAGCTTCAATGGCCTTAGGACTTGGTTTTCTATCTGCGAATAATAGACCGTTGCCACAGAATTCATAATCGGTAGGTCGATCATCAAAGTCTCCACCATATGTCAAACGCGTGCTTCCATCCGGTAGAGTTTGTTTTATCGCCTGATCGATGAAATCCCAAATAAAACCACCTTGGTAATGTGGATACTTTTCAAGAGCAACATACTCGTTCATGTTTCCCAATGAATTCCCCATAGCATGCATGTATTCGCAAGATATATAAGGTTTATCTGGGTTGTTTGATACGTATTTTTCTATTTCATCTGCGTGAGCATACATGCGCGTTTCAATGTCGCTAGTATCGCGCCAAGACTTATCCATAGTCTGACCTTCATAATGCACTGGACGATGTGCATCTAGTGCATGAGCATGATGATACATAGAACGAAATACGTCTCCACCAAAGGATTCGTTTCCGAGAGACCAAATCAGCACACACGGGTGATTGTAATCGCGTTGAATCATGCTATCGACGCGATTTACGCACGCGGCACGCCATTCGTCTCTACTTCCAGGAATAGCGCATTCTGGAGTTATGTTTCCGCGCCCATCTGACCACGTTCCATGTGTTTCTAGATTAGTTTCGTCAATAAGATATAACCCATATTCGTCGCATAAATCGTACCAAACATCTTGATTAGGATAGTGAGAAGTTCGTACAGCGTTTATATTGTGTTGCTTACAAAAACGCACATCGGAAACCATGTCATCATATGTGATTGCTCGGCCTCTGTCGCAATTAAATTCATGACGGTTCACGCCTTTGAAAATAATGCGTTTTCCGTTTAATCTCATTATGCCGTTTTCAATATCAAAATGTCTAAAACCAATCGGCTGCACTACATGTTCAATAATATTTGATTGTTTGCTTACAACATCAATATGTAAGTCGTATAGCGCAGGATATTCGGCACTCCAAGGTAGTGCGTTAGGAATAGTAGTCGGTTTTAGTTCAGTAATTGTTTGTGCAGGTAGCGTGCAGTCCCACAAGATCTCATTATTATTTGTGAATTTATCGTTGCTGTATTTATGATTTGTAAGATAAGCGTGCAGTGTAATATCTGTTAAATTGTCTCCTTCTATGTTTGCTCTAAATGCGAGTTTCCCAGTATTTGTATCATTAATATAATCTGCATCAACATGAAGATTTGATATATGGTTGGAAGGCTGTACACGCAGTTCAACGGAACGGAAAATGCCGTGTAGTCTCCAATAATCTTGATCCTCTAACCATGATGCGCTAGAAAATTCGTAGCATGCTACAACAATACTATTTTCAGAATCTTCCAAAAATTGAGTAATATCAAATTCGCTCGGCGTAAAAGAGTCTTCACCATATCCAACAAACTTTCCGTTAATCCATACGTAAATAGCTGTTTGTGCTCCATGGAAGGTAATAGTAGCTTTACCTTCTTCGTTCAAAATCTGTTTAAGATTATTTTGTAAAACAAAATGTTTCTTATAAATTGCCACGTGATTTAAGGAAGGAACATTTGGTGCTTGAACGTCCTCATGGCCATCCCAAGGGTACTGAACGTTAACGTATTGCGGTTTTAATAGACCATTCATCTGTAAGTGTGATGGAACTGAGATTGTTTTATATGAAGAATCTTTGTAATTTTTAATATTCTCATCTAAGTTTTCAGGGTTGAATATGCGGGAAGAAAGTAGCTTTACTTCCCACGTTCCATTAAGTGACTGTATTGGTGTGGTACCGTTGATTGTGTAATGATGATGTGAATGCGCTGGAATAGTGTTAACGGCAAAAACCTGAGGATTCGTTATCCAATCAGTTTTTGCATTATTAGAAGATATGCAAGTATATGTTGGCTCATCCCAACAAGTATTGTCATTATAAATAGATGGCCTAGCCATTACATGCTCCAAATTGTGTTAGTAAAAGTTAAGAATACGTATAGATTAATTATGCTTCTGACAGCATAAAACTGTCAGAAGCAATAAAAGCAGATTTAGTAGGTTATCCTTTTGTTGCTCCAATTGCTAAGCCTGATTGCCAGTAGCGTTGCAATGCTAAGAACAACAGGATCAGCGGGAATACGACCAGCAAAGATGCAGTAATGACTAGGTTTGGAATAATCGGCATATTGCCGCCTTCATTTCCTTGAGCATTCCACTGTGCAAGTCCTAATGCCAATGGATACCATTTAGAGTCTTTAAGCATTATCAATGGAAGGAAGTAATTGTACCAAATAGAAACAAATGCAAACAATGACACTGTTACCAATGATGGCTTCATAAGTGGTAATGCCACTTGGAAGAAAATGCGTCCTTCACCAGCGCCATCAATACGTGCTGCTTCTATAAGAGAAGTTGGAACACTTTGCCCTGAGAATGTCCACATTAAATATAGACCAAATGGGTTTAGGAGCGATGGGATTATTACAGCCCAAGGAGTGTTCGTTAAACCAAGTTGTGAGAAAATCAAGAACTGTGGAACTACCAGCAGTACTCCTGGAATTGCCATAGATCCTAAGATGGTTAGCAAAATAAAGTGTTTACCTTTAAAATTGAGTTTTGCTAGAGCATATCCTCCCATAGTTGCAAACAATACAGAAATAATAGTGCCAATTATTGTGTATAGGACCGTATTCAGAATCCATCGCGCGAAAATGCCATTGTTATATGTAAATACCTCTATTATATTGTCCCATAGCGCGAATGAGGATCCAAATGATAGGCCGAATGTAGAAGCAAAATCAGCCTTAGTTTTTGTAGCATTTATGAATAGCCAAACAAATGGAACGAGGGCATATAAGAGATATAGATACACCCAGAATGTCATCATTGGGCTCTTCTTTGGATGTTCAACAGTGTAGAACCTCGTGCGTGGAGGCATCGCTGCCTGATTGTTTGATGATTTTGTTGTATTAATCATTTGTTCTTCCTTTGGATGCTTCATTGCATGTTTGTTTAGTGTTAATCAGCAGTGACATTTTTGCGCATATTGCGAATTTGAATTGTAAATGTAACAACAATAACAATGATTGCCATAATCAATGCTGCTGCTGCAGCATATCCCTGTGAAGAATCACCAAAAGCTAGATTGTAAATGTATAAGTTTGGTGTCCAACTGGTTGTAATGCCAGTTCCTCCAACCATTTTAGACAAAATTTGCGGCTCGTTGAAAAGCTGTACACTACCTATTATTGAGAAGATAGTAGTGATAGCCAATGAGCCTCTAATCTCTGGAAGCTTGATATAACGATCTATTTGGCGATAGCTTGCACCGTCAATTACAGCAGCTTCGTAAAGATCTGGTGAAATAGCCTTTAATGAAGAATAGAAGATGAGCATGTTATATCCAATAGCAGCCCAGCTAATCATTACTCCAATAGAAATCATGATAAATGAAGGAGAAAATGGATTTATATCAGTATGAGATATTTCATTAAAATTCTTAAACAGACCATATCTGGTTCCTAGGATGAACCCCCACATTAATGTGGAGATAACACCAGGAACGGCGTATGGAATGAATATTGAGATTCTGCACCAGTTTGTGCCATATAGACGTTTCGAGTCGATAGCAAGCGCTAGACAAATCGAAATTATTAACATTAGAGGGACTTGGATTGCTGTAAATATGAGAACGCGTGCAATACCCTGCCACAATAATGGATCCTTCAAGAGTTCGAGATAGTTTTTTGCGCCGACAAACACAGTTCCGCCAATTAATTGGTGTCCAAAGAAACTAATGTACATCGAGTATACAAGTGGAATAATAAACACGAAGGTAAAGAGAAGCAAAAATGGAAGCACGAACATCCAACCAGCAGCTCCTTCGCGTTTAATGCCATTGCGTTGCCGTGTTAAATTCGCTCGTTTATTTTCAGAAGTGTTCAATATCATTGCTTTCCCCCAATGTAAAAATTTTTCAGTTAAATAGGTGCTGCTGGTGTTGTAGCACCAACAGCACCTTAAAATGGTAATGAGTTTATTTGCTACTATGAGTAAACATTATTTGCTTACTGTGAAGCCCTGCTTGTTTCCATAGTCAATGCACAGCTTAGCCCAGTTTTCTAGCTGCGTTTGAAGTGATTCGCCTTTGGCAACCTTTGCATAATCCATATTGTCGCCATATAGATCACGCACTTTTTCCATGAACGGAAGGTACTGCCATCCTTCTCCTACTTTTTGAGCTGAATCAGCAATAGGCTCACGGTACTTCTGGTCTCCGAAGTAAGGGTCAGTAGAAGAGAGGAACTCGCTATTCTTAAGTACGGAAACATTTGGAGGGAATACTCCAGCATCAACGCGTGCTTTCACGCCTTCCTTATCGTAGGCAAGGAAGTGCAAGAATTTCCAAGCCCATTGATGATTCTTTGCTTTCGCTGGAATAGCAAAGCCAGAGCCGCCGTTTTCTGCGCTCAACTGTTCGCCTGCTTTCCATTGAGGCATAGGAGCAACACGGAAGTTTCCAGCTTGTTTTGGAGCGCGGTCTTTAATGCTAGAGGTGAACCATCCTCCTATGATTTGTGTGGCAATAGTTCCATCGTTTAAAGCTCTGTTCCAATCATCGGACCAAGTTTTGATATTAGTTGCAATCAATCCTTCTTGAATCATCTTCTGATAGTAAGATACAGCTTCCTGCATCTTTGGATCTTTTACGTTAATATGAGCAGTGGTTCCGTTCACCTTAAATGGATGCCCTCCAGCTTGCCATACAAGAGATAGCAATGTGAAGATATCGCTTGCGTCATTTGTTATGTAGTACTTGTCTCCGAGAGCTTTTACTTTCTTAGCTGCTTGGTAATATTCTTCCCAAGTTTCTGGTACTTTGTTTACTCCTGCTTTTTCTAATATGGCCTTATTGTAGAACATAACGCTTGGGCCGTAATCCATTGGAATTGCGTATGGCTTATTGTTGAAGCTGATGTCCTGCCATGCGCCTTTCACAAATGTGCCTTTATCATTATTTGCGCCAAGAGTGCTTAAATCTACAAGTTTGTTTTGAATTGCGAAATAAGGAACTGTCAAGTACTCAAATTCCATAACGTCTGGAATTCCAGATCCAGCTTGAATGGCTGTATCCAAAGCCTGATAAGCGTCTGTTACAGTTTCTACTTTAATTTTTACGTTTGGATATTTCTTTTCAAATATTGCTGCTGCTGCTTTTGTTGGTGTTGTATTACCAGTCCACACAGTGAGGTTAACAGGTGTTTTAGTATCAACTTGCGCTGATGAACTCGAGTTATTGGTGTTACCGCATCCAGCAAGCGATAGTAGAGCGGCGCTCGCTGCTGCAATGATGCCAATAATTTTCTTTCCACTATGCATGGCGCTTCCTTTCTTTGAAGCTTTACTTGTCGACTTTGACGAGTTGTGTATTGATTGCCGGCGGCATCTATGTCGTTGGAACATTCAATGTTAACTATCTTAACAAATTATTTATTTGTTGTAAAGGCCAAGAAATATACAAACACTTGTGTGTATATTGGGATGAAATCATTGTTAAGAATTATGGTAATTATGGTAGTTATGCCTAGCGCGTATGCGTTGTGGCTGGCTACAATGGTTGAGAGAGTACAATATAGTGTATTGTGAAATTTTGTTGTGAGTGCATGCGCTGACAACAATTTTCCTGATGATTTGGCCTATTGGTGGGATGGTACGATGTAGTACTTACTTTCAGTATGCTGCAACAGCCCTATATTTGAGGAGTGTCATGTTTGGAACAACTGATGATAATGCCCTGTCTTGCTTTCTATCACCTTCTATGACAGTTACTAAAAAACATGAACCCGCTGATGTGCGAATCAATAATCGCATGATGGTTTTTGGACAAATTTTTTCATCATGTCCTATGTCTAGAGCACAAATTGGAAGGAAAACCGGATTATCGCGAGTTGCTGCATGCGAAGTCGTGTCTGACATGTTAGATAAACACTTTCTGATGGAAAATGGATATGAACAACCAACGCGACCTGGTAAAAAAGGTACTTTAGTAAGTGTAGATGATCAATATTGGAATGTGATTGTTCTGGACTTATCAATGCCATTTTTGTTGCAAGCTGCTGTTATGAATTTACGCGGTGAAATTGTAACTAGGGTTGAAAAATCCTTTGATAAAATTACTGCTGTTACGCCTGAAACTGTAATTGCTTTAGCTGAGTCACTACTTGATGGTGCCTCGCACATACTTGGTTTTGGTGTTGCTGTCCCAGGCATTGTTGATGAAGATGGTGTAGTAGTTGAAACTGCGAATTTTGGGTGGAAGAATGTACCTTTACGTAAGATGTTTCAACAACATTTTGGTAAGTTTTGTGCAGTAGATAATGACGCGAATAGTGCTTTGATCGGTGAACGTTTTTGTGGGACTGGCAGAGCAACTGGCATTTTTGTTCAAATCGCTGTTGGCGTAGGCGCAGCATTGTTAATCGATGATTCGCTCGTTTTGGGTATTCATCATGCTGCAGGTGAAATCGGTCACGTAGTTGTTGATCCAGATGGTCCACAATGCACATGTGGTAAGCGTGGTTGTTTAGAGACTTTTATATCTGCAGCAAACTTACGAAGAAGAATTAATGAGAATCCTTTAGACAGAACGACAATACTACAGGAAGCAGGTCGTTCGCTTGGGCATGTACTTGCTCCGTCGATTAGCTTACTTGATTTAGATGATATTTTTGTATACGGTTCAAAAGATATTGTTGACGATATATTTTTAGGTGCAACGGAATATGCAATTAATGCCGAAGCCGCCTCAACATTACAAAACCATTCTATTCGTGTACAGCAATGTTCTTGCGGTAGTGACATAGTTTTACGTGGTGAGAGCATCGCTGTTGTACAGGCAGTGCTTCGAAATGCAAATGAGTATAAAAAAGTGCCCCCTGTGGGATTCGAACTTATTGAAATAAAGCCGTTTTGAGTTTTCCTTGATTTTTCAACGATTATCGTTGATATTCCGCCATTCTTACGGCGTGTTACATGCTTTTTACCCCTCTTAAACACGCCCGAAATGGGTATACTAAGTGTGTCGTTTGGTGTGTCGTTTGGCATATCAGCGCTTGAGTACAAGGAGCAGAAATGATAAAAGATTTTGGGACGTTAAGCTATCGTCCGAACAAGGAGAGTCCAACTAGGATAGTCGCAAGGTATCACACGCCAATGTATGCGTTTAGCCTATGGCAGAACTTACCTAAAGTGCAGTCTAAGAGTTTCCCTATCATGCAGCAGCGTGCCGCCGAAGACTGGCTTAGAAAAGCAGAGTATGAGATAGAAGAGCGCATTTGGGTGCCGCCTCAAGAGGTTAAACGACGCGAGGCGGCAAAAACTATTACTTTCGACGCATACTTTCCCGACTGGCTTGAGCAAAGACGCTTTAGAGGCAAGCCACTAAAAGCTAGCACAAAATATCATAATGAAGGCTACTATCGCAATCACATTAGTCCCGTTCTTGGAGACAAACCTATTAGTGAAATCACGGCTCAAGACGTGCACGATTTTAGAGAAAGCCTAGACCCGTCGCAGCCAGACATGGTGCGTTGCACAATGAAAGTGTTGCGCGCTATGATTCACTCGGCGATGAAACCTGGATTAGACGGCACGCCGCCACTACTATCCACAAATCCGCTGATAGAATCAGAACCTAACGTGACTCGCAAGAAAGAGATTGAGCCAGGAACAGAAAACGAAATCAAACTGATCTATGAGGCGATGCCCCCTCAGTATGCGCTTAGTATCTATCTTGCGGCGCTCGTTGGATTGCGTATTGGCGAAGTATGCGCACTGAAAGTTAGTGACATCGAGTTGCGCTCGCATAAGCTGAGAGTGGAAAGAACGCGCACCACGACGCCGAACGCGCTTGAACCTACTACGAGTCCAAAGACAGAGCGTTCGACGCGTACAGAGCCTATACCGTCCGAACTTGTGCCAATGATTCGAGAACATATTAAAACGTTTAATCTTACCGAGTCTGATTGGCTTTTCCCTGCAACACTGAATCACGGTGAGCCTATTAGAACAAGCATGATTAGAAAGTATTACACTAACGCTAAGAAGAGTGCTGGTGTGCGCATGAGTCTTAACTTTCACGCTTTACGCCACACTTGTTTGACGTGGCTTGCGCAGAGTGGCGCGACTGTTAAAGAGCTGATGGATATGGCAGGGCACTCAGATCCGAAAATTGCTATGGTGTATCAGCATGCGGCGGACGAACGACGCCGTGAGCAGGCTGAGGCGCTTGGCGGCAGGCTGTTTGGCGAGTAATATTGAATGTAGCTCGTCTACTGTTTGTAGAAGGAGTTTCCTACGTCGTTGCGGCGGCGTTTGTTAACTCGCTTGCCATGTGTAAGTGGAGACTCTAGGATACGGTGTTAAAACCCGTATCCTATTTTTTTATATAAGTAAAGCGCGCTAGCAGAAAATGGGATAAAAACTACTAGCGCGCTTTGTTCGGTTTGAGAAACCTATTCAATTATCAGAGAGAAAGAGAGGTTTAATATGCTTACTATTCTATCACGTTTGGCTTCTAAAGCCAATAAAGTGCCTTACTGGCGCTTGTGGCTTTTCTTTAGGCGTATCGTCTTGCCGCTCATCTTCAACGGTTGGGGGTGTTGGGGAGTCATCAGCCGTAATGATTGCAGGTGGGCGCGGCAAGAGACTAGCAGCGCTCGCGGTTTGATTCACGGTTTGCGTTATAGACGGCGTAGATTCTGGCTTAGGCGCAGCAAGCGATAAATGCATTTTTATATATCTTTCACACGCTGCATTCTCGCTCGGTGTGCCTATGGTTAAAAACCATACAGCGCTATTGCGCTTAGTGTACCTACCATCTTTGAGACACTTAACAAGCCCTTTGCTTTGCAATTTTTTCATGATCCTACCAACGCGAATGCGTGCGGTTTCTTCTTTCTTAAAATCATGCGGCTCGTTGCCAACTACGGATATATTAGATAAGTCATCAGGCAGTGTCATTCCTAGCATTTTAGATAATTCTCGCCAACCGTGCATATATGTACGTGGTAATAAATTTTTGCGCTGTGCATCAATATCGAGAGGATAGTCCGCTGTACATAATGCTAGCGTTATCAATATTGCATACTCATCAGAGCTAAAAGACCTAATAAGTCCTCTTGTATTGTTTAATTTACCTTGGCTTGCTAAGGTGGAGACGGCTTGAGCGTTTCTGAACCCCATTGCTTTACCTTTCCGCCTCCGCCTAATGTGATACACTATAGGCGGAGACTCTTGTCGTGTTTCCGCGCCCTATCGTTCACAAGTACCACACTTTGCGATAGGGCTTTTCTTTATTAAATTATAAGTACATTAATGTTACATACATTAGTAAAATTTTCATTTTTTCCGTACATTGATGTCACGTTCTATGTAACATTGATGTCACGTTCTATGTAACATTGATATTACATCTTTGGTGTAATATTGATGTTACACCTTACATAACATACATAACATATTACATAACACTTTCATAACGCGCTTTCGCGCATTTTTAATTTTTCTCATCGATATTTTCCAATGCGTCTTCAGTGAGATAAAGCTCAGCTTTATCTGCAATATCGTTGATTGTAGTGTCTAACGCTGTAGCGAGTTGATACAGTTGGGAAACGTTTATATCTCGTTCTCCTTGCATGACTCTATCGAGTGTTCGGCGCGGAATCTCAGATTTTTCGGAAAGCTTTTTAAGAGTCATTCCCTTTTTTAAGCGCTCTTCTGAAAGCACTCGCGCAATCATAATATTTATTCTGTTCATGCTTTATATGTTACATCAATGTACGGTTCTTGTGACGCCCATTTGGGTTCGTATTTTTTAAGAAAACGCCAATAATGGCGGAATATCAACGCTTTATTATATATATAAAATTCTTACATCTTTGTTTTATTGTGCCCATTCGGGCGTGTTGTGTCTTGACATACGCCCATTTGGGCGTATTATGAAGGTATGACAAAAAACGAATCAAACCGATATGTTGCACTTAATGTGCAAAAAGCATTAGAGAGAGCTGGCTACACCATTGCTGAAGCATCAAGGCAAACGGGTATTGCTAAATCAACATTGAGTAGACGGCTACAATCCCCAGAAATAAGCTCCTTTAATGTCCGAGAGCTTGACAAGCTTGCCGATCTCACTAAACGCTCTACTTTTAGCTTTCTCAAAATACCAGCAAAGGAATGACAATGAGCGACAAAATCAAAGAACTAAGCGAAAAACGCGACGCGGCAATAGCTGAAATGTATAAAGCCCTCTTCGTTAAACAAAACGCCGCAGCAGACTACCGCGAAAAATTAGAAACCTTCGCCAAAATAGACGAACAACTAGAACAAGCCAAAAAAGAAGAAGCCAACAATGACACCAGAAATTGAAGAAGCCGCACAAGACTGGATAACAGCCGCGCGCAAATACAACGAAGCCGAACAAGGCTACACGGACATAAAAGATCAATTCATCAACGAAACCCTAGACTACGCTAAAACACAACAAAACATAAACAAACTCAGAGAACAACGCAAGAAACTCAAAACAGAAGAGCACAAGCTCATTGAACAAATAGGCATCGAACAGCGAAAAGCGCGCAAAATCCTAGACACCTTAGAAAACAACTGGGATTACAAAATGGCGCACTGGCACCTCATAGGAGCACGAGACCAGCGAAGAGGCGCGCAAAACCGCATGTGGCAACTAATCGCAAAAGAAGCAGAAAAATGACACCGCAAAACATTAACCACCTAATCGACGCAATAACCGCACTCGTTAGCGCGTTAGGCATCATAGGCATTACCACAGGCATTTTCGTATACATGATCACCACAATCTTCAAAAACGAGTAACAATCATGGAATCACAAACAATCAAAGAACTAAAACAAAAGCTCGCACACATAAAAACCACCTTCGCACAAGTATTAGAAAACCGTCACAATGCTGAAAACAATCGACTACAAGCCATACTCGACCGCGAACAAGCCGAAAGAGAACTCGCAGCAAACGTAACAAAAGAAACAAAAACAAACCTCAAAACCGTGAAAGAAAAACTCAAACAAGCAACCCAAACATACCAAACCGCAGACGCGGCAGTAATGACCGTATACAAACAAAAAATCCACTTAGAAGACGAACTCGAACACACAGAAAGGAAACCACGAAATGTTCGCTAAAAAATACCCATACCTCACAATAATCATCAGCCTAACAGCCTTCGCTACAGGCATGTGGCTAGCAATCCACAACATCGCATACTTTAACGGACTCAACTTTCTCGGAATCCTCCTAGCCACACTAGGAGTCCTTGGCACACTAACCGCAGAACCACACATAGGAGAAAACCAATGAGCAAAAAACAATACACATTCTGCCTAACAATATCCGCAATACTAGCAGTAGCAGGCATAATCCTAGTCTTCACAGCATTCACACAACCACCAGCATACCTGTGTTTACCAGCAGGATTACTACTAATAATCTTCTCAATAATTGGCGCACTAGCCAGCAAACAAGAAAGAGCAACACGAGAAAGCATCGAATGGATACAGAATACACAAGCCAAGACGTCATCAAACGATTCAACCAACGACTCGACAGAATCGACGAACAACTCGACCGAATCGAACGGATCTACACCAATAAGCAAGTAAAAAAAGCCTACAGTGTGAAAGAATTCGCCACCATGTACTCGCTAAGCATACCAATGGTAAAACAGCTAATCGCACGCGGCAAGTTAAAAGCCGCCACAAGCGACAGTAAGCGCGGCAGCACACTACTCATAGACGCAAAAAGCGCAGAAACCTGGTGGAATAAACAACTCGGCAAAAAAATAAACTAACAAAATTTAAGCGCGTAAAACGGCACTCTAGCGAAACAAAAATCTGAGACGGAATCTCTTGAAATTGTTTCACTCGTCATGTACTCAAGCAAAAAGCTAGAGGCGCGAAGTTCGACTCTTCGCACGCGCACAAAGGGCACGGTTATGGGGACGCGCCAATTAAAAAAACAAACCCTTAAACACACGCTTAACCGTGCCCCCCTTTAAAAAAATGAAAGGAACCATCATGCTACTCACACCAAAACAAGTACGAGAAGCTGAACTAAGCACATGCGCGTTTGGACTAGGCTACGACCTAGAAGAAACGGACCAACTGTTAGACGAATGCGAGCGCACAATCAGCACGCTAGGCGGCGCGCTCCTAGCCATGAAGCGCCTACTCGAAGCACACAATATTCAAATCCCATCAACAATACGAGGCATCGCATGACAACGGACGAAGCGTTAAAAGCATTCGTCGAGACATGCGATAGGAAAACCGCGACACTCGACGAAATGATAAACGCGTACAAAACATTAGAAGCAACAATACGCTACCCCCTATCATGCGATTACGCGCTCAACAACGCCTCACAAATAGAAAAAATCGATACGCTAATAAGCTTTTACGCTGTAGAGCAAGGCAGGCTCTTTGTCAAATTCGTGAATCTACCACTAGACGAAACAGTCAAAAGAGCTGAAACCTTACAGGAAATAAAAGACCTCTTCAAAACGATGAAAATGCTACTTTTCATCAGTGAAAGTGATCCAAACGAAAAATAAGAAACAAATCCCATAAACAATCTGAGAGGAAAAAATGAACAACCCAACATTTGGCAAAGTTTTAGCACGCATAATTTTCGTGCTTGCCCCTACTACTTTTTGCGCTGTAGTGTGCATTAGTACCGCGTTCACTCACGCTTTAGATAAGTGGATTCTCCCATGCGGAATATACATGGCATTCGCGTCTTTCATTGCGCTAATTAGCGTGATTCTTTACGCAATTGCCGCTTGCCTTAATAGCTAAGTGTGGGAATATGCGACGGAAGAAACAGATTCTCAGCGCGGCGAAGAAAATGCGCAAAGCGTTAAAAAAACAGCGACAAAACAGAATCCACGAAGTCGGCGTAGCTGAATACTACTCGCAAAAATACCAGAAAGCCTACAACGAACTACTCGGCATACTACTCGACTAAGGAGGGAAAAATGGACGAAGACAAACTAGCAGAAGCACTAGCAGAGTATAAGCAAGCAATAGAAGAAGAAGTACGTCTTGAACGCGAACTCTTGAATGCAAAAAACAAAGATAGCGCGCTCATACAAGCTGAAAAAGATGCAAAAAAACTTTACTCAAAATATAGCGACGCAAACGACGCATGGCAAGAACTCAATAGCGAATTCAACAGCGAGCACGAACAGCTTCTTGAATCCGTAGACGACGCATGGCGTTACCGCTGTGAAGTAGAAAAACTTATCGCAGGAATAATCAGCAAACAAAAAGGAGAACCTGATGAGTGGTAAAAAAGAAATCACAAAACTTGAAGAACAAATAAGCAATCTCAATGACCGCGAACTAGCGCAATACATAATAAACGTAACCAAAATGCAAGCCGTAGGAAAACAGGCTCTAGAATACGCTAAAAAAATGTGGAGAAAGAGAAACGATTCTCCACTCGCAAGAGAAACCGTAACAGCAAACGGTCAAACAGTCGGCAACATAAGCATAACTAAAGGCTATGCGGCAAAGTGGAAAGTCAAAGACCAAGAAGCATACGCAAGATGCCTTCAAGAAGAAGAGTGGCTGCTCCCTAACGGGGCGCCAGCATGGGAAGACACAATAAAGCCACGCATTGAAGCGTGCGACACAAAGTTTATCGACGCGCTAATAGAAGCGCATCATGGAGACGTGCCAGATTGTGTCACACTCAGCGGAGGTAAGGAAGATAGTGTTACAGTCAAACTCAACTCAGACTTTGCCAACAACAGCATGACGCTTAAACAAATAGCAGACAATGTAAACTCACAAATCGAAGAAAGCAGCGAAGAAGATGAGTGGTGAACTAACCATCAGCGAACAAAAAGATATAGCAAACCTATACGCAGAATCTACGCTAGTGCCAGAAGCCTATCGCAATAAGCCCGCCGACATCTTCGTAGCAGTAACACTAGGGCAAAGTGTGGGGATCTCGCCTATACAAAGCCTAAGCGAAATCAACGTAATAAAAGGCAAGCCAACAATGAGCGCAAGCCTTATAGCCGCACAAGTACGCAAAGCAGGGCACAAGCTACGAATCGAAGTAAACGAAACCCCTGGCAAAGAATCTGCTACATGCACAATCATTAGGCGCGACGACCCAGACCGCCCGTTTGTATCAAAACGCGACAGAGCGTGGGCACAGCGCATGGGACTGTTAAACAACAGTAACTATATTAAGCAGCCAGCAACAATGCTAAAAAAGCGCGCTATCACAGATTGCGCGCGCGACGCTTGCAGCGAAGCATTATGCGGCATCGACTACACGCCAGACGAAATGAGCGACTTTGACGACGTAGAGGCAAAAGTAGAAGAAACCGTAGAATCTACACAAAACAAAACAGTAGACTCTACAAAAACCGTAAAGCCTAAGCAAAACGTCGAAATCATCGAAGCGGAAGTAGTCAACGAGCCACAATCGCAGCCGCCATTGTCGCGTTCGGCGACAACAGAGCAGAGAGATGAAATTAAAAAAATCTTGAAAAACGCTGGAATAGTAACCAAAGAATTAATAAAACTTTTCATACATGAACGAGTTCTGCCAGCATCAGAACCAAGAATGACTTATGCTCTCGCTGAAGCAATCCTCAACAATCCGCAAACATTAATGAACCAAGCGCGCGATTGGATACGCGAACAAAGCACAAAACGTACCCAAGAAGCAGCACAACAACAAGTAAAGGAACAATAATGGCTGGAGAAACAACCATCACAATCGTGGGCAACCTAACAGACGACCCAGAATTACGCACGCTGCAGTCGGGCGCACAAGTCGCTAACTTTGCAATCGCATCAACGCCACGCGTATATAACAAAAACCAGAATCAGTGGGTAGACGGCGCCGCGTTATTTATGCGATGCCAAGCATGGCGAGACCTCGCCGCGCACGTCGCCTCAAGCCTCGCAAAAGGCATGAGAGTAATCGCAACAGGAACACTAAGACAACGCTCTTACGAAGACCAAGCTGGCGTAAAACACACAGTAGTGGAAATGGACGTTGATGAAATCGGAGCAAGCCTCAAATATGCCACATGCCAAGTCACAAAAATCAGCACAAGCACAGGCTTTGTAGGCGCCACCCCTCAAATGGCGTCAGTGCAACCCACGCAAGCGCCACAACAAGGATTCACATCATACGCGCAACCACAGGCTGCCGCGCAATCCGACCCATGGAATACTCAGCCACAAGCCGACGAGTGGGGGAACCCAGACGCTGAACCCGACCCAGAATTCTAGGAGACGCAAAATGAAACTCACACTCAGACAGCGCATAATCGCGCTCTTCACAGGAAAACTACCAGAGCCACTCATGGCAGTAGATACAACCGCATTTACGTTAGGCACAGGCGTACTGAGACCATACGACCCGGTCATAGACAGCCCGCGCACCAAACGCTCCCACGACAACTATGTGACATTAGCAAAACAATGCCGCAAAACCCCAAACAAGTGGATACAGATCGCAACAGTGCCACGCTCAACAGCCGCACCCCTCGCATCAAAAATCCGACACGGAGGACTCGTAGCCTTCCGCAAACCACGCGGAGGACATTACGACGCACGATTAACACCATGCATGAGCGAATACCTAGTCGAAGCAAAATTCATGCCAAACAAAAAGGAGAACACAAAATGAAAGTAAACGAATGCTACATCGATGCCATTAACGCTGACAAAGTACTGGACGTACTAAAAACCAGCCTAGAGCCAGCAGACAATCCACGACTCACCCTAACAAAAATTCGCTCACCATACAACGTCGCATACAAAATTGACTACACCGCTTACGTTTCAAAAGAAGACTACAAGCGTATAAAAGCAATCGCAAAAAGCAATGACGGCGCTACAATTCAAGAACGACCAATCCCAGAAAAACTTTCCCTGGACAAAATATTTACTGAGAAAGCGTTAGAAATACTCGAGGAAGACGCGCACAAAGGCGACCCAGAAAACCTCATATACCAAGTAGACGCTGCACCAGACGGTAGCAACATTAAGCTTTCTTTAACAGTGTCAACCGACGCATACCTTAAGCTAGCATCACTCGCAACAAACCCACCCGCCGCAGAAAATAAAGAAGCGCCAAGCGACGAACCCAATACTGAAAACAATAAAGAAGATGAGAATGAAATGGCAGAAATACTACGAAAAATTTGCGAGTTCCAAACACTAAAAGAAATAAGAATACCCCCAGACGATACGCCACTGAAGGACGGCGAAAAACGCATTGTGATTAAACTCAAGGACTAAACAATGAGCAGGCAAAAACAGAAAGGCACGGCGTTTGAAAGCGCAATCGTCGAATACTTAAAAGACAAGCTATGCGATGACACTATCGAACGCCGCGCCTTGAACGGTACGTGCGACCGTGGAGACATCAGCGGCGTCACGTTTTGCGGACATCGCATGGTACTCGAATGCAAAAATGAGGCGCGTATGCGACTAGCAGAATACATGCGTGAGGCGGAAGCTGAAGCACACAACGATAATGCTTTCTACTACGCAGTAATACACAAAAAACACGGCACAGGAATTAGCACACTCCAAACCGTCGGGCAGCAATACGTGACAATGCCCTTATACGTGCTCAAAAGCATGATTTACGACGCAAACCGTTGGTATGAAGAAGCACACGAAAACAAGGAGAACAAGAAATGAGAAAAACCCAATACACAGGATCCATAATCAAAGGAAAACACTTTGATACCGCATACCTCACAATAATCTCATACGGATTCTCCCTATCACCACACTACAAGTCAATCACAATTTACACAAATCAAAAAATCAACGTCAAAAAAATCCCACCCCACCACAACCTAGCCCAATACATGAACACTCTAACAGGCTGCAAACAACCAAAAGCGGTACAACCATGGTAAATAAAAAAGCAATAGATCTAATCCGCAAATGGTATGCGGACAACATACCAATCAGCTACATATGTAAGCAAACAGGGCTAACAGAGCAGCATATAAAAGCAATAATTAAAAACACGACAGTATCAGAAGAATGGAAAAGACAAATATTCAGCAACCACAAGTAGATCTAACACGAGTCTTGCGTGCGCTAGGATACACACACCCAAACGATTTAGACGGCGCAAGCGTAATCGCAATACGCGCCAACGGCGAAATCGTACACGACTACTTGCAAGGCGTAACCAATACGCACGCGCAAGTGGTCACATGGCGGTTGCAAGACTCGGGGGAGCGCATCATGGAAAGCGTACGCACCACAAGCGCATGGCGAACCGTGTTAGACAGCAAGTGGAAGACAATCAACATTTTGGAGAAATAATGGCAGTAAATGTGAGTCAGAAAGATAAGACGATTGAGCGCGTGCGAGAACGCATGAGCCAAGCATACTGTGAAATATCGCCACACGTACCAGACGACGCAATCCAATACTTAGATGCTTACGATGAGCTGATCCGCAAATACTTGACAGACGACTACGGGTATTGCACGGCGCGAATGCCACTGGAAGAACCAAACCACACGAAATAGGGGAAAATCATGAGCACACCAGACTACTACAAATACGATGATGGCGAAACGCACTTTGAATGTTTCGACATTAGCCGCTACTACTCAGGAGACTGGGCACAAGTCATACAGTACGTTTTCCGCTGGCAGAAAAAAGGCGGCGTTGACGATTTAAAGAAAGCGTTAGTGTGCGCAAAAGACGCATACTACAACGGCATTGAATGCAAGATAATGGTGGACGATCCCAGAACTCGAGATGCTATTAGCCGCAGATTATTTTTATTAGAAAATAAAAACCATGCGCGCGCGTGTGAATTCTGGCACTGGTTTATCCGAAACGGATACGTGCATGAAGTTATCGCCGAACTTGAAAATATGATTGATGCTGCAGAATGAAACCGTATGAAGCTGGGTTAAAAGCCTTTATGGAAGCCAACCAAATAGACCAAGGCAATCCAACCGTCCTGCACAATGAAACAACAGACGAATACATAAGCATTCCACCGTGCTTAATCTACGGCAATAACTACGAGAAAGCACTCGATAATCCATGGTGCAGAACATCGCACGCGCTAAAGCAGATGGCAGACATGCACCGCAAACCAGCCGAAAGAGTACAATAAGAAGAGCGAGAATATGCCAAGAGAAAGGAACAACTCATGATGGGCACAATAATGGTAATCAGCATAATACTATTCATCGCAATGGTGATATTTGGATTTGTTGCTTGGATCTACGACTTGCTCCATTGCAAGCCACACAGTGAACTGGGACAACGTATCCTACGCCTCGACGAAAACAATAATCCAATCGAAGACAAGAAAAAATAGTAAAGGAAAAGAATGCACGATAGTAGCGAACGCAGGTTATGCCGTGAATGCCGCCACACTTATGCGAAAATAATCCGTGCACTACCAGCGCAGGTTACTATCGTGCGTCAAATTGCTTACAAGCAGGTGAGGCTCACGCACCTAGGGCACACGCCGTCACGTGGTGTGCCGCCAATGCCATTGAATACTCGCGCGTTAAAATTGATTGACCGTATTCATGCACAATGTTGTGTAGTTTTAGGGCAGATTAATGCGCGTTACGCGAGCTTACCTCTTGTGCCAGCATTGCGCATACTAGGAGAGAATGTGAAGCGTGTTCCGCAGCTGCCAGCCGCAGTAATCGACTTGCGAGAATGGCAGGCGATAGAACGTGATTATGATACGCTCACTACCCCCGACGAAATCAAACACCCTATAGGGGTATGTCCGAAATGTAATGCGCCAGCATCAGCGCACACGTGGGATAAGACCTACACGTGCAGCAAGTGTGGTTGCAGTAGTATCGTAGCGGATATGGTAGCGGACGCTAAAAACAGGCTTAAAAACAATAGGGGGGGTCTGGAAACGAGTCCGAAAAAAGTTGAAAAAAACCCCGGTCATATATACAAGCCTTCACGCATTTAGCATATTCGCGCGCAACATTGTTACACAAACATACATGTGTTATAGGATCATAAAACAAGGCACAGCATAATATTAATTAGAACAGTCCAACAAAAACGGTCCAAGAGTAAATTATTAATCCGTCCGAAATCGTCCGAAATCGTCCGAAACTATCCGAGGAATCCTCGAATACTTTCAACAGAGCCTAACACTCTAATATGTAAACCGACGCCGCCGACGCGCCGACACGTTGTTATTATTGGATTTTATGCTTGTGACAGCACGTCACCGACATCGCCGACATGCTAAACCTATTTTTGCAATAATCCCATACGCACACAATTAATACTCACGGTATCCGCGAGCGCAAACAGTTTTGCCAACAACTCTTACTGTAAAGCGATTGACTGTTGTTGTTTGGGTTAGTATCACATAATCTTCATGCGAAACAAGTGAAGCCATTTATTATAAACGCTTTCAAGGCTTGTAATAAACTATTCTCATCAAGGGAGCGTGAACAGTCTTAAACCATAAGAACAGAGAAGAAGGATAGCTTAGCGTAAGCCTCGGCGAAAATCGGGAAAAATTTAAAAATTTGCAAAATTTTAAAAAATTTTGGGGGAAAATTTTAAAAATTTTTTAATAAATTATGAAACGATTGCGAAAACCCACATCCGCCCTATTGTTAATGAGAATCATTATCAATAACTGAAAACGTTTGCAAAAACATACGCTTATCGAGAAGATTCTCACTAACAACAACATTGAGGCAAGCCATAAAGCCCCCTAATCCTTCGCATCTTCGCTATACTCACGGAGCAGCGCCAAGCCTTCAGCCTCAGACACTGGCAAGAATACGGGCGCATATGGACGGCGCGCCGCCCAATCGCGGATAGTATCGTAACGCCAGAGCGGCGCGCGAAGATTAAACCCAGCCAGAGCGTCAGGGAGCGGCAGGTCAAAAGGCTTAACGCACCCGTCCTTATAATGCCGCCGCGCCGTCGTCAAATACCGTAATACCGCGCTTTTTTTCAAATCCAGCAAAATAGCCACGTCGCGCGCCATCAGATACATTGGCGCATCCTTCTTAGCTCTAAAATCGTAATCACTCATCATCTTTCATTGGCTCCTGGTACTCTAGTGGGTCCGTCTCTACTCGTGCTTGTATCTCCTTGCGTGCTTTCTCTAGCTCCTCTTGTGCCTTATAGCAGCGCTCAAAAACCTTGCGATTCTCTTCTACGATGCGCTTTTTAATGATCCTCATTTTTGCCCTAGCAGACCGCCGCACGCCATCATCTGCTACGCTGCTTTGCGCGATTTTGCGCGCGGCTTGAAAATCCTTATCACTACCGGCAAGAACGCTACACTCTCTTTGCGCGTCTGCACACTCTTTGTATGCTTTTTGCCACTCTACGAGCGCAAGCATAGCATCGCCCGACACTTCGTCATACTCTTGAGTCTCCTCAGCAAGAGATAAAAACTCTTTGATAGCGTCGGTCACTTGCACTACTAGCTCATGCTTTTTTTCTGCTTTTTTCGCAAAGCATGAGAAGTCGTCCTCATATACCCCCTTTACGACGGTATCGGTGCGCTCTTTACCTATAGGCAGTATCCAAAAAGCAATCTCTTTTGTGTCGTTGTAATACTCTCTTTCTTCTTGTCTTACGCGCGACATGTCGCCCGTCTCTAAAATCTTTTTCAAAGCTTCCTTATAGGCCGCATTAATCCGCATTTTTGCCCTTTCTTTTGATACGCTAAAATGCCACACGTCTACACATGCGGCATTTATGCTATTTTTGCTATTTTAAAAGTTTTTGTAGCTCTTCAGCTAAGCTTGTGCGGAAAGTCTTATCAAATGCGAGCGCGCTATTTTCATCAAGGCGTGTTTTAAGACTTTGCAAGCCGCTATCGTCTTGCTCTTGCTCTTGCATCCAATCAATAAAACTATCAATTGCGCCACCTAGTACAATTGCCGCGTTTATATCGATGTAATCTGTAGCGAGGTCATCTTTGCTATATATGCGCTCAAAATCATCACTTTTCAGTAGCTTTATAAGGTCGCTTAGCTTTTCTTTACCGCGGTGTATGTCCTCAAAATCACACGTGCACTCGAAAGATTCAAGTAATTCAAATACGATCCGCCGCAATTCATCGCCCCAGTCTGTAGTGTAAAGATTGAGCGCGTGCGCGTCTATATACTCCATAAACCCAATGGCTTCCTCATCTCTAGTACGCTGCGCCGCGTTGTACACTTCTTCTTCCGTATACTTGCCTACTAGCCTTATAGCGTCTAAAGCCTCCGTAGGGGTATTAAAGCTATCAACGCCTACGCGCTGCACTGCTAAGCTTTTAATCGCTTCGCTAAGCTTAATGCGCGCCGGCTTGCTAGTGTTAACGCCATTCGCCTCCATCTCCTCTTTAGTAGAAGGCTTGATATAGTGTAAATGCTCCGTGTCGTCTTCGGTTGTGTAAGAGTGGGACTCTTCAAAAACTTCACGCGCCGCGTCGATAATCTCATCGCGAGCAAGCCAGAGAATGCGCGCGTCCACTTCGTCCTCGTGCATCTGGTATGCGTGAGATAGCATATCTTGCAAAGCGTCGCAATCCTCGCTGCTGGAGTACTCGCTAATATCGATGCTTAAAAACTCGGCTAAATCTTCATTACTTAGCCACGGTGCAGTGTAGTCAATATATTCAATATAAAGTCCGTCGCTTTCATTGTAAAGCGTCGTGCCGCGGCGTGCGATAGTGTCATCGATAATCTTATAGAAAGCCTTTTCGTCGGCGGCGGTTTCTAAATCCCTTAGGTCATCCAAAGTAACCATTTTTGCGTTCATTTTATGCTCCTTTTTACTTTACTTTTATGCTAGAAAAGCGCCTTAGCTTCCGCTGCCAGCTCTTCCTCGTCTTCTTCTTCATTGGAAAAAAGACTATCGCCTTTATCTTGCAGCTTCTTATAAAAAGCCTCTACAGCTGCGAGCGCTGCTTTTTCTTCGTCTAATCTTTCGCCTTTTTGTAAAACAACGCCATTATCTAAAGTAAGGCAGCCAGGCTTTACAAAAAAGCTGCGACGATATAAGCCATGTGCTGCGATTGTGTCGCGTAATTCTGCGCATGTCGCTAGCGCAAGCTGAGGCATGATAGCAGCCCACGCGTTGCACACTTGCTCTCTGAGTAATTGGTGATAACCATTAAAACTAACGTTGTCCTCAGTAGCGAGCCAATGCTCACCGCCACTACACCTGATATACTCAGGCGGAACATCTACAGGCAGCCAATCCGTGACTCTGCGCGCCTCGCCTAGCATCTTATAGCCAAAGCCGTTATGCTCATCACTCCACGCAAGAGGTAGGCACGTTTTCATTGGAGGGGCGCCAAGCCATAAAGTCCTTGCAAGACGGTCTTTCATAATATAAGCGTATTCGTATCTATTCATTTTTAACTCCTTGTTTGAGCTTTCGCTCGTTTTCTTGACATTTTCTATACTACCACGTGCCGCACCTTTGTCAACCTCGGCGTGTCGCATGATAGGCTAGTAAAGCCGTGGCGCAAAGGGCGAGTTATCCTTGTCGTCCTTCTTGACAATGACGCGTCACGGTCTTTCTTTTTATATAAGCCCCCATTCCATCGCCTGATACACTTGCGCAACCGTATAAAGGATCGCACTTCTAGTTTTATCATCGGCTGCACGCTCGGGGCGACGTTCGACCCATTGAGAAAGAAACAGCAGTTTTTGCCAAATCGTGCGAATTTGCGGATTGTCTGAATTTTTTGAAAGCTTAAGAGCGGTCGCTAGCCTTTCCGTGTATGCACTCACGCTAATAGCCACCCATTTTAAGCTATCCTCGTCGGGCTTAAAACCGCCTCCCAAAAGGTCTTCTAAATCGTAGCAATATTCTTCAATGCTTTTCATCTCGCGCCTCCTAGCACACAACAGGGCAGTTGACAAAAGCCACAGCCAGAAGCACCATCATCGGCAAATAACGCGCGCAGAAAAGAGAAACAACGCCACGCAAAGCCTTACGCCAATCGCTCCAATCCACCTTGAAAACATCAGATACAAAATAAGCAATGTTCATTGCGAAAAGAATTGCGCAGAAATCTTGCGCCTGAATCATTAAAACCATTTTTAACTCCTTGTTTGAGCTTTCGCTCGTTTTTTTGACATTTTCTATACTACCACGTGCCGCACCTTTGTCAACCTCGGCGTGTCGGGCTTAAAACCGCCACATGATAGCATAGAGCAAAGCGATAAGTATATATAAAGACAAAAAAGACTTAACAAAAGGGGACGGCAGCCAAAGCCGCCCCCTTTTCATATACCTATAGAACCCCCCATGACTCCACCCAGTGCAGCACCTCCACATATAAAAGCGTATGCAAAAAGCAAAACCGCGCGCGCATAAAAGCAAAAGCGTACGCACCACAAGCGCATAGCGCGCACCATATATATACGTATATATAGAAAGCCCCCCTCATGCTCAAGCCGTGTCCCACCCCAGGCTGTCCCACCCTCATACCCGCCAAAGACCGTGCGTGCAAAGAGTGTCTCAAGCGCATCAGGCACACCACCGACCGCACCCCATATAAAAGCATCGCACACAGGAAAGCAAGAGCTAAGCTCCTAGCACTCCATCCTTACTGTCAGTGCGAAGGATGCAAAGCACATAAAGGATTATGCACGCAAAAAGCCACAATTGCAGATCATTATCCGCTTGAGCGTTTCGAGCTTATCGCTGAAGGCAAAAATCCCAATGACACGCGTTTTATGCGTGCTTTATGCAAAAGATGCCACGACATCAAAACCGCACGCACGCGCCCTGCTGGCGCCATCCTACAGCAGCATCAGTAAGCACTCTAAAAATGCGGCGGATATAACCCCTGCAAACGTTTGCAAAAAACAGCCCTAAAGACCCTGAAAAAAGCATGGGGGATAGGGGTATATGGTATCGACTTACGGAGGCGCTGCCTAACTCTCTTTTTGTTGCGCTGGGTTCAAAAGATTTGGGGAAAACGGCGAAATACCAACGATTTTGGATTTTTTGCAAATAATTGAGCCTATCTATTTTTTGAAAAATCCGCGAGTGTCGCGAATGCGCTAAAAACATTGAAAACGTTAGCATTTTTGGAGGTTTTATGGGTTCTGGACGTGGTGGAGCTAGGGTTCGTAGTGGTCCCGCGCCTGATCCGCATTCGCGCAATAGTTTGCGAAAAGGTGTTAAAGCTTTAGTACTTTCGGCTGATGGGTTTGCTGGTGAAATACCTAAGTTCCCTTTGCCTCCGTTTCGTGTTGTTGATACTGAGGGGGTTAGGGATTCTAATGGCGAAAAGCGTTTTGCTAGCCGTGAGAAGACTGTTTGGCGGCATTTATGGAGTTTGCCGCAGGCTGAGGCTTGGAGTATGCCTGAGTATTCTTACATGTTTTTTGAGATTGCTTTGTATGCTCGGCAGCTTGTGATTTGTGAGCAGGCTGGAGCGTCGGCAGCTGACCGTGGCTTGTTGCCTCGTTTTGCTGATCGTATTGGTTTGAGCGAGGCTGCTATGGCTGGTTTTGGTTGGAGTATTCGCCGCGATACTGTTGTTGATTCTGCTCGCGATTTGAGCGTGATTGACGGTGTTCGTGTTTTGCCTCGACGTATGCGTGGTGGTGATGATGCTTAGTTCTGATAATTGGCATGTTGACTTTCCGACTCTTGCCGATGTTATTGATGCGTGGATTCAAGCGCATTGTAAGCAACCTGATGGTTTTAATCGTGGCAAGCCGTTTGTGCTTGCTGACTGGCAGTTTTGGCTTGCTGCTAACCGTTGGCGCATTCGTGAGGATGCTAAGTTTGTGCCTCCTGAAGAGGTTACGACTGATAATCCTATGGTTTTAAATCAGGCGTTTACATATCGTCAAACATTGTGTGTGGCGCCTCAGAAGACTGGCAAAGGACCGTGTGCGGCGGCGTTTGTTGCTGCTGAAGCTGTAGGACCTACTGTTTTTAATGGTTGGGCAAAAAAAGGCGATGTTTACCGTTGCTCTGATTGGGGCTGCTCTTGTGGATTTGAGTATGCGTATTTGCCAGGGGAACCTATGGGTAGACCTCAGCCGTCGCCGCTTATTCAGCTGACCGCAAACAGCGAAGACCAGGTACTTAACATGTATCGTCCTTTGAAAGCTATGGTTTTGCTTGGATCTTTAAAAGAGCGTTTAAGAGTTCGTGAGGGTTTTATTCGCGTGCTTAACGGCGATAGCGATGTGAGCGATGCTGCCGACCTCGACCGTATCGATATTGTGACGTCTTCTGCTCGCAGCCGTTTGGGTAACCCTATTACTGATGCAGAGCAAGACGAGGCTGGCTTGTATACGTCTTCTAATGGCATGGTGCAGGTTGCTCAGACTCAGCGTCGTGGTGCTGCTGGTATGGGAGGCAGGACTCATGCGTGGACTAACGCTTATGACCCTACTGAGAATAGTTATGCTCAGCAGATTGTGGAAAGCGGCGACCCTGACGTTTTTGTGTTTTACCGTAATCCTGATTTAGCGCCTGAGTTGAGGCGTGAAGATGGTTCTTTAATGTCTTTTTTGAAGCGTAGCGAACGACGCAAGATTCTTGAGTACGTGTATAAGGGGTCGCCTTGGGTTGATTTGGATAGTATCGAGGCTGAGGCGGCTAGCTTGCTTAAAACAGACCCTTCGCAGGCTGAACGCTTTTTTGGTAATCGTCTTGTGCAGGGTGCTGGAGCTTGGATTGAAGAATCGCAGTGGGCTGAGGCTTATGGAGGGTATCAAGATTGAGTAAAAAACATGAGTTATGGCTTGAGAATCCGCCAGCTGGCACTAGCGTGTGTGGCGGCTTTGATGGTTCAGAAAATGATGATTTTACGTGTTTTAAGCTCGAGACTTTGAGTGGTTTTATTTTCACGCCTCGCTATGGGTACGATCAGCGTCCTACGATTTGGAATCCTAAAGAGTGGGGTGGTCGTATTCCTCGAGGTGAGGTTATTGCCGCTATGGACGAACTTGCGCACAAGTATAAGTTTGTGCGTATTTACTGTGACCCGGGTTTTAAAGATGAGATGAGCTGGGAGTCGCAGATTGACGCTTGGGCGCGCGCATATGGTGAGCGTGTTTTTGTGCCGTGGGTTATGAACGGCAGCAACCGTATTACGGCTGTTTATAAGGCGTTGCGTCGTTTTGAGGAAGATTTGAGTACGCATCGTATTACGCATGATGGTTGCCCTATTACTAACGCGCATATTGTGAACGCGCGGCGTATTCCTAAGACGGCTGAAAGATACGGTCTTGGCAAGCCTCAGCAGGATAGAAAGATTGATGCGGCTGTGGCTACGATTCTTGCGCATGAGGCGGCATGTGATGCGCGTATGGACGGTTGGGGTGAAGAAAAGAGGAATCTTATTTATTCTCCATCGAACGCGAGGAGGCTTAGGTGATGATTAGTGTTGATGATGCGAACGTGGTGCTTCGTAGGCTGTTAATGCAGGTTATTGGACGTCAAGCGGATATTACGAAGCATGTTGAGTATTTTCGAGGGCGACGCGGAAAGCTGCCATTTACTAGCAAAGAGTTTAAGAAGTATATGGAGAATCGCTTTAGCTCGTTTTCTGATAATTGGTGTTCTACTGTGGCTCAAGCGCCTGTAGAAAGAATCCATTTTCAGGGTTTTATTACGCCTGATAGTAGTGTTGCGCCTGATTCTTTGCATCGTGTGTGGCAGGATTCTGATGCTGATAGGGGGCTTAGTGAGGCTGCTCTTATGATGATGGTTGCGCGCCGATCATATGGGTTGGTTACTCAAATGCCTGACGGTCACGCGCGTATTACTTTTGAGAATCCTGATTCTTGCGCCATGGAGTTTGACCCACGCACAGGCGCGCCTACTGTTGGCTTAACTCTTGGCGGTGAAGGCTCTGACACTGGCGTACTGTATTTTCCTGACTGTTATGTGCTTGTTCGGAAGAATGCTGACAAATCGTTTGGTTCTACTGGTGTGGAAAATTGGGCGATAGATGAGTCTACGATTCAACCTAATCCGCTTGGCGCAGTTCCGATGGTTGAGTTTCGCAATCAGTGCATGCTTGACCGTTCTCCAATATCTGATATTGAGCAGGTTGAAGCCATGCAGGACACTGTGAACGTTCTTTGGGCTTACCTACTTAATGCTCTTGATTTTGCTTCTCTGCCAGCTCGTGTAATCCTTGGCGGGGAGCGGCTTGAAGAAAATGTTTACGACACTAATGGCAATCTTGTGGGCACTCAGCCAGCCAATCTCGACAAGCAGGCGACTGAAAGAATCTATCAGATTACTGGTAGCGATGTGAAGATTGCAGAGTGGCAGCCAGCAAAATTGGACGCATTTTTGCCTGTTATCAAGAAGGCTGTTGAGCATATTGCAGCTGAGACTCGCACACCGTCACACTATTTGCTTACGTCTACTGAAGTGCCAGCGACTGGCTATGAGGTTGCCGAGGCTGGCTTAGTGAATAAGATTCTTGATCGTATCTCTTATTTGCGCGCTGGCGTGAAGCAGCTGTGTTGGCTTGCGATGCTTACTGAAGGTGATAGTAGTGCTGCTTTGCTTGTGCGTAATAGTACGGTGAAGTTTGCTAATCCTCAGTATCGCAGTGAAGCTCAAATGATGGACGGGCTTATTAAGATGCGTCAAGCTGGATTCCCGTTTGAATATGTTGCTGAATATGCTGGCTTGAGTCCTCGTGATATTGAGCGTGTTCTTGCTATGCGCGAGAAGGAGATGAGTGATCCGACTCTTGAGAAGATTGCAGGGCAGTTGAAGCATGACGCGTAATCTTCAAGCAGTGGACACGTTCCATAGACGCGTGGCTGCTCGTGAGACTGTTGCAGTACGTGCAGCGCGTCACGCATGGAGTCGTGTGGATAAGAACAACATTCGTGGCTCATGGGCGCACATTAAACAACCTCTAACCGACATATTAAGCGATGTTCAAGAGCAAGCTGTTAACGCTGGATTGGACGCAAATGTTGACGTTATGGCTGAAATTGGGCAATATTCAGCACCTGATGGGCTTATTAATGCGCGCAGTTTTTCGGGATACAGTGCGGGCGGCGTGGCGTTAGATGAGTGGATTGACCGTCCCGCTATTCGTGCTCTTGAATTTATAAAAGAGGGGATTAGTGCAGACGAAGCGTTAGACCGTGTTGGCGGATTGTTTAGCTCTAGTGTTGCTACGAATCTAGCAGATGTGATTAGACAAGCGCAGCAAGCTGATATTGCCACACGCAAGCATATGGGGTTTATTCGTTGCTGTAATGCTGATGCTTGTAAATGGTGCATAGTGCTGAGCGGAAAAATCTACCGTTATAACACTGGTTTTGAGCGTCATATGAATTGTCACTGTTACCACTTGCCTGTCAATCTGGACGACGTTGGATCTGTTATGGATATTGCTCCATCTCCGATTGAACTGTTTAACAGAATGAGCGAGTCTGAGCAGAATAAAACTTTTGGAATAGTTGGCGCAAGAAGCATTCGTGCTGGTGCTGATATTGGTCAGATTGTGAATAGCAGGCTTGATAGCACGCGCATTACCAAGTCTAGCCGTTCTTATTTTGCATTACAGCTGAAAGATAAAGGGTTCACTTTGCCGTCTGCTAAAGACAAGTCGCGCAAGCCTTTTAGGAGACTAACTGTTGATGAGTGTTGGGCGTCTGGGAGTCGTAAAGAGGCTGTGCAACGGCTTAAGGATAACGGTTATATTCTGCCTCGTGAGTTTAGGTATGAGCATAGGAAGAACGTCGGCGGCTTGTGGTCATTAAACCCAGCCGTTAGGCGTGCTGAGCAGATTTATCAAGAAGCTGTTAAAAGCGAAGATTTAGCGCGCGTTGCACAAGCTGAAAAAGGTTTACGTAAAGCGTATGGAAAGATTTCTGATTCCATGTCAAACGGCATGGGTTATAGGTGACGAAAAGTCAACGAAAGGAGAAAACCATGCAAGATGGTGTAAACAATAATGATAACAATTCTCAACAAGATGAGGATTTACAGCAAGCACCACAGTTGCTTTCTCAAGAAGAAGCTAATGAGAAATACAGAGCACAGCAGCATGTGAATCGTGATCTTGAGCGCAAGCTCAAAGAGGCGCTGAAGCAAAACGATAAATACAAAAGCATGGAAGAAGAGTATGCGAAATTGCAGGGGCGTGAGGCTGAATACCAGAAAGCTGAAGAACTCGCAAAAATCCAACAACAAGCTATCGCTAATGCTAATCAGCGTGTTCTTAAAAGCGAGATTCGCGCAGCTGCCGCCAGCGTATTAGAGAATCCATCTGATGCAACAATTTTCCTTGACCTATCGAAATTCACCGTTTCCGACGATGGCGAAACCAATTCTGAGGAAATCAACAACGCTTTGGGCGCGCTTGTTAAAGAGCGTCCATATTTGGCGAAACGCCAACAAAACACTGGTGTCGTAAGCACGCCTCCTAGCGGCGCTCGCAATCAGACTGTTCAGCAACTTACGCGCGAGCAGCTTAAAGGCATGACATCAAGCGAGATTGCAAAAGCCGACGCGGAAGGCAGGCTCAACAACATTCTAGAAGGCAAATAATTACTTAAGGAGAAAATATGGCTATTACTAATTTTATCCCAGAAATATGGAGTGCCAATATTCTTGACACTCTTAAAAACTCTCTCGTGTTTGCAAACCTTGCAAATCATGATTACGAGGGAGAAATTCGCGCATATGGCGATACTGTACATATCACAGGTATTGGTGATATTCAGATTCAGGATTATACAAAGTACGGCAAGCTAACGATTCAGCCTGTTACTGATATTGACGCTGGCGTGTTGAAGATTGACCAATCTAAGGCGTTTGCTTTTGAAGTAGACGACTTGGATACTGTTCAATCTCGTAAAGATTTGCGAGGTAAATTCCAGGAGCGCGCCGCCTATAATCTTGCAGCCGAAGTCGATAAGTATGTTGGCGGACTTATGGTTACCGCCGCCGCTGGTAAGGCTTTGAAGAAGACTTACACTAAGCCTGAGGACGTGTATGAAAGCATTGTTTCTCTCGGTGTACGTTTGAGTAAGCAGAATATTCCAACCACAGGTAGGTTCCTTGTGGTTGACCCAGATGTTTACGGAATGCTGCTTTTGGACGACCGTTTCGTTAAGAATACTGCTGTTGAGTCGGCAACATTGCATAATGGTTTCGTTGGTAATGTGAACGGTTTCACCGTGTATCAAACTAATCTTATGCCAGGCAATACTGATACGAAGCATACTATGCTCGCAGGTTCTACTATTGCTACTACTTTCGCGCAGCAACTCTCTAAGATTGAGCCAGCGCGTAAAGAGGAAGGCTTTAGCGACATTGTTAAGGGCTTGCTTGTATACGGCTCTAAGGTGATTCGTCCTGAAGCTCTTGCAACATGCGAACTCACTACTACTGGTTCTGTTTCTAGGACTGCCTGATTATGAGCTTGGCGACGATAGATGATTGCCGCCGTTTCAAAGTGCAGGTTGACGGGCGTGAGGCGGAAGCTGAAGCACTATTAGAGGTTGCCAGCAGCAGCATTACAGCAGCTGCTGGTTCCCCTATCATACGAGGCACACATACGGTGGTTTTGCAAGGTGTAGATCGTAAGCGCCAGCCTTTACCGTTTCGCCCCGTCATTAGCGTTGAATCTGTTCTAGTTGATGGAGTACTTGACAATAGTTGGAAACTAATTGGAGATGCTTTATATCGTGACAAAGATTGGGCGTCTCCTAATGAGCCAACTACCGTGCAAATAACATTCACAGCTGGGTTCACGAACGTTCCAGAAGACATTAAGCGTCTTTGCTGTTCAATGGTTGCGGCAGGATTAGCGCAAACAGAAAACGGTGGGCTTCAAACGCACGCTGGCATATCTTACGAGCGAATTGACGACTATCAAGTCGGTTACACGCAAGGTGAAAACGCTCTTATAGACGTCATGCAACTACCTGAAGCAACATGCAAAATGTTGCGCTCGCGGTTTGGTTCTACTGGGTTGGCGGTGAGGATAATATGAGTATTTTTAATATTGTTCGTCGCGCTCAACAGGCAGCAGAACAGCTTATGGTTGACACGGTTCTGGTGAAGCGGATAACAGGCTACACGCTAGATGAGCAAACTGCATTGCAAAAACCGTCATATATGAAAATATATGAAGGCAAATGCAAGTTGCAGGCTTACGATTCTAACGGTGCAAATAGTGCTAATACTGCAAACGGTGTGAGACTAAGCGATAAGGTAAGCTATGGTTCTCCTTTGCTTTCCTCCACATTGGGGGTTCATTTCCCTATGCGCACCAAAGGGCTTGAGCCAGGCGACATTGTAGAGGTTCTTCACAGTGTTAACAAAAATCTCGAGAATCGCGTGTTTAAGCTGGCGTTAAATACTAGCTCTAAAACGTTTACCTCGGCGCAACGCTGGGTATTAAACGCGAATATTGAGACAGTGGAGACAGGGGAAGCTAATGTTTCGTCTTGAATCTTCTGAGCTTACACGGTTTTTAAACACGCTAAATGAAACAGCTCGTATGAAAGATGAGCAGGTTGAAAAAATCGTTACTCACGCGGCTCTTAATGTTAAAAAAGCTGTTAAAGCTGATTTAGCAAAGTCGCACTACTGGTATTTTCGCAGAACACCTATCGCATATGAGATTGAGAAAAAGTTTCACACAGTTACAGCTACTGTAGCGCCTCTAAAAGGTAGTCCAGGTAGCATTATTAACTTTGCTTTTTTTGGATCTATGTATGGTGGCGGCACTCACAAATTCTACGAGTATGCACAGCCTGAGTTTGACACGATGCTTGAAGAAATGAGAAAGGTTGGTATTGAGATATGACAACTTTCCTCGAAGCTCGAAAAGAGGCTTTAAACATCATAAAACTACCTGATGGGTGGAAACGTTACGAAGATGGGCAAGCACCGCTCTCTAAAACAACGCTCCCTCCATGGGTTATTTTCACAGTAAAACCACAAAACAGGTTCCATTGTGAGGCTGGCGAAACACGATTGCGATACGCACTCATACAGGCTCGCATTGTCAACGCGTCACAACTAAGCGTCGATCTACTCGCTGAAAAACTCATAGATATGGTTGAAACGGCAAAATTGCAAAACATTGAAGGCATGAGCGTCTATAGGGATTCTGGCTCATACCCAGGAGATATGAAGAATCTCAAACAAAACATGAATTATGTTGTGCGAGTCGTCGAATGGCGGTTCGCATTTAATATTTAGGAGACATTATGACAGTTGAAATTGCTAAAGTCCCAACACATCTCGCGGCTGGCTTGCATCGTACTATTTGGGTGCCAGCAACAAACGGCATTGCGGATATTCACAAGCCGACCGTGGCTGAATTGGAAAAAGATGGAAACATCGATTTAAGTATTTACTTAGGTTCTCACGACGCTTTTAATCTTGACCACTCGCAGGAGACTTTTAACGATGAACGCGAAGCCTATGCGGTAGCAGGAAAGATTAACGGCATGGAAAAGTACGAGAACGGTAAACTGCACGTCATCGATAATACGAACACTAAAGACGCAACACAGTACAACGAAGCTATTAAAGCGCTAACCAAAGGTGCTCGTGGTTTCTTTGTGCGCAGGCGCGGCAAGAAGGCGTCTGAAGAGTTTGCTGCTGGTGATGTTGTTAGCGTATTCCCAGCGACTATTGGTTTGAAGACAGCGTTTAAAGATAATCGACAGATGAGTTTGATTAATTTTGCTGCTGATCCTTCTTCTTCTGATGAGGAAAGCGTTGTCGTAGCGGCTGCTGGTGTGACTACTACATCTTCTGCTGTAGTGTCGAGTTCTCCACAACAGTAATGATTCTTTCTTGCTAGTCTTGTGGCGGCTGGTGAGAAATATAGGGGAAGCGTGTGCGAGCTTTTGTTCCTTTCCTCGCACACGCCTTTACTCTTTAACGCCACAACATACCCCTTCCCCCTATTATTTGGAGTTTTATTATGCCTATTAAATACACTCGACCACAATTAACTGTTGATATCGTAACCGACCTTGTAGCATTGCAGAAAACACTCATGCTCACACAAGAACTCGTTCTCATGCAACAAGATGAGACGAATGCCATTCGCGACGGACGCTCAGCAGATGAAGTACTAGAAGAAATTCACAAGACAAAAGAAGTCGCAGACCGTAGCGTAATCACTATAACTTTGCAAGGTTTAAACCACTCTAAGTGGAGCGAATTCGTTCTCAAGAATACAGAAACTAAGGAAGGCGAAGATGCCCCAACAACTAACGTCAAAGAAGCGGCTTTAGATGCTTTTCCCGCAATGATCGTTAAAGCACAATACAAGATGAGCAAACGAAGCGTAAGCAATGATGATGTAAAACAATTACTGCCAGAGCTTGCAGACTCGCAAATTACAGACATTATTACAACAATTCAAAATCTCAACGAGCCTACTACCGCGTTCCCAAAAGAATTAACGCAGCTTATTTAGAATATTTCCCCAGCTTGGTAGAACAGCTGAAAATAGCACGCAGGCTGGGGATTTCTTATAAGCGATTTTGTGGCTGGCGGCCAACAGATGAAGATCCAATCGAATGGGACGAAACAGAGCGCGCGTGGATGATTGCGTTAGAAGAATATGAGAACGCAACTCTTTGCCCATTGTGTGGCATGCCATCTAGTTTCTGCCATGACTATTTGAAAGTAAATGACACGTTTGCACGCGCGAAAATCGAAACATGTTTTATAAGCGCGATGCGTGAGCAAGCGATGGAAAAGTATTTGAAAGATGACCGTCCAGGTACCACGCGTTCTCAGACAGCAAAGTTGGTGCCATATGGGGTTGAGGAGGAGTAAATGGCGCAAAACGAAAATATTACTATTCGCATGACCGCTGATATTGCTGACTACTCAGCAAAGCTTCAGACGGCATCGCATTTAACTGGCAAATTTGACAGTTTTATAAAAAGCGCTGGCTCTGCTGGGCAGAAAACTAAGCGCGTTTTGAATGCTCTTGCTATTGGTGCTGGGGCTGTTGCGACAGCAATTGGAGTAGACGCTGTGCGGCGTTTTGCTGAGTTTGACCAATCAATGGCAGCTGTTCGAGCGAACGTTACTGAGAATGCTGGCGAGTTAAAGAAACTTGAAACAGCTGCTCTTGAAGCTGGTCGTAGTGGAATGTTTTCTGCAACTCAAGCTGCAAACGCTATTAACGAGCTTGGTAAAGCTGGCGTCAGTGTTAAAGATATTATTGGCGGCGGCTTGAAGGGCGCTCTTGACTTGGCTGCCGCAGGTGAGATGGACGCGGCTAACGCAGCCGAACTTACAGCGTCTGCCTTGAATCAGTTTGGGCTGAGTGGAGAAAAAGCTTCTCATGTTGCCGATTTACTTGCGGCTGGCGCGAACATGGCACAGGGCGGCGTACAAGATATGGGCGAGGCGTTGAAGAACGTTGGTGTTAACGCTCATATTCTCGGAATGAGTGTTGAGGAGACTGTTGGTGCGCTCACACTGTTTGCATCTAAGGGCTTGGTTGGTTCTGATGCTGGTACGAAGTTTAATGCTATGCTTCAGAATCTTGTTGCACCGTCTATAAGAGCGCAGGGCGCGGTGAAAGCCTTGGGCTTGCAGATTTATGATTCTAATGGAAAATTTGTTGGGCTTGCCAGCGTTGCTCAACAATTGCACGATAAACTCGGCAAAATGACACAAGCAGAACGTAATGCTGCTATGGGTCGTATTTTTTCTAACGCAGCATTAACAACAGCTAACACCTTATATGAGGGAGGGGCAAAAGCTGTTGAAAAGTACACGAAGATGGTTAACCAGCAGGGGTTCGCAGGGCGCGTCGCTGCAACTCAAATGGATAACCTTAAAGGACAAGTAACACGTCTTGGCAACGCGTGGGACGCGATGCTTATTAAGATTGGTAGCGGCGGGAAAGGCATTATTAGCAGCATGGTTGGTGCTGTTACAGACTTAGTAAATGCTTTTGCGTCACTACCGTCTGGAGTGCAGCAAGCAATTGTTGCTATTACGGCATTAACTGGCTTAGGTGCAGGAATATATGACTTGTATCTTAAAAGCAAACGTTACAATGGGCTTATTGCTAAAAGCTTTGATTTTATTGGCGGCAAAATCAAAACATTGTTCACAATGCTAAGAACTACAAAGCTTGGCATGGGGCTTGAGTTGGCTTTTAGGAATTTGTCTAAAACAGCAACTGAAGCATTCTCTAATATTTGGTACAGAATAGTTGGCACTAAAGCAGGGATTAGTGAATTTAGGGCAAGTGTGCTGGGTTTAAGTGCTGTAGCAACAGGTGTGCTGGCAGCATCGTTGGCTGTAGCTGCTATTGGGTTTGCTTCATGGCAAGCTAAGGCGGACGCGGCAAAAAGACAGACTGATGCTCTAAAAGATACAGCACGTGATAGTGGCGACGTGTATCGTAGGCTTGCTGACGAATTAAGAAAAGGTAATGATGGTGTCAGCTGGTTTACAAAAGGCACCATGAGCTTTACTGATGCGCTTAAAAATTGCGGCGTGAGTATGGATACGTTCATTGGCGCTGTTAGAGGCGGCAAGACGTCCATCGCATCATTTAATAAGGCTTTGAATAAAACTTGGCAAAACGCAGCGGCGGATCATATTGTAGCTAGAAACTCTATCAGTGTGCTTAAAGAGGGGTATGAGCAGGCTAAGAAAAGCATTAAGGACGCTGATGCTGCTCTTAAGGAGGAACAGGCTCAGCGTAAAGCTAATGTGATTGCAGCATCTCAACACACTGATGCGCTTATGAGGGGCGCGGACGCTGCTGCAAAAAACAGTGGTGAAGTCCTTAAAGTCGCTAAAGTTGAGGATATTCTTGCTGCAAAATTCGGAGCCAGCAAAGATGCTATTAATGCTCAAGCACAAGCGTTAAATAATAATGTTGAAGCGATTGAGAAGTATTATGGCTTCACTATGAACGCTCAACACAGTATTACCGATTTGGATAAAGCTATTCGCGATGCGGGCAAGGCAGCAGCTGAATCGGGAAGACATTGGATGGATAATACTGAAGCAGCTGATAAAAATATGGACGCGTTGTCCAGATTGGCAAAACAGTGCTTTACAACCGCTGAAGCTATGGCATCGAACGGAGACAGTCTTAACACTATTACAGGCTTGTTTGAAAAGGGCAGCTCAGCTTTTATTGATATTGCTTCAAAAATGGGGCTTAGTAAAGAGCAGGCGGAAAAATTAGCTAAAAGTTGGGGACTCACAAGGGATTCTCTTAAGAGCTTAATTGACGAAGTCAAATCCTCTAATGTTGAATCTAAAATCACAGCTAAAGATGATTTTAGTGAAGTGTTTAAGAAGCAAAATCTTGCCGTTAAAGAGCTTAAGGGCGGCAAATTCCAAATTAGTGGCGACAATAAGCAAGCGTTAGAAGCTATTAAGCAAATAACTAAGACGAAGCTTGATAGTAAAAAAATGCAGATTGTAGTCGATAAGAAACAGTTACAAACTGTATACGCGGCTGTTAAAAAAATGAAACTACCTGATATTAAAGCTAGAGTAAAGCCTGATCTTAAACAGATTCAAACAGGCATTAATGGGGTTAAAAAAATTAAAATCCCAGATAAAACAGTCGTCATTAAAGGAGATAAACGCAATTTTGACACTATGATTGCTGGTGCGAAAGCTGCTAAAATCCCAGATAAGACAGTCGTCATTAAAGGTAATCCTCGCTTTGCGAAGAAGGCTATTAGTGATGTTAACACGTCTAAAATCCCAGATAAGACAGTCGTCATTAAAGGTAATCCTCGCTTTGCGAAGAAGGCTATTAGTGATGTTAACACGTCTAAAATCCCAGATAAGACGGTCGTTATTAAAGGCAATAAAAATGCTTTTCAGCAAAAATATAATGAGGTTCAGTCCGCTAGAGTAAGTAATAAGACTGTGCATTTTTATGCTGACGCGTCAAGCGTTTGGAGTGCGATCAATGCTATTAATCGCGCAAGCGTGAACATTAACGCTCGAGTGCATCGTGCGCACGGTGGCGTCGTATACGGTGCTGGCACAGGCACATCTGACAGTATCCCAGCGATGCTTTCTAACGGCGAGTATGTTATGACAGCGGCAGCTGTGCAGCGTCTAGGCGTAAGTATGCTTGACAGGCTCAATTATAGTGGCGCGCAATCGATGCAACCGATGAGTTCTAGTAGTGGCGACGTGATGCTTGTTAAAACAGTTGAGGGTTTGCGTTCTGATATTCGTGTGCTTAATGAGCATATTGGTAATAGCGGGGATTCTCAGACGGTCGCTAATGCGATTCGAGGTGTTTTTGACGACGGCATAAAACTCAAGTTGGACGCAAATGGGCGCGAAACTATGGCAGGAATGCTCGCGTCTCCGATTTCTCGAGAGCTTAACAGGCTTAGTGAGCTTGGAAGGTGAAAAATGAGTTATGAAAATATTTTAAAAATCAATGGTATTCCTATCGACGAATTAGGTATTCTAATGACTCACCCTGGTATGAGGGTTAGTGCTCCTGAAGCAATCACCAAATTCCAACGAGTGCCAGGCAGCACAATGCTTGTTGATACGACTCTTAGAGATGAAGACGGTAATGCTCCTTTGAAAGAGCGTACAGTCACAATATCTTTATGCACCATAGGGTATGTAGAGGATATCTCTAGCCTACAACGCAAGCTTGCAGCGCTTACTGGGAGCATTTCTACAGTACAGTTTGCGTACGAACCTTGCTGGCAGGGATTTATCCAATTCAAAAACTGGAAACCAATCTACGTTTATGGCAATACGGCAAAATACAGTTTTGACCTTGTGATGATCGCAGCGCCTCTAGCCTATGGGGATACAAAAGTTATTGCTGTTGGCGGGGAAACAGACTTTACTGTGGAAGGGGATAGACCATGCTGGGCAAAATTCGATTTACGAGTATCTGACACAAGTGTCCTTATTGCAACAACAGAATCTATTAAGATGCTTTCTTTCACAGGTTTAGTTGACGGAGGTCATCTAATTATAGACATGGCTCCACAAACACGAGTCGTCAAACTAAACGGGAACATTATAGTTCCCTCATTACAAAGCGATTTTTTCCCACTTTCCACAGGCTTAAATCACGTTAGCGTCACAGGAGCTACGGGAACAATGTCTTTTACACCTTTATACATGTATGGAGAATGAAAATGAGATTTTTTCATGTAGGACACGACGATTCTTTACTAGGAATATTAAAATGCGTCACTCACGCTAAAAGAACTAGAGGAGTAGACGGCGTAGACACACTAGACATAACTTGTAGCGATGACGGTATTAACAAAGGCGATAGAATCGTATTCACAGATTCTCAAGGATTAGGCGCCGAATATTTAGTCCAAGCCGTTCAAGCATCTAGAGCAGACGAAGTGCCTTTCACGACTTTTCAATGCGTAAACAGCATAGCTGAGCTAAACGATGTTTATATTGAAGATCTACGAGGAGTGGACACTAACGCACAAGGGCGCCTATCAGCTTTACTAGAAACTACTAGATGGAATACTGGGCGAGTAGAAAACGGCACTCTAGAACAACGCTCTGACTACGCTTTCTACCACACAACAGTACTCAAAGCCATTCAAGCACTATGCAAAAAATGCGGGCTTGAACTAGAAACCAGCGTAACCCTTGACGACAATCACGTCGTCAGTCGATGCGTAAACCTTATAGAACATCGCGGCGCAAAAGACCCAAGTAAAAGATTCGAGTATGCGCGCGACTTAAAAAGCATTAAAAGAACAATCGACGCCGCTCAAGTAGTAACACGCCTATATGTATGGGGGAAAACAATTTCCCATTCAACCCCTGATAAAGCAGCAGACGGATCTAATGATGCAGCAAGCACCATAAAAACAGTTGGCACCAACATAACCTTAAATCAAAGCGAGGTGAACAATGAGTGATGAATATGTCGGCTGGGGGGGTGTAACGCCATACACACCATACACGCCATCGCCTGAAACTAATAAAAGAACAAGAACGCGTGTACACAAACAAAAAACAACAAACGCCGCCGCACGCAAAGCAGCAGCCGAAGCAAGAAGACAACAAGCTGCCGCACGCAAAGCAGCAAGAAAACTTATTGCACAAAAAAAACGAGAACAAAGACTAGCAAAACGCGCTGCTAGACAAAAACGAATAGCAGAACATAAAAGACTCGTCGCACTCAAAAAAGCAGAACGGCAGCGTGAAGCTGAAGAAAGGCGCTTAGCTAGAGAACAAAAACGCGCGCTCGCGCTTGACCGCAAATTAGCGAGAGAACAGGCGCGAAAAGAAGAAAAGGCTCGTAAAGCTGCAGATAAGGCGCTCGCTGAGTTGCGCAAAAAAACAATGGGAGCGGGGGATTCTGAAGCACGTATAGGCATTGCTGAAATAAACAATGATTTGCCGTATGTGGAAGATGAAGCAGCAACCAGCAATTGGGGAATCCCTGATGGGCTTGGTGGTATCTTGCCTCTAGAGTCAGAAGTCGTATTTGACGATATTGAAGACCCAAACACATTATTGTCGCTTGGTAAAAAACGCTTAGAGAAGCTGAGCAAACCGCAAATATCTTATGAAGCTGATGTTGTTTCTCTTGGTAGAGCAGGATTTAGCCCAGACGCTGTTGGAGTTGGAGATGTAGTTCAAATTGTTGATACTACGTTCACGCCTCCTATTCGCGTTGAAGGTCGTGTGCTGAAAATCGAGGAAGATTTATTAGAGTCTGTGGATTCTACTCGAATAACTCTTGGTACGATCCAAGAAACCTATACGCAGCGTAGGGCGGCACAACAGCAAAAACTTGATGAGCTTATTGCGAGGTCGTCTGACTGGAATACGGCTGCAGACTGTGGAAATATTTATGTTCACGATTTAATTAATCGTATGAACGAGCTGCTCAATGCTCGTGGAGGATATACTTATCTTACACCTGACGAAGGTATTCTTATTTACGATAAGCCAGAAGATGAGCATCCAACTAAGGCTATTCAGCTTGGTGGCGGATTCTGGCGTGTTGCTGATTCTTTGAAACCTAATGGTGATTGGGATTGGAAAAATCTTGCTGATGGGTCTGGTATTTACGCGAACCGTATCTACACTGGCGTTCTAAGTGATGCCGTTGGTAAGAATTTTTGGAATCTCGACACTGGTGAGTTCAGCTTGCAATCAACAGCTAGGATTGGCGGCAAAACTGTTAAGCAGATTGTTGACGATAGTGCGGGCGGCGTGATTTCAAAAATGAATGCGTCGTTGACTCAAGAGTCGATTTTCAACAAACTCACGAACGGCGGTGAAACGCAGGGTATTTATTTGAGCGGCGGACACGTTTATTTAAACGCATCTTATATGCGCACTGGCTATCTTAGTGCGGACATGATTAAGACTGGTAATTTGGATGCGAATCTTATTCGTGCTGGGCGCATTCAGGATTACGCGAACTCTAACTGGTGGGATTTAACAAATTCAAATATTCACGTGGCACGTGGTGAAATTGGTGGCATGACGATTAATAATGGCATGATTTACAACGAGCACATGGCTTTGATGACTGATGGCATTCATTTTTCCACGTCTGCAGGTAACAGTTTTGGTCATATTGGCTATCGCGCTGGCTACTGGGGTGAGCCAACTATGGCTTTTGAGGCTGACGACTGGCATACGACTCTTAGCTGGTGGTGTGGTGGGCAAGCACGTATGATTCTCAGTAATGACGGAACAGGCGTAGCGCACGCGCCAGGGTTCACAATTCTTGGTAATTTAAGCCTATCTCATCGAAGTCTCACTGAAGCCGTCATCGATAAATCTTGCATGATTAGCGGCGGTGGAGTGAATATGGCTGTGCAGACTTATTATCTGCCAACGAGTTGGGATCAGAATACTGGAACAGTCGGGGGCGTTGTTCCTGTTCGCTTTGGTTTTGCGCAGGGTTTTGTGGTTGACGATTCTTGGGCATAGTATTTGAAGTTTTTGTTTTATTGTTTGCTGAGCATAATGCTCGGCTTTTTTATTAGGAGGGGTGCTTTATGCAATCCGAGAATGATATCACTATTGAGAATTTGCAATTGATGATTGCGAATCTGAGTTTAGATAATGCGCGTTTGCAAGCGCGTACTAGGGTTCTTGCTCAAAGAGTGCAGGAGCTTGAGGCGGCTGCTAATAGTAAGGGTGAAAAACATGAGTGATTTTCAGAATGCTACGCGGAGCGTTATCCAACTTGATTATGCGAACGCTTTTATCCCTGATGTGCGATTGCATGGTGGTGACGCAAACGGTCGTATTATTCGCGTGCAATTGTTGGATAATGGCGTGCCTGATAATGATTCAAATCTTGAGGTTTATCTCACGTACAATTGGCAGATTGGCGTTCTGATTGGTGGTCGCGTAAAAATGGCGGCGACGGATAGTCCTGATGGACGCGTATGGCAGGTTGCTGTTCCTGTTGCTGCTTGTGCTCACTCGGGTACTGTGACGCTTGGCTTTGAAGTAAAGCGTGGCGATAGTATTGTGTGTTCTCGCAACTTTACTGCTATTGTGGAGCGTCCTGTTGTTGATTACGGTAGCCCAGAGTCGGTGTTGACGCACGCGGATTTGGTTGATGCTGCTAATGCGGCTCGTGAACAGACTGCTAAAGTTGCGGCGTTGACGACCGAGTTTTCTCAACTTGTGTCGAAGAGTGAGGCGACAGCTCACAAGGCTGATGAGGCTGTGCAGCGTGCTGAACAGGCTGTGAGTGGCACTAATACGGCGACGCAAGCTGCTACTGACGCTGCTGGTAAGGCTCAACAGGCTGCTGATAATGCTAATGCGGTTGCTGGTAGAGTGTCGGCGGCTGTTGATGCTGCTAACAATGCTAAGACCACGTTTGATGGCGTGATTCATAAGTGTGAGCAGGCGGCTGCTGACGCTAATACGGCGGCTGGTAAGGCTACTGAGGCTGCTAGTAGTGTAAGTGAGGCTACGAGTAAAGCGAATAGTGCGGCACAACAGGCTACTGAGGCAGCTCAAAGCGTAGACGAGGCTAAGAGTAAAGCATCTCAGGCGGCACAACAGGCTACGGACACTGCACAAGCAGCTGAGCGTACTATCGCGGATCTAAAGTCGAACGCGCAACAAGCGTCTGACGCGGCACAAACCGCTAATAGTGCGGCTCAGGCGGCTACCGAGGCGGCAGGCAAAACGAATAGCGCAATACAGACGGCACAACAGGCTATCCAAGCAGCTGGTGAAGCGACTGGTAAAGCTAATAGTGCGGCGCAAGCGGCGGATTTGGTTCGTGAGAAAACTGAGGCTGCCAACAAGCAAACCGAGACAGACTTAGCAGCACTGAAAGAAGAAGTTGTTAAGGCTCAGCGTGCTGGGTTTGACGCGAATAGTGCTGCTCAAAAATGTAATGAGGCAGCACAGGCTTATAGGAATGTTAGTGGTGAGGTTGCGCAGGCAAAGCAGACTAGCGAACAAGCTGTAGAAGCGGCTAATCAGGCGTTGCATACTGCTCAGGAGTCTGCTACGGCTGTTGCTCAAGCTCAGAGCGTGCTTGACCAAGTGAAGGATGCTGGTGAGACTGCTAAGCGAGTGGTTGGCGCGGTTGATGAGTTGAAGCAGACTAAAGAGGCTGCATTGGAGGCGACTCGTACGGCTAATGCGCAAGCGTCTGCTGCTGGTGAGGCGGCTGGCAAGGCTAATAGTGCGACTGGCGCGGCTAATAGTGCGGCACAACAGGCTACTGAGGCGGCTGGCAAAGTACAGCAGGCTTTGCAAGAGAGTGAAACGCGTTTGAAGGCTGTTGAACAGACGGCAGCTGATGCTAAAAGCGTGGCTGGTACGGCTAACTCTACGGCTGATGCGGCGCGCACTACTGCTGAGCAAGCTACGAGTAAAGCCAACGATGCAGCCAACGCGGCTGAGCGCGCTCAAAGCACAGCTAACAGCGCCATTGAGCAAATCGACGCTAATAGAAACAAAATAGTGTCAATATATGATATCTTAGCAGCGTCGCGTAAAGGCTTGTATATGCGTGCTGGTGAGAATGTGCAAATCACGCAGATGACGCAGAATCCGATGGACGGCGTGAGTATTAGTGTGCCTAGTGTAACGACAGTTAAGAATACGGCTGAAGCGGCTCAGAGTAAGGCGAATGATGCTGCTAATGCGGCACAACAGGCTCAGAGTACAGCTAACTCTGCTGTTGAGCAAGCTGACAATAATAGAAATAAGATAGCGTCAATGGATAATGCGTTAACAGCGTGCCGTGAAGGTAAATACTTGCGCGCGGGCGCTGGTGTTGAATTTATTAGTCAAAACAATCCAATGGACGGTATTACTATTTCTACAAAATCACAGATTTATACTCTTACTGTTACAGCTGATGAGTTTAAAGAGAACATAGCAAATATTCCAATTTCTGACTCAATCGTTGGTACGCATCGCGTGCGGACTATCTCTTTAAAACCAAAATCTCAGAATGAAGTGAAATTGTATGCTGAAGCATCTCCTATTTTCTTGGATTCTGATGACGATCCAAGCATTAAAGGAGATTTGAGAATAATTGTTAAGAAGCCAATCGATTTGAAGTTTACTGTTCTCGAGCAGGAGGTCAAGCAATGACGGTGATACAACCTATTTTCTACGGCGGCAGCGGCGGTAATGGTGATATTAAGCTTAAGTCTCTTACAGCGTCTGCTAGCTCGCTAACTCTTGCAAAAAATCAAAGTGTGGACTTGCGTATTACGCCAATAATGGATTTGAGCCGTGTGGAGCTTTACGACGTGTCTTGTGATGATTCGCGCGTGAGGCTTGAGAAACAGCCTAATCACGGTTTGCGTGTTATAACGCCTGATGAGAAGTTTGCTAAGACTACTAAAACGGTTATTCATTTTCGTGCGACTGATGATAGTGGCGTGAGTTTGGATGTGCCTCTTACTTTGCAAGCTGGCTTGAATCCTAGCGAGGCGCGTGAGTGGTTTAGCGCGCATACGTCGCCGAAGCAGCTTTCTCCTAGCTTTGAGCCGCTCCCTGGCTGGAAACCGTTTGAGGATTATTCGTCGGGCGCGGAGATTATCGCGCGCGCTATCCGTGACGGTAAGCGCTACATGGTAAACGCTGGCGACTACTTTGACGAAACGGTAAATGGCACGACTTACCGTTGGACCGTTTCCGAGTTTAATCACTACGGGCGAAACGAGGCTTTGCTTGTGCCTGATAAGCTATTGCCAGGCACTCTGAAGTTTTCGACGAATTATAGTAATAGATATCCACACTCTGATTTAGAGAGTAAGCTTAACGATTTTTATAATGCTATGCCGTCGTCATTGAAGTCTTACGTGCTTAATATGAGCTTGCCTTGTACGAATTCTGACGGAGGACGAAGCTTTGTTAATGAGCATGTTTTTCCACCGTCTGAGATTGAAGCATTCGGAGAAAAACACTATTCTAAAGAGTCTTCTAGCTATTATTCGAAGTGGGCATGCTTCTCAGATAATAGTAGTCGTATACGTTCTAATCAATGGTATTGGTTGCGCAGCACGTACGCTGACGACTCGCCGTACGTGCCTGTGGTCAGCAATGACGGCTCGGACAACTACTACAATTACTACGGTTCGGGCGGCGCGCTCCCGTGCTTCTGCATCGCATAGATGAAAGCTATGCGCATCTATTAATCTTGAGGCCGCCTCTGTGCGGCCTCAAACCATATCTACAGAAAGATTTTAAGATGAGTCAAGTCTATGCAAGACAAAGAACAGAAACCCTCACAGGGTATGTAGTAACCGCCAGCAAGATCCGCATCGAAACACTAAAACTAATCAAACGCGAAACCGTGCTGCCAAAGTCGCTACGCTTTCTATTCGGGAAAGATATAACAGGTCACGCTGAAAGTTTGGAGCGTGAGGCTGAGCACGCTTACGCATGGTATCCATCCGATGAAATGCGATTAATGGAGCGTAAAAAGCATTTAATAGAAGCAGGCGCATCGTGCGTTGACCTAGTGCACGACTTGCAGATGCTTTTACAACTAGGAACAGTTAAGCGCGGTATGGCAGCGTTACAACCGCTGCTCGACTTACTAGAGAAAGAGCGCACAATGCTAGCATCACAATTAAGCCACGCTAAAATAGTAAAACAAAAATAAAATTCTTTGGGAATTAATCCACTGTTACGTACGCTGACGACTCGTCGAACGTGCCTGTGGTCAACAATGACGGCTCGAACAACTACTACAATTACAACAATTCGGGCGGCGCGCTCCCGTGATTCCGCATAACGCTAGACCTAGTAACACACCAAGTGCGAACGCAATGCAATGCAGAAGGGGTTTAATTCCCATCGCCTCTAGGCGTAAAAAAGTGCCTGATGAGGTGCATCGGACGCCAAAAAGTGCATGGCGCGCAGACTCGCTTTCCGTGCGCGTTTCATGCTGTTATCTCAAGCTGCTATGGAAGTCGTCTTGCACCCCGATAGCGTATCGCGTTGGGCTTTAGAAGCAGCATCAGACACCAACTCTACTTTTATATAAAGGATCACACATGAGTATTAAGCGCGTTGAAGCACGATACAAGCGCAGGCAAATTAAAAGGCAACGCAATCGTGCAGCACAAACCAGGACGGCAACGTTTGAAAATACTAGCAGTTTGCAGTCGCTCACTGACGCGGCTTATGAGGCGTGCAAAACAATCAAATGGAAGAATAGTGTGCAACAGTATATGAACAGTGCGATGCTTAATACTTTGCGCGCTCACAAGCTTATGACCAATGACGGTAAAATAACAGGGCGGCGCAAGTGTTTCACGATAATGGAGCGCGGTAAAGTGCGGCATATTCAATCTAGCGCTTTCTGGGAGAAAGTAATACAGAAAAGTATTGCAAGAAACGTTTTAATACCTTGCTATACGCGCTCGTATACTCACGGCAATAGCGCAAATCAGCGCGGTAGAGGTGAAATGTATGCGATAAAACTACTACGCAAACAGTTGGCACGACACTACAGGAAGCACGGCTCGCAAGGCTGGATACTGTTGTGTGATTACTCGAATTATTTTGCGTCAATTCCTCGTGAGAAAGTCTTACAGCAAGCCTCTGAGCGCATACAAGATAAGCGCATAATGCCATGGCTAGAGCAGCTCATGGACGCGGAATGTGATAGTGGCTTAGGTTTAGGCGCGGAAACAAACCAGCAATTAGCAGTGGGATACGTGTCACGCATAGACCATTGGATAGAAGAATGCTCAGGTTGCGAAGCAACTGGAAGATACATGGACGACTTATATGTTATTGACTCGGATCTGCTTAAGCTACGCTCAACGCTCGAACAGATTAAAAAAATGAGCACAGAACTAGGCTTAACACTTAATCCGATAAAAACATATATTACGTCACTACACCATGGCTTTACGTGGCTTAAGAAAAAATGGTATTACACAGAAACTGGACGGATAATAACGCGTCCGATACCAAAGACGATTAAGCGCATGAGACGGCATTTGCGTGCATTGACGCGGCTTGCAGACCGTGGTGAAATCAGCTGGAAGCAAATCAGCGCAATGTATCACTCTTGGCGCGGCACTCTTAAGCACTATAACGCTTGGAGAACAATTCAAAGCATGGACGCTTATTATAAGCAGCTCAAAGCGAAAAATAAGACACTTTAGGACAGCATAGGATAAATAGGAAAACAAAAAGGTACTTTCAATAGTGTTTTGGGTACTTTGGGTACTAATTAAGGTACTAATTTCAGAAAGTTCAGTAAAAGTACGGTAAGAGTCCAATAAGGTTAAAACGCAAAAAGTATGATACGCACGATTAGCTCACGATTAATCAAAGTAGAAACCGCGGAAAATCAACGTTTAATAAAATTTTTCGCACGATTAACTCACGATTAGATGTTCGGGAATTCCGAACAACTCAATTTTTTAGCCACGCAGACAGCGTGGCTTTTTTAATATAAGGAGGAAGAATATGGCATTAAACGGCATTGACATATCGTGGTATCAGCGCGGCATTAATATTGCCGCAGTACCAGCTGATTTTGTCATCGTTAAAGCCACGGAAGGCACATGGTATACAAATCCGTGTTTCCGCGAACAAGCCGACGCGACGCTAAACAGCGGCAAACTGTTGGGAATCTACCACTATATTAGTGGCGGCAACTGGCAAGCCGAAGCAGAATACTTTGTAAATACTGTAAAAGACTATGTTGGTCGCGCCGTGCTCGCACTAGATTTTGAAAGCGGCAACAATAGTGCTTATGGTGATACGGCATACTTGCAACAGTGCGCTCAAACAGTCTACAACCTTACAGGCGTGAGAACTCTTCTTTACGGTGGTCAGCGAGACTATGAGAGACTCGCAGTCGTTAGCAAAGCAACAAATTGCGGCTTGTGGATAGCACAATACGCGAATAATAATCACACTGGATACCAAGATTCGCCTTGGAATGAAGACGCTTATAGTTGCGCAATACGCCAATACTCTAGTGCTGGAGCATTGCCAAACTACGGTGGCAATCTTGACCTTGATAAGTTCTACGGAGACCGCGCCGCATGGGAATCATACGCAAAAAGCGATAGGCAGCAGTCACAAGAAGAGCAGCCAATGCCAGCCATATCTGAAATCACACACGACGAAGACATTAGCACTGTTTACGTGCACATTCCATGGAGCGTGCAGCAGGATATCAGAATGACTGTTGTGCGAGTCGGGAATATTGTGACCGTAAATGGTTGCGGAGGCATGAGCGCTGGAGACGCGCAATGGGCAAAGGCGAACGAGTATATACCAGAAGGCTTCAGACCTACCTCACTTGCAGCGATCACACTCACTGGAGGACGCGCAGCATTGCTAGTACAACCAGACGGCTCAATCTATTACGACGGAGATGCGCGCGACTGTACCACACACCTTAGCGGCACATGGGTGACAAAAGACAACCAACCAGAATAAAAAGACAATAAGGAGAAAAAATATGAATGATGTTGAACTCTTTTTCCTAGAACTCGCAGGTGCAGTAGTTCTGCTCGATTTTATCAGCGGATTTACGAAAGCAGTCTATACTCATAGCGTGGCTAGCAGTAAGATGCGTGATGGATTGTTCCATAAGTTCGCATATGTGCTAATTGTCGCGCTTTGTATTCTGCTTGATTACGCGCAAGCCAAAGTCAATCTCGGCACACATGTTCCACTTGTGCTGATTGCGTGCTGCTACATTGTCATTACAGATATCGTTAGCTTCGTTGAGAACGTTTCCGCGTTCAACTTGCAGATTGCTAACTCACGAATCGTGAGAGTTATCTTATCTGTGGTTGATTGTATAAAAACTTACCTTGGTGGGCAGGAAGATGATGCTATAAATAATGGCAAACATGCGGCGAACGCGGCAGCCGAGGCTATTGCTGAGTTGGATGGACGCGGCAAGCCAACAGACGTCACGCCTACCGAAAATAAGTAGCGTGCAGTATACTCAAAGTATTCTCTGATTGAGAATACAAGTTGAAAATTAGTAATTACCCCTCGCTCCATGCGGGGGGTAATTTTTTATAACTATTTTTCAAATTGTGAAAATGGTATAATAGAAGTAGGTTCTTTTTAGCGTGTTGCACACGGTTTTAAGAGCAGTTTAATCGCTTAAATACGCTTAAACATAGTAGTTCAGGTGTGTCGCTTGGTGTGTCGTCACTGTTTGCGACTTGCTGAAAACGTTGAAATAAAGCCATTCTGATATGCTACAGTGCCCCCTGTGGGACTCGAACCCACAACCCAAGACTTAAAAGGACTCTGCTCTGCCAATTGAGCTAAAGGGGCAACAAATGCCAAGTATACTACATTTTGTAGACTAATCCAACTTATGGCTACATGTAGCGTGTGTTTTGTGGCAAGTTGCTGCAAAATTGCAGGCAAAAATCACAAATTGATCTGTCCTAATTCTTCAAGTTTTTCTTTAATCTGAGTTGCAGTCGGCTCAACCATAAAACTTCCATCGCTAAAAGTAACGACAGGAATATGCTTCTGCCCACTAATATCAATAGCCTTTTGTTCGGCGCCTTCTTCAGATTCAATGTTATGCCAAGTAAAAGCAACATTAAACTTATTAAGCGCAGCTTTAGCTCTGATGCAATCGCCGCACCAATCTGCTCCATAAACATCAATCAATGGCGAGTTTTCCATACGTAATACCCCAATTCAATTTTTGATTACAAAATTAACTTACAAAAGTATTGTATTAAAATGCTAATATTTACGTGATTTTTGCTTACTTTAGCAACAGTCTTTGTTGCAATCTAATCAACTGTCCCTTTAATTTCATAGTCTTTATTATATGAATATAGTTATGGATTTAGATTTGATTATATGGTCCGCTGTTGGCACAGTTATTTTAGCAGTGCTTTTAGTGGCTGCGGCAGTTGTGCTGAGAATTATCGGCAAGTCGCGAGGTCCTTTAATACCTACTAGCAAAGATAATCCACTGCCTAGCGTGGTAAAAAGTGATAGCAATGTTGAACCATCTGCGCCTGAAAACGTTGCCTCTCGAGTTACAAGATTGCGCTCTAAACTTGCTAATAGTGCGAATCCTTTTGGTCGTGCTCTGTTCAGCATATTGAGCAAAGATAATCTTTCAGAAGAAGATTGGCAAGATGTAGAAGATACGCTTTTAATGGCAGATGTTGGAGCACAGGCAAGTGATGAATTGGTTGAATCACTTAGAAAAGATGCTAGGATTTCTGGAACAGCAAGTGCACAAGATGTACGTGAAATACTTCGTGCAAAATTGCTGGATATTGTTGGTGCCAAAACAGATAGAAGCCTAAATGCGGATTCTTCTAAAGCACATAAGCCAAGTGTAATCATGATGGTTGGTGTAAATGGCACTGGAAAAACCACCACTGCTGGGAAACTTGCTAGATTGATGGTTTCGAAAAATCGCTCGGTAATATTAGCTGCAGCAGATACTTTCCGCGCTGCAGCTGCCGATCAGCTTGAAACTTGGGCAAATGCTGTAGGTGTTAAAATCGTTCGATCCGAAAAAGACGGTGCAGATCCAGCTTCTGTAGCGTTTGACGGTGCTACCAAAGCAATGGAATCCAATTCAGATGTTTTGATCGTAGATACGGCTGGAAGGCTGCAAAATAAGGCAAATCTTATGGACGAGCTTGGCAAAATTCGCCGAGTTATTGAAAAAACTGTTCCTGTAGATGAAGTCCTTTTGGTTCTTGATGCTACAACTGGTCAAAATGGCATGGTTCAGGCAAAAGTTTTTGCTGAGGCAATTGGAATTACAGGTGTGGTTTTAACTAAGCTAGACGGTTCTGCGAAAGGCGGCATCGTGGTTTCTGTTCAAAAAGAGCTAGGTGTTCCTGTAAAACTTGTCGGATTGGGAGAAGGTCCAGACGATCTAGCTCCATTCGATCCAGAAAGTTTTGTGGATGGAATATTGGATTAATCTATAGTAATTAGTTATTAATCACGCAGCGCCAGTTGAGTAGAATATAAAAGAACATATAAAATAGAATATTGAAAGCATAACCGCCGAGGGTTGTGTATTGTGAGGTGAAAGATGACCGCAATGGATCCGCAATGGGCATTATTGGCCGCTGCTTTAGTGTTTATAATTACGCCAGGGATTGCTCTATTTTATGGCGGTCGCGAACGAGCAACATCTATGGTCAACATGATGATGCTTTCCGCTGGAGCGATTGCGGTAACAACCATAGTTTGGACGCTATGGGGATGGTCAATGGCTTTCGCTGGAAAAGACATGATTGGCGGCGTTGTGGGCGATCCTGTGAGTGGTTTGCTACTACGTGATTCAATGGTTGCAGATCATGGAATTTTTACTTCTATGGACGCGAACACAGGCTTGTCTGGCGGAGGTATTCCAGCGGCTTTTAGATTAGCGTGCGCTGTTGTAGCAGTTGCTCTTATTACTGGCGCGTTGGCTGGGCGCGTAAAATACGCAATTTGGCTTATATTTGTGGCGGTGTGGGTCACTTTAGTATTTGCTCCTCTAGCGCATATGGTTTGCGGAGGAGGATTGCTTTCTCCTAATGGCGCAATATCACAAGCTCTAGGAATTCAAGTACATGATTTTGCTGGAGGATCGTTGCTGCACCTGACTGCAGCAGTTTCTGCGCTTGCAATCGTGCTAATTATTGGTGGCCATGCGCACTTCCCATTAAAGCGATTTGTGCTTCATACCAAATCCTCTGCTGTTCAAGATAAGAGTAGTAACAGTAGTAACAATTCTGAGCATAAGGGGAATTTGGTTCGTGCATTGTGGGCTGACGTTGCGAGATTTAGTAAATTAGAAACTAATACGGGTTCGTCATCTTCTAAGGCAGAAGATTCTAGTGGTTCTGTTGAAGCTGTTAGTGATGTTGCGGATAATTCTGTAAATGTTCTAAAACGCCATCCGCATAATGTTCCGTTTGTTGTTCTAGGAATTTTTATTATTTGGTTTGGCTGGCTTGGCTTAATGATTGGATCTTCTGTAGGTCTTCCTGGAGTTGCTGGATATGCTTGGGTTTCGTCCACTATTACAGCATCTGCTTCTATGCTTGCTTGGGGTGTTACAGAGCGCTTGCGTTCAGGCTGTTTTACTGCTGTTGGTGCCGCGTCTGGAATTATGGCGGGTTTGGCTGCTAGCGCTGCCGCTGCAGATGTGATTGCGCCTTTATGGGCAATGGTATTAGGTGTTATTGTTGGTGTTGCTACATGCCTTGCAACGCATTCTAAGACTTTTGCGCGTTATGATGGAGCGCTTCACGTTGTGAGTGTGAACGGCATTGCTGCTCTTATTGGTATTTTTGCAGTGGGATTGTTTGCTGATGGTAGCGGACTGTTTTGCGTTGGTGACTGGCATCAGCTTATAGCTCAGATTTGTCTACTTGTAATCACCGTGCTTTATTCCGGTGCAGTTACTGCTTTAGTTGCATTTGGTTTAGAGAAGCTTTTTGGTTGGAGAATATCGGAAGCTAAGGAGCGTAAGGGTGTTGATTTGGCAGATCAGGGTGAGCGCGCATACGACTTTTCGAGTATTGCTCAAGCTAGAGCTGGAGCTGTTGTAGAAGTTGCTGATTCTGAAGAAGGGAAAACCCAAGTTGCAGTTCTTACTCCAGTAGCTATTTCTGTTGATGAATCAGTTGTAGATGCAGATGGTGATTCTGTAGATTCAGATAGTGATTCAGCGGTTGCTGGCGACAATTCAGCTCATTCTGATGACAATGTTTCTGCTCAATCGCAAGACGAAGTTGAATTGGGCGAAGAGAAGATTGAAACTGAAAAAGATGGAGAAGAGTCAGAAAATTCAGAAGAAGCTGATTCTAGTTCTGTGGAAAATAAGTCGGATAAATCTAGAAGTAATTCTAAGAAATCTCAAAAAAAGCAATAAAATATCAAAGTTTGTGTAAAGTAATCCCACATTGGTGTGAATATCTCAAGATTATGACACACACGAGCTAAGCGATGTGGATAAAAACTTTGAGTTATCCACATTTTAGGCGTGTTGCTGTGCGTATATCAAAAAGTTATACACAAATGGGGGATAACATTGTGGATATCCTGCGGATAACTTTTCCAAAAATAATTTTGATTTGCAATTGGCAAATATTTATGATAGCGAAATGGAAAAGGAAAAGTCGCAAGCTTCCGAACATCAGATTTAGAAAAGTAATGTAATAAGTAATAAAAAATAATAAAAGTAATAAAAATAATAGTTTTATTAAATACTTAATCGTATAAATTTTTTCGACAGTACAATAGTGCATTATGACAATAGCTAAGAGCAACACAGTTACCAATAGTCAAGAAGATAAAGAATCTACTATAAACAAAAAAGATTTACTGAAGCATATATTTTCTCTAGCTATTCCTACATTTGGCCAGCTTATCGCAGAGCCAGCGTTTGTTTTAATAGACACCGCAATAGTAGGTCATTTAGGTAAAACGCAGCTAGCAGGGCTTTCAATAGGATCAACTGTGCTTTTAACAACAACGGGACTATGCCTGTTTTTGGCGTACAACACCACAAGCCAAGTCGCGAGACTATTGGGTGCTGGGAAAAATCGTCAAGGGCTAAGCGTTGGAATGGACGGTCTATGGCTGGCTCTTGGGCTAGGTGTTATTTTAACTCTTGTTTTAATGGTGTTTGCTCATCCATTATGTCAAAGTTTTGGAGCAAGCGGCGAAACGCTAAAAAATGCGATTATTTACACTCAAACTGTTATGCCAGGATTGCCTGCAATGCTGCTAATTTACGCGGCAAATGGCATATTCAGAGGACTTAGCAAAGTAAAAATCACACTTTTTGCTGCAGTAAGTGGAGCTGTGCTAAACGCTATTTTAGATATTCTATTTGTGTTCGGAATGAACCTTGGAATTTTTGGTTCTGGAATAGCAACAATGATAGCGCAATGGTATATGGGAATTGTTTTAACGTTGCCAGCGATTTTTTGGGCAGCGCGCGAAAAAGCAAGACTTATGCCGCAAGCGCATAGCATACTTAAAAGCGCTGGAAGTGGAATTCCACTGTTTATACGCACATTGGCGTTGCGTGCATGCATGGTGGCAACTGTTGCAGCGGCTGCGCGACTTGGAACAAACACTTTAGCCGCATACCAAGTTGCAAATTCTTGCTGGAATTTTGTTATGAACATATTAGATGCTATAGGAATTGCAGCTCAAACAATAGTCGCTTCCGCGCTTGGAGCTGGATTATTAAATCGCGCTAATGTAATCACAAAGATATGCGCACAAGTAGGCGCATTGAGTAGTGTAGTTGTTGGATTATTAATGATGCTTGCAGGATGGCTACTATCCCCACTGTTTAGCCCAAACGTAGAAATACAACTTTTAGTTTCAATAGGAATGACGATTCTTGGAATTTTCTTGCCTCTATCTGGATTTATGTGGGCTTTAGACGGAGTGCTAATAGGAGCTGGAGATCACAAGTATTTGGCCAAATCGTGCTCGATTACAGCTATTGTGTACCTTGTTGCGATTAGTGCAATGTGCTTAGTAAATATAGCTTTCTGCTCTACTGACATAATTAGAACTGTGTCATTGTGGGTGGCGCTAAACCTTGTATACATTGGTGGAAGAGCTTTAGGAAATTCGCATAGGGTTAAAACAGATGATTGGATGAAGTCTGCAAGTATGTAAGTATGTGAATATGTGAGGTATACAAATATGTGAGGTATACAAATATGTAAAATATGCAACTTGCTACTTGTGTTGATTTATATCAACTTTTGTTGGTGTGCTCCGTGCAGACGTTTATACTCGATTTTATGGCAGATAATGATATGTGGCAGTCAAATCGAAATGACTCAAACCGATTAAACAACGCTAACGCTAATGTTAGCTTGTTTGACAAGGTTCCGCCTCACGATGAAGATGCGGAAATGGCTGTTTTAGGCGGAATGCTAATGAGCAAGGATGCTATTGGCGAAGTCTCGCAAATCCTAGAAACAGCAGACTTTTACGTTCCAAAGCATCAAACGATTTACGACGCGATTATAAGCCTGTTTTCTGGCTCACAACCAGTAGACGTTGTTTTAGTCGCAAACGAGCTTCTAAAAGACGAAAACTTGGAGAAAATTGGTGGAGCAGACTACTTGCATAGCCTTGTAGCATGCGTTCCTACAGCCGCAAACGCGCTATATTATGCGGATATTGTGCACAAAAATGCAATTTTGCGAAACGTGATTGCCGCTGGAACAAAGATTGCGCAAATGGGGTATTCTGCTACGGGAGATCAAGCGGAAGACGTTGTAAATCTTGCACAATCCGAAGTTTATGAGATGAGTTCTGGCAAAGTTCACCAGGATTATTCCGCTATTGGTCCTGTTGTGCAAGATGCTCTAGAGCAGTTAGACAAGTTGCAAAGTAACGAGATTGAAAAAGGCGTTCCAACAGGATTTAGAGATATTGACGATATGACGCAAGGCTTGCAACCAGGGCAAATGGTAGTCGTAGCTGGTAGGCCTGCAATGGGAAAGTCAACTCTTGGAATCGACTTTGCGCGTTCTGCAGCGTTGCATCACAATATGACAACAATCGTGTTCTCGCTAGAAATGAACAAGTTGGAGCTTGCTCAAAGAATAATCGCAGCCGAAACAGATATTCCAATGACTGCAATGCATCGCGGAACTTCGGAAGACATTACAACAGATAGGTGGACTAAGCTAAATGCGTTTTGGTCAAAGATGAAAGACGCTCCGCTTTTTATAGACGATAGCCCAAATATGAGTCTTATGGAAATTCGCGCAAAATGCAGACGACTAAAGCAAACGAACGATCTAAAGCTAGTTGTAATCGACTATTTGCAACTTATGACTTCTGGAAAGAAAGTTGAATCTAGACAGCAAGAGGTCTCGGAGTTTTCGCGTGCATTAAAGCTGCTCGCAAAAGAGCTAGAAGTGCCAGTTGTTGCTCTAAGCCAGCTAAACCGCGGACCAGAAATGCGAAACGATAAAAAGCCTCAGCTTTCGGATTTGCGTGAATCGGGATCTATTGAACAGGATGCTGACGTTGTGTTTCTTGTGCATAGACCTGATTTTTACAACAAAGAAGATCGCCCAGGAGAAGCAGACATTATTATGGCAAAGCATCGTAATGGTCCTACAGAAACGTTTAATCTAGCTTTTCTTGGAGCAACATCTAAGTTTAAAGATATGCCGCAAGGATACCAGCCGCAATCATATTCGCAAGGCAATGATGCTCAAGGTTATGATTCGCATCAGTCTCAGGCATATCAGCAGTAGAAGTTAATAGGGGGATTGATGATCGCCAAAAATAAAGTGGTAAAACGCTGTTGTTTTGGATTCATAATGCCAGCTGTAGGAAAACTGGTTAGGATGATTTCGCGCGCGACAAACCACGGAGGAAGTGCTTTACCAGGCAAAGTTGTAGAAACACTAGACCCTGGGTTTTTGGCTAGAACGCTGGGGAGTTTGCCTTACGGAGTTGTGTTAATTTCTGGAACTAACGGTAAAACAACTACAACTCGCATGGTTGCGTCTATGCTTAGAGATGCTGGATTGCGCGTGTTTACAAATCCTACGGGATCGAATTTCACACGCGGAGTTGTAGCAGCATTGGTGCAAGAAATGCCTGTTTTTGGCACAAAGTTAGATGCGGATATAGCTGTTTTAGAGCTTGATGAAGCTTACGCGGTGCATTTTGTAAATCAAATAAAGCCGCAATATTCTCTGCTTTTAAACGTTATGCGAGATCAGTTAGATAGATTTGGTGAGATTGACACTACAGCTAAATTGTTGAGCAATGTTGCGCACGCAACTAAGCGAGTAGTTGTGTTAAATCGCGAAGATCCGCGAATTTCTGCGCTTTCTAAAGATGTTTTGCCGTCTTGTAAGGTAAAATATTTCGGTTTGGATGAATCGCTAAGAAGCATGTTTCCAACTGACGACGATTTGCATAGTGATTTGCATAGTGATTTGGGCGGCGATTTTAATGGCGATTCGCGTAACCTTCCGCATGCAGATGTTGTTTTGGCAAAAGTTGCAGATAATAAAGCCGATTTTTTGATTGATGGGCATAGAAAAACTACTAGCGTTAAGTTGCGAGGCGTGTATAACGTTTTTAACGCAGCTGCTGCGTCTACGATTGTGCGCGCTATTTTGGCAGATGCTGCTAAAAAAGATGCAACACTCGCAAAATTCGACGACGATGCGCTTATGGAAGCTATTTCTCGCGTAACGCCAGCATTTGGTCGAGGCGAAGTAATCGAAGTTAACGGTGCTCCTGTGGAGCTTGTTCTAGTGAAAAATCCTATTGGATTTAGACTTGCGCTCGCTTCGGATAAGCCTGCAAATCATGACACAATGATTGCGATTTGTGACGAATACGCGGATGGGCGAGACATGAGCTGGCTGTGGGACGTTGATTTTACATGCTTTAGTGGCACTGGAGTCACTTGTGTTTCTGGCACGCGCGCGTGGGATATGGCTTTGCGTTTACAATACGACAAAGTTGCCTCTAGAAATGTGAACACTGATTTAGAAGAAGATGTTAAAACCTTTGTAAATGGTGATTTTAGTAGTGATGCTAAAAATGCTAAGCGCATATATTGCACATACACTGCTATGCTTCGCGTGCGATCTACGTTGGGGCAAATCGCAAGTGTTAAAGACGTTGGAGTTGGAAAGTAGCAAGAAAGTAGTCATCATGAATGATATGAGTGATGTTAATTATATTAGTCAAGCGAATGCTACTAATAAAGCCGAAAATCGTGTATTAGATATTGTGTCGCTGTACCCGAAAGACATGAATATTTACGGTGACTATGGCAATGTGCTTACGATTATGCGCAGAGCGGAATTGTATGGTTACAAGCCCGTGTTGCACGAGTACAACGTTGGCGATGATTGGCCAAAGCAAGTAGATATGATTCTTGGTGGCGGCGGTCAAGATCATGGTCAAAGTAGGGTTACGGATGATTTATTTGCGCGCGCAGACGCAATTCGTGAGCTTGCAAAAGATGGTGTTCCAATGTTAATGATTTGTGGACTATACCAGCTTTTTGGAGAATACTTTGAGACTGTTGAAGGTCAAAAGCTTAAAGGCATTGGCATACTCGGCGAGCATACGGTTGGTCAAGACGTGCGCATGATTGGAAACCTTGTTGAGCATAGCCGCGATTTTGGCGATATTGTGGGCTACGAGAACCATTCTGGACGCACAAGCTTGGAGAGTGGCACGCAGCCACTCGGCTCGGTTGATGGTGAAAATTGTGGTAATAATGGTGAAGACCACACTGAAGGCGCGCGCAAATACAACGTTATCGGCACTTATATGCACGGCTCAGTTTTGCCGAAAAATCCGCGTTTGGCTGACTTTTTAATTCGTACAGCTGCGCAGAATCGTTATGGAGAATTTGAGCCAAAACAAACTGATGCTCAGCGCGCGGAGCTTGCGAAATTAGACGAATTAGCAGATCGCGCTCGCGAAGTTGCTGTAACTCGTCCGCGGTAAAACTTGCAAATTCTAAAACTTGTCAGATCTAAATACAAAGCCTGAATACAAAAGCCTGCTGAACTTGCAAAGTGTTGCAAATCAGCAGGCTATTTTGTAGTTTTTGATTCTAGCTTCTATATTCTAGTTTTCGTTTTATTTGGTTAGTAACTATTAGTCAATTAAACCATACAAGCGATCGCCAGCGTCGCCAAGACCAGGAACGATATAAGCTTTGTCGTTCAAATGCTCATCAACAGCGCAAACAACAACCTTAAAGTCAATAGAAGGATCAATCTCCTTCTCAATGCGCTCCAAGCCTTCTGGCGCTGCCAAAATGTTAATAGCAGTAACATCTTTAGCGCCGCGCTCTGCCAAGTAGTGCGTAGCGGCAATAAGAGTGCCACCAGTAGCAAGCATTGGGTCCAGCAAGAAGCACTGACGGCCAGTCAAATCTTCTGGCAAACGGTTGGCATAAGTGACAATATCGAGCGTCTGCTCGTCGCGCTTCATACCAAGGAATCCAACCTCAGCGGTTGGAAGAAGGCGAGTCATGCCGTCAAGCATACCCAAGCCTGCGCGCAAAACTGGCACAACCATTGGGCGTGGACGGTTCAAATGCTTGCCGGTCATCTTGCAAATAGGAGTCTCAATCTCGCGATCGCTAACTTCCAAATTGCGGGTTGCTTCATATGCTTCGAGAGTTACCAATTCGGAAACTAACTCGCGGAAAATGTTAGAAGGTGTATTCTTATCACGCAAAACGGTGAGCTTGTGGTCCACCAGCGGATGATGTAAAACATGAAGATCCATACCTTCTAGATTAGTGCAAGCGCGGCATGTTAAGCTATCGGCGTGCCGTGACTATTTAGAAAAAATATAAACAAGTGTTAATGAAGGTTGAATTTTGTGAATTGCTGGAGAATATAAAACATTCTTAAAAACGCTGACTTGCGAAAGCGCCTGTCGGCGCAAACGCCGCTCGCAGCGGCAAAAAATGGAGCCCGGGGCTTAAACACAAGCCAGCGTCACTTCCTGAGTATACATGCTTTTAGATTTCAGCGCGCCGCATTATTGTATAACAAATAAACGCAGTGTGATAACAAACAAACTAATCGAGTTTTCCAAGTCTCCACAATTTAGCTCCATTAGCGAAGCATAAGGAAAGTGCATGCACGTTTGCAGATTTGTGCAAAATGCGAGCAAGAAGCTGTGAATCATCTCTTTTGGAATCGTTCATCTTCTGTGTTAATTTTTTCGCATAAGAACGCATTCCGCGCGAAATAATCGCAGTAAACGCAGAAGCTCGATATAGAGCAACAGCAAAATCGCCAGTAAAAGCACCAGAAAGAATAGAATCCGCGAGTCGCGCAATATCTTCTCCTGTAGGAGCTTCGTCAATTCCAGTAATTGCGGAAGCGCTAGTTGTAGAAGGTTCTCCAAGATTCCAATACTCCGCATATGCTTCTCGCTGTTTACGCAAAGACTCCCGAAGCAAATATAGCCTAAAAAGCATTCCAGGAAGCGAATCAGGTTGCGCTTGACTCCACAAGTCTGCGATGACCTCAATGCCCTCATTCTCAACCAAATTCAGTACGCGTTCCACAATCTCTGGAGATTGTGTTTTATGCACGCGGTTAAGCAGAACTGCTGCTGAAGTGTGGCTGATTTCGTTTACAATTTGTGGATCTGTGCCGCCTTCAATTTGTGCGAGCATTGCAGGATCCATTTGTGCAGGTCGGCTTGGGCGACTTGCGCCTATTGGACTTGGCATAAAAGCAGATCTGCTCGAATGAATAGAACTCGATTGTGAATTAAGGCTAGTAGACAATTGGTAACACCTTTTCAATATCAATAATGCGAGCGCCTTTAGAAGTATTGCTAATATGCAAAACTATTGCGCTACCAGTAGGCATGTATGGAGATTTTTGGCTAAGTATACGTTTATGCGCCCGCGGTTTTGTGATTCCTCGCAAATAGTCAAAGAAAGTGCCGATAATAGGGCGGTGCAAACACATAACTGTTGAATTGTTAATGTTTTCTTCTGTATTTTGTGCGTTTTGTGTGTTTTTTACGTTGCAATCAAGATTTTGTATTTCACTTATAAGAACAGATAATGTAGATTTTGGTTTATTCTCATGATGATCTTCAGTAAGTTCCGCAATCTGTTCTATAGGAAGAGAAGAATCGTGTGCAAAAGTTGCAACAGTTTCTACGCAACGTTTCCAAGGTGACGAAACAATTCGATTTGGAGCATAGCAAGCAAGCTCACGACCTAGAGCGTAGGATGCTGCAGATCCAAGAGGAGTGATTGGACGAGTTGCTTCGCTGCCTTGCCATGATTTACGGGATTCAGCTTTTCCATGTCGTACTAGTATTAATGTTTTATATTCAGTTTGACCAGCGTGTAGCTTTTCAAGAAAAGCATCTAAAACTTTTCTATCGCTATCGTGTGTGAGTTTTTTGCGAGCTTTAGAAGGAGTAAGCCATATAACATTGCCAATTTCAGTAGGTTTTGCTGGTTTTATTGGGCCAAATGCTGGTAGTCGCCTCATTGCAGAATTTTCGTCTATTTTGCGCATCATCCAGTAGTGAATTCGCTTAACTACTTCTGTTTTATTGTTGTTTTGTGAACTGTTTTTCGCACCGCTTTTTGAGATTGATTTTTTGCCTTCGTTTTCAAGCGGATATTCTATTTGGGCAATGTGAGGTCCGAGTGTGACTGCGTAGCCTGTTTCTTCCCCAACTTCGCGCACAGCTGTATGGCGATGCGACTCATTGTCTTCATTCTTGCCTTTTGGCCAGCTCCAATCGTCATATTTTGGTCGGTAAACAAGGCAAAGCTCAAAGTCGTCATCGCTTATCATGCTCGCTTGATTGCTTGTCTTTTTCAAGTCACTTGTGTTTGAGCTGTCTATTGTATTTCGCTTGCGATAAATAATTCCGCCAGCAGCCTCAACGTATCGCGTCGTTACTACACTCATATTCATTATTTTAGCGGTTTTCTTCCGCAACTTTTAGTTGTTCCATAATGTTTTATATTTTGTGCACAGTAATAATTGTGATGCACGTGTTTTGAGTAAGTCATATATTTTTGCTGTACAATCCCAAGAACTACTAAAACTGGCAAAGTGCTATGACGATTTGGCTGCTGGAATGCTTGAGATTTAGTCAGATTAAAAGGAGCAATAAATACAACAAGAGCCAGAATCATATTGCTGAATCTGGCTCTTTGCCTATCGTTTATTAGTTACTCGCAATCAGTTCACACCTCGAGGTTTGCGTGTGTGAGTGTGAATTAGATATTCCTGACTATCGACTAGAGGACGACCTTCGGAATCGCGAGAATGTAGCGTGTATGTGCCGTCTCCATCCATCCACCAAGAAACTGTTGAATCAGCCATTTGCAAGTCAATGTATTGAATCAACGCTTCAACTTGGTCTGGAGCACTTATGCGAACCAGTGTTTCAACGCGTCTATCAAGATTGCGGTGCATCAAATCTGCAGAGCCAATCCAAACTTCAGGTCCGCTTGCAGGACCATCGCCAATTTGCGGCCCGCAAGAATTAGCAAAAGCGTAGATTCGGCTGTGCTCAAGGAATCTGCCAAGAATAGAACGAACGCGAATATTCTCGCTCAATCCTTCAATGCCAGGCTTTAACGAGCAAATTCCACGCTCAACAATGTCAATCTTTACGCCAGCTTGAGCAGCGCGGTACAAAGCGTCAATCGTCTTTTCGTCAACAACAGAATTGACTTTAATCTTAATCCACGCTTCTTTACCAGCAAGAGCCGCTGCCTCTTCCCTGCGAATTCGCTCAATAATGCCAGTTCGAACTGTGCGAGGAGCCACAAGCAAGCGATGGAAGCTTGACTTTGGAGCATAACCTGAAAGCTGATTGAACAAGCGAGTCAAATCTTGACCAACTACAGGATCGCAAGTAAGCAATCCCAAATCTGTATAAAGTCGAGCCGTCTTAGGATTGTAGTTGCCAGTTCCAACGTGGCAATAGCGGCGCAATCCCTCGGCTTCTTGGCGAACCACAAGCGAAAGCTTGCAATGCGTCTTCAATCCAACAATGCCGTAAACAACGTGAACGCCTGCGCGCTCAAGCTTGCGCGCCCAAGCAATGTTGGCGTCTTCGTCGAATCGCGCTTTAATCTCAACCAACGCAAGTACCTGCTTACCTGCATGTGCCGCATCTACAAGAGCGTCGATAATTGGCGAATTGCTAGACGTGCGATACAAAGTTTGCTTAATTGCAAGCACCTTTGGATCTGCCGCCGCCTGCGCCAAGAACGCCTGAACAGACGTAGAGAACGAATCGTAAGGGTGATGCAACAAAATATCGTGCTCGCGAATCGACGCGAAAATATCCTGCGCATGGCTAGTTTCAACTTCTGCAATCTGACGATTCGTAGTAGGAATAAACGGACGATACTTCAAATCTGGACGATCGAGTGCCTGTAATTCAAAAAGAACCGTCATATCTAGTGGCGAAGGCAAACGATAGACTTCCTCAGGGTTTACGCGCAATTGATTAGCGAGAAGCTGCGAAAGGAATGGGCTAGCTTCGTCGGAAATCTCAAGACGAATAGGCGGCCCAAAACGACGACGCAAAAGCTCCTTTTCCATAGCGTTAAGCAAGTTTTCTGCATCGTCTTCCTCAACGTCAATATCCTCGTTACGTGTAACGCGGAATGAGCGAGCTTCCTTAATAATCATGCCTGGGAAAAGCGATTCCAAATGTGCTGCAATCAACTTTTCCATAGTAATGAATCCGTAGCGCTCTTCGCGACCTTCTTCATCTGTTAAATCATCAACTGGAACAAGACGATTCAAATTATCTGGAATCTTTACGCGAGCAAAATGCGACTTTCCAGAATTCGGATTTTCTACAATAACAGCCAAGTTAATAGACTTGCCAGAAATATATGGGAACGGGTGTGCAGGATCCACTGCAAGTGGCGTTAATACTGGGAAAACCTGCTTGCGATAATAGTCCGAAAGTCTATCTTTTTCGGATTGCGTAAGCTTGTCCCAACTGAGCATAACAATGCGCTGCTTAGCAAGCTCTGGCAAAATATGGTCGATTACGTAATGCGCATGCTCATCTTGACGACGATGTGTAACCTCGCTAATTGCGCGCAATTGTTGACGTGGGCTTAGCCCACTTGCCGCGGTTACTGCGATTCCTGAGTCAATTCGGCGCTTTAAGCCTGCAACTCGAACCATAAAGAACTCGTCTAGGTTGGAGGCAAAAATAGCTGCAAAATTAGCACGTTCGAGAAGTGGTAAATCAGTATTTTGCGCTAACTCAAGCACGCGACGATTGAACTTTAACCAGCTTAATTCTCGGTCAAAGAAGCGATCTTTTGGCAACGGTAGCTCGCCCTCACGAGCTTCACGCTTTTCTGCCTTTTCGTCTTCGGCGATGTGCTCTGCAATTTGACCGCGCAGAATCGCCTTTGAGGGAGCGTCAAAAATTTGTACCATACTCTGTAATTGTATGCGTTGTAAGGGAAGTGCGCGACTGAGTGTCGGCAGCTATGCGGCTCGACACGCCGATGATTGCAATATGTGAACGCATCTGAACATGACAACCATTGCATATTCACAAAATGATGCAAAACTATCTATTTTTTGTGTGCGAATGAACACTAATTACAATATGTGAACAAAGATGGTTTTGTACTTTACTAAAGAACAAAAAACAGTAATAATAAGAATCACAAGAACAAATTAAAAGAGCGGTAGACCACAGAAAATGTATGGATGTTAGATTCCAATTTACGTTGGACGGATATTTGAGACTTTACCGTTGCAACGAGGATGTTGTGCAGATAGAACCGCTGAAGATTGTTTTTGTAAGTAAGAGGCTCGCCAGTGTGGCGGGCCTCTTTTGATATATGGCTATTTGATATTTACTCGCAGTGTCGTGTTCATAGGGGAAACTATCAAAGAATAATTGTTGGAATAATAATTGCTGGATTCATTTTCTTAGCTTCTTTGAAAATGAGATGTAGTACAAAAGCAAAAGCAGCAAAACAATTAAGAAGGATCGAAGGACCATGCAACATTCATTTACAGTAATGTTGGCAGCCGAGTTTATTGGAACTGCCATTCTTATGATTTTTGGCAATGGAGCTGTTGCCAATGTTGAACTTAAAAACACTAAAGGTCATCACGCAGGTTGGCTAAATATTGCTATGGGCTATGGTTTTGGCGTTATGTTCCCAGTGCTCATGTTTGGCGGAATTTCTGGTGCGCACATAAATCCTGCTATGACAATTGCACAAGCTGTTTGCGGAATGTTCCCTTGGCAAAATGTTGCACCTTATATTGTGGCTCAGCTTTTGGGCGCATTGGTCGGTCAGCTTATTGTGTACGTAACTTATTTGCCACATTACAACGAAACCGAAGAGCCAGAGGCTATTCTTGGTACGTTCTGCACTACGGACGCTTACAATAACAAGCTTAACTACTTCCTAAATGAATTCTTTGGTACGCTCGTGCTTGTTTTGGCTGCGCTTTGCTGCCTTACTTCTCCTTGGGGAGAGAAGAATTTGGCTGGCGCTTCAATCGTAGTCGGCTTTGTTGTTTGGGGATTGGTGACTTCTATGGGTGGTCCGACTGGTCCTGCTTTGAATCCTGCTCGAGACCTTATGCCACGTTTGCTACACGCCATTTTGCCAATTCCACACAAGGGTTCTTCTCGCTGGGGTGAGGCGTGGATTCCAGTGGTTGCTCCTACTGCTGGCGCAATTTTGGGCGTACTTATGTTTAAGTCGTTATTTGCGTAAAACATTTGCTTTTAACTGTTATTGATTGCGGTTGATTACGGTTGTAAGAAGCGCGTGATGCTAGTATGAATGCGTTACGCGCTTTTTATTTTGCAAGCTTGTGCTTATTAAAAAAGGTATTAAGAAAGACGGAATAATGTTTTCGAAGTCAACTATTGCTATTGGACGTTTCGCACCGACTCCTTCTGGGCGTATGCATATTGGCAATATGGTAGCAATGTTGGCTGCTTGGCTTTCTGCAAAATCGCAAGGCGGCAACATGCTTTTGCGTTTGGAAGATCTCGATATTGCGCGAATGCCGAAGGATGCCAGCGCGCGAGTGATTGACGATTTGCATTGGGCTGGTCTTGATTGGATTGGTGAGCCGACTTATCAGCATAATCGCAATGCTATCTACCAAGAAGCTCTTGAGACGCTAGAATCTTTGCAAGATAGTGACGGAAATTCATTAATCTACCCTTGTTTTTGCTCGCGTTCCGATATTCGCGCAATTGCAGCTCCGCAAGAAGGAGATGGTTTCATACGCTACCCGGGTACGTGCAGAAATCTTCGCAAAAACGCGGAAGGATTGGCGCAAATCGAAAAGCGTTTGCAAAATAATCAGCAACATTCTTTGCGACTTGCGGTACCGTCGGCTGATTCGCCGCAAGCAAATATTGATTTTGAAGATGCGATTTTTGGCGAGCAATCTTTTAACATTAATCGCGATTTGGGAGATATGGTGATTCGCCGCGCGGATGGCGTCTTTTCCTACCAGCTTGCGGTTGTTGTTGACGATGTGCTTTCGGGAGTAAATGATATTGTGCGCGGACGCGATTTGCTGCGTTCGGCAGCGCTTCAAATTTGGATTGGTGAGCTGCTGGAAAAGTCGGGATTCTTTGCGGATCACGGTGTGCATTACGTGCGTCCGCAATTTGCGCACTTGCCGCTAATTGATAACGCTCAAGGCGAGCGACTCGCAAAAAGTAAGCACTCGCTAGATGTTGGTGCGCTTCGTGAATCTGGTTGGAGCGCTGAGCGCATGATTGGTTACTGCATGTATCTTTTGGGATACAAGAATCCTGAGCAAACTCGCCCAGCAGATATGAGTGCAAACGATGCGCTCGCGTTATTTAAAAGCGACGAAACGCCGTGGGATTCTGTTCGCACAAACCTAGCAGACAAATCCGTGCCCTTCCTCGACTAAACTATGTATTTAGAATGATAGATTGGGGCAATAAATGGCATATATGACGCAAAAAGATTTAGCGAATACTGAGGTCGATTGTGTTCGTGCGTGTCAAATTGCCGACGGCGTGCACAGCGTGCAAGATGCCATTGCTCAAGCCGAATCGCATTATGGTCGCAAAGCTGGATCTGTTACACTACTTGCCGCAACTAAAACGCGAGATGTTGGCGAAATCATGGCAGCGCTTAAAGCTGGAGTGCGAGTAATTGGGGAAAATCGTCCGCAAGAAATTGTTGCAAAAGCAGAAATTTTACGCGTGGAGGCTGCTAAAGAAGGCTTAAGCGTTGGTGTAAACGGCGAAATCCCGCTATACTTAATAGGTCAGCTGCAAAGCAATAAAATAAACAAAGTCTTGCCGCTTGCAAATGGTATTCAGTCGGTTGACGGCATTGATCTTGCGCAAAAAATATCTGCTCGCGCGCAAAATTTGGGACTTTGCACAGACGTTATGTTGGAAGTGAACGTTTCGGGAGAAGCTACGAAATCTGGGTGCGTGCCAGAACGTGCGATTGACGAAGCACTCGCTATATCTAGCTTGTCATCACTTAATTTGTGCGGGTTCATGACGCTTGGAGCGCGCGTGGATGATGAAAAAATAGTGAGAAGTGGTTTCGCAAAATTGCGAGAAATTAGAGATTGCGTAAGTGAACAACTCGCGCAAGATCATGATGGAAACTCTGCAAAATTAGAGCTTTCGATGGGAATGTCTGGCGATTTTGCGTGGGCGATTGCCGAAGGTTCTACGATGGTTCGAATCGGTTCGGCAATCTTTGGCCCGCGCGCATTTGTGTAGTATTAAGTTTTGTCTAGCTTCTGATTTTTATCTTTTACTTTTATTGCCGTTACGCATGCATAATCACATTGCGCAGCGAACCAATACCATCTACATGTACAATCGCTTCGTCGCCAGCGTGCAAAGTTCCTGCTGGATACGGCGTTCCTGTCAAAATCACATCTCCTGGAAGAAGTGTTGAGAAGCTTGAAATCGCAGCGATTTGCTCTGGAATACTGTGGATCAATCGCGCTGTGGTGCCGCTCGCCTCTGGCACATCTTTTCCATTAAGCGTAAATGAGATATGCGCATCTCGCCAATTTAGCTCAGTTGTAATCCATGGGCCTAGTGGGCAAGAAGTGTCAAAGCCCTTTGCGCGCGTAAACATTGGGTCGCTACCTGCGCAATCGCGCAAAGTTACGTCATTTACGCAAGTAAAGCCAAAAACATAGTCCATTGCCTTATCTACCGATACATTTTTGGCGATTTTGCCCATAACAACAGCCACTTCTGGCTCAAAATTCATATCGTTCGAAAAAGCAGGAATAACAATCGGATCGTCTGGGCCAATTACAGATGTGCTCGGCTTTGTAAAAATCACCATATCTGCAGCAGTATGCGACGCGGCCGCAGCAGAAGATGCGCGCTCTTCAGCAGAACGCGTATCGTAGTTTTTTGCCAATCCGTAGACTTTTGAAGGAATCACTGGCGCAAGCAGGCGCACGCCATCGGCATCTAACTCGTAGCGCTTGCCTGTTGGCTTAACTCCCTGAGGGCTTAATGGATGACCTTCCAGCGCTACTAAATAATCCTTGCCGTCTGCTTCGTCTTTTTGAACAAACGCATATTGAGGAACTTCATTATAGGAAAAACGTGCAATTCTCATATTTTTAAGATTACGACATATTTAATACTTATTTATTTTTGATATTTATTTATTTTTTGATATTTGACTGACGACTTTGCAATTGATGAATTTGATATGGAAAAGTCGCAAGCAACCGTTGTATAAGAAAACGCCACAAACATCTTGAAAACAAAACTTGAGTGTAGTAGACTCAAGTTTTAGAAATTGACAGAATGTGGTTTGAGTGCAATCGCAAAAAGTGCACGCAAATCACCTAAAATCCGCTAGATAGCGGTGCAAATGGGGGTAAATATGGAACAAAAATTTACGACCTTAGCGCAAGATGCATTAAGTGATGCTGTGCAAAGCGCGGCGGCAGCTGGCAATGCGCAAGTAGATACGTTACATTTGGCAGATGCTTTACTTCGCCAAGAACAAGGCGTTGTGCGTGCGCTTATTGCTCAGGCGGGGGCGGACGCACAACAAATCGGTTCTGAAATTCGCAATGCATTAGTGGCATTGCCTTCATCTACTGGCTCTACTACGACTAAGCCAGACGCAAGTCGTCAACTTTTGGCCGCGCTAAGCCAGTCAGAAAAAGAAATGCGCTCAATGGGAGACGAATACGTTTCCACGGAGCACATGCTTATCGGCATAGTTGCAAGCGCGCCGAATGCTGTCGCGGATATTTTCAAAAAGCACAATGTTTCTGCAGATGCGTTGCGAAAAGCTGTGCCAACTGTGCGTGGAGGTGCGAAAGTTACCAGCCCAGATGCAGAAGGCAACTACAAAGCGCTTGAAAAATATTCGGTTGATATGACTGCGCGCGCTCGCGAGGGAAAGCTTGACCCTGTGATTGGGCGCGATCAGGAAATTCGTCGCGTGATTCAAATTCTTTCTCGACGCACGAAGAACAATCCTGTGCTAATTGGCGAGCCGGGCGTTGGTAAAACGGCAGTTGTAGAAGGATTGGCTCAACGAATTGTTGCAGGGGATGTGCCTACGACATTGCAAAACAAGCGTCTTATCAGTCTCGATTTGGCTTCGATGGTTGCAGGTTCGAAGTATCGCGGCGAATTTGAGGAACGCTTAAAGGCAGTGTTGAAGGAAATCCAGCAATCGGACGGTCAAATTATTACGTTTATTGACGAAATTCACACTGTTGTTGGCGCAGGATCTGCAGAAGGTTCAATGGATGCTGGCAATATGCTTAAGCCAATGCTTGCGCGAGGTGAGCTGCGCTTGGTTGGCGCAACTACGCTTAACGAGTATCGTGAGCATATTGAAAAGGATTCCGCTCTTGAGCGCAGATTCCAGCAAGTATTCGTTGGCGAGCCATCTGTTGAAGATACGGTGACGATTTTGCGCGGACTTAAGCAACGTTACGAAGCGCACCACAAGGTGACGATTAGTGACGATGCAATCGTAGCTGCAGCAACGCTTTCAAACCGCTATATTACTGGCAGACAGCTTCCAGATAAGGCGATTGATTTGGTGGATGAAGCGGCAGCTCACTTGCGTATGGAGCTTGATTCTCAGCCAGAAGAGATCGACGAATTGCAGCGCAAAGTTACGCGTCTTGAAATGGAAGAAATGCAATTAAAGAAAGCGGAAGATGCTGCTGCTAAAGAACGCTTAGAAAAGTTGCAAGAAGAATTAGCTAACTCGCGCGAAAAGCTTGCTGGTTTGAAGGCGCGTTGGGATGCGGAAAAGGCTGGCCACAACAAGGTTGGTGATTTGCGAGCGCAACTCGATGCTAAGCGCGTAGAAGCCGACAAATTCACGCGTGAAGGCAATTTGGAGCAAGCAAGCCGTATTTTGTATGGCGAAATCCCAAGCATTCAAAAAGCTTTGGAAGAAGCAGAATCCGAGGCTGCTAATGCTAAGAGTGAAGCGAAAGAGCCGATGGTTCCAGACCAGGTTGATGCTGATTCTATTGCTGGAGTCGTTAGCGAATGGACGGGCATTCCTGTTGGTCGCTTGATGCAAGGCGAAAATGAGAAGCTGCTCAACATGGAAAAGGAGCTTTCTAAGCGCGTGGTTGGTCAAAGCGAAGCAATTCAGGCTATAGCGGATGCTGTGCGCAGAAGCCGCGCTGGAATTGCAGATCCGAATCGCCCGACAGGTTCGTTCCTATTCTTGGGGCCGACTGGCGTTGGCAAGACGGAGCTTGCGAAGGCTCTTGCTGACTTTTTGTTTGACGATGAGCGTGCAATGGTTCGCATTGATATGAGCGAGTACATGGAAAAGGCTTCCGTTTCGCGTCTAATCGGTGCTGCTCCTGGTTACATTGGCTATGAGGAAGGCGGTCAGCTTACTGAAGCTGTGCGTAGGCGTCCGTATTCTGTAGTGCTTTTTGACGAAGTTGAGAAGGCGCATCCAGAAGTATTCGACGTTTTGTTGCAGGTTTTGGATGATGGTCGTTTGACTGACGGACAGGGTAGAACGGTTGATTTTACGAATACGATTTTGATTATGACATCAAACTTGGGTTCGCAATTCCTTGTGCAAGAAGGCTTGGACGATGCTGCTAAGCGTAAAGCTGTTATGAATGCTGTTCACGCTGAGTTTAAGCCAGAGTTCATTAACCGTTTGGATGAGCTTGTTATGTTCCATCCGTTGAGCCGCGAAGAGCTTGGTGTAATTGTGGATATTCAAGTTCGTCAAGTGGCTGCACGCTTGAGTGATCGCCGTATTAGCTTGGATGTGAGTGACTCTGCTCGCGCTTGGCTTGCAGAGCATGGCTACGATCCAGTTTATGGTGCTCGTCCGTTGCGCAGATTGGTTCAGACAGAAATTGGCGATCAGCTTGCGCGATTGCTGCTTTCTGGAAAGGTGCATGATGGTGCTCGCCTAGTTGCGGATTGTGAGAATACTAGCGACCATGTGACCCTAAAGATTGCGTAGTGCCTGCATTCTTTAATGTAGTCAAATAATGTAGTCAAATCGAACAAAGCGTGCTGTTTATTGGATTATTTTCCAGTAGACAGCGCGCTATTTTTGTATCTGAATAAAAAATATTTGTAGAATTAACTTGTAATAAAAAGGTGGAATTCCCACTTAATTTTTCGAGTTATTGCTGATAATTGGCATTATCGGATATGCGTATCTTTTAAAATTTTAATTGGTTTTTATAAAAATCTATTTTTTTTTTTTATTGAATTATCATAAAATATATGTACTTATTCAAGGCTGAATACGTTATGAAGCAGATTGAAAATGGAGATACGAATATGTTCGCAAAGAAAGGATTTGCAATAGTTGCGCTTGCTACTATTGCTTATGCTATTCCAATGTCAGCTTATGCTCAGATGAGTGGTTCTGTAGTTGGAATAGACAGAGAAAATATACGAAGTTGTAGGTAAGTAGTCTAGTTATTAAGTGGTGAGATATGCAAGAATCATATACGGGATTAGATGTGCAACTTGTTAATGTGAATTTTTCGTATGGGAAAAAACAAATTTTGCATAATCTTTCTATAGATTTATCTTTTGGCATATGTGGTCTTTTGGGGCCAAATGGTGCTGGGAAAACTACTCTGCTTAACGTTATAGCGACGATTTATGCTCCCTCTAGTGGAAAACTTTTTGTTCATGGTTTTGACGTAACTGATCGTGCGGAAAGGGCTAAAGCTCGGTCAAATATTGGTTATTTGCCACAATCATTTGAACTTATGAATGCATCGAGTGTGTTAAAAAATGTCCAATATGCCGCATGGGCGCGAGGTCTATCGTGGAGCGCTGCGTATCAAGCTGCTTGGAATGCTCTCAAACAGGTTGGCTTGGAAAAACAAGCACATCGCATCGTTGCTAAAATATCAGGAGGTCAGCGTCAGCGTGCTGGTATTGCTTGTGTGATTGCTAGTCAGCCTGCAGTACTAATACTTGATGAGCCTACTGTTGGTTTAGATCCTGAGCAGCGTATTGATATTCGTAATTTTCTTAAGTCTTATTCGCAAAAGCATACTGTTATTGTCAGTACACATTTAGTAGAAGATTTAGCAGTAATGGCGGATCGGGTTATAGTTCTTAATGAAGGAATTATATTGCTTGATGGGAAAATGGATAATCTTCTTCAATATGCTAATCGTGAAGATCTTATGGTAACTCCATGGGAATCAGGGTATAGACATTTGCTATCTAAATTTCATAAAAATTAGTAATAGCAGTAACTGGATATGTATAGTTTCTTATTTTGTTAATGTGGTAGTGAGTAGGGATGTGATTAAATATGCGTCAATATTCTAACTTTTTAACTGAATTCGGATTTTTTGCAAAAAGTCATAAGAAGTGCACAATTGTTTCACATATTATGTCCCCATTATCTCTAATAAGCAGTTGTATTTTTAGCTTATTTTTGATTGCATATCCTATTTTTTTGGGTGTGGCAAATTTTTTAGCGCATAATAATAATTATGCGCTTTGGTTAAGAATTGATGTCACGTGGATGCATTGTTTGTCTGATATTGTTGCTTGCATTTTTGGCGCATGGTGTTCATGTAAAGCTTGCTCGCCTAGATGTTTGGTCAATTCTGCGTGGTGTGCAGGAAAATCAGCCAGTCGTTACGCTATTCCTATACTAAAAGGCGCTATACTGTGCAGTTTGTTATATTGCGTAAGTATATTGCCAACAGTAATTCAGAGTGATGTAAATATTACAAATTTTCCGTATTTTCCACTATTATGTGGAGGCGTGACGCCAAGTGCATTTTTTGCAATTGGTTTTACTTTAGGAGTAATTATTGGCAATCGTTGGGCAATTGTATTCTCAGCTTTATTATCTTTTGCAATAATTTGGTGCTGTATTTATGGCGTCATTATAATGCGTAATGGCACCATACCTCAAGGAGATATTTTTCCTAGATATTGGGGTAGTAGTTTATACGCAATACTTCCAGTGTCGGATGCTGGTATTGGTGCTGAGCCTGGTTTGCGTATGAACCCATGGTTGGTGACTTTGCGCATATTCTTTGTGTGTGTTGTTATCGTTTCATGCATTCTTTGTTGCGCGCATATTAGATATTTTTGGCAAAAGGGATCTTATTGGTGCATAAAAGCAATAAGTATTTCTTTAATTATGCCAATAGTATGTGCTTGTTGTATAGCTATGTGGGGTCCAAAACCTTGGATTCGCTCTGGACCTTTTGTGCCTCAGTGTACGACGTTTAAAGATACTGCTTTTTCTGTTTGTGTACATCCTGAAGAAGCTTATATTCGTAAACTTCGTGCTGTTAAACATTTGAAAACTGTTGCTTCTTGGTTTCCTAAGAATCAGAGAGATTCGCAAGGCAAAGGAATTGTGCTTGTACTGGGGAATGCGTTTACTCCAACAAATACTGAAAAATCTTGGAATCTTACTAATAGTGGTTTAATAAAGTTACGTAATCTTAAAGCTACTGTTATTCAACAACAAACAGATACATTTGTTAGGCGTTCTGAGAAATATGGTGATATGACTGGTATCGCTCAAGAAGTGTTACAAAGATTTGTGCCTGCAAAATGTGCATCAAGTGCTATGAAAGAAGTATATGTAAAAAAGAATCTTGATTCAAACGCTTCTGTTACAGCATTTTTGCTTGCTCAGCTTCCTTCTCGTATAAGTAATGATGTGTATGGGTCATATGGATTTATTCCAGGTGAAGCAAACGATAAAGTGGCTATGAGTATTAATAATGCTGATGATGCTAAGCTGAAACAATTTGTAAAAAATCATGTTAAAGAACTTAATCAATGCCTCATAACACCACAACAAGTCTTATCGGAACTTGGTGATAAGCATGAAAAATAATTTTCGCGCTTGGCTTGAAGGTAGGCATTATATTGTTGCAATCGTTGCAATTTTATTGTCCGTAGTCCTTCCCTCTTTAATGCTTGTTATATTCAGATCATTTGTAACGCAGTTGCCAGTTTATGTTGGTTATATTTGTTTGCCAGATTCTGCTAATGTGCATAATGCGGTAGAAGGTATAACGTTCCAATGTCAATCTGGTAGTAGTGTTGTTAATTTTGTTGTTCCTCTGTATGAAGTTATTGTAGTTGGGCTTATTACCGCGGCATTCGTTTGCCTTGCTCCGATTATGGTATCGTGGGAACGTTTCGTGATGAAAAGGCTGCGAATATATGCATTGAGTGCTGCTTTATTGTGTTTGTTTGTTTCATTCGGCGCTTCAGTGTTAATTGTTCGTATAATTGACTTGCAGTTATTGAGTACATTGCAGATGATTTTAGGTAATGCTTGGATTGATATTGTGCTCATAATGATTGGATTAGCCTGTTTTGGAAGGTTTTACGGCCTTGCATTTGGTGTCTTTTTAGCGGTGATGAACATTGCCACACAAGGTTTGCAAAGTAAAATTGGATTGATTTTGCGATGGTATCCTTCTGGAACTTTGCCTGTAATTCCTGGACAATCCATATTGTTATATGTCGTTGTTGTGCTTACTGTAATTGCAGTTTGCCTGTGGAGTGGCACGTGTGGACGTGGATTGCTTTATTTTGAACGTGCTTAAAAGACGTGTTTAATTATGTTTCAAAAGTCGAATCAATAGTGTTTAATAGAACGTATGTTCGATAATATTGTGATGTTTGTTTTAATGGTGGTTGCTGTTGTAATAACCGCCATTGTTGTGCTGGCTATTGTTAAGCACAACTCTGGAACGCAAGGCGCTAATGGCATAAGTCAACGCGAATTTAACGAATTGCGCTCGCAGTATGAACAAGCGCGCGCTCAAGCGCAAGAAAATGGCAATCAGGCTATACGATATCGCACACAATCAGAGCAGCTTGCTGAGCGATTGAAATTTGTTGAGTCTGAGTTGTTAAAAGCGCAGCAAGCAGAGCAATTGCGAGTGAATCGCGAAGAACAATTGCGCGCAGAGCGAGAAGAACGCGAACGGTTAAATCGTGAAAAAACTTTGAAAGAGCAAGGTAAAGTCTTGGAAGCGCTTGCTCCTGTAAAAGACAATCTTGAAGCATTGAAGAATAAAGTTTCGCAGATTGAAGAAGGACGCAAGCAAGAAATGGGTGTGCTGAGCACTCAGCTTAAAGGCTTAAGCGAGCAGCAAACAAGGCTTGACCGCGAAACAAGTTCGCTTTCTGCAGCATTGCGAAATAACAAGGTTCGCGGAGCTTGGGGCGAGGCTCAGCTAAAGAATATTGTGGAATCTGCAGGTTTGCTTGAGCACGTTGATTTTGATACGCAGGTTGTTGTAACTGGAGTAAATGGCGAACAGCAGAGGCCAGATATGGTTGTGCATCTGCCAGGAGGCAAAACAATTCCAGTTGATGCAAAAGTTCCATATGCGGATTATCAGCGTGCTTGCGAAATCCCAGATAACGCAAGTGACGAAGAATTAGCTAGAAGGAGCGAGCTCCTAAAAGCGCACGCTAAGGCTTTGCGAGAGCATGTTAGAGTATTAGGAGCTAAAGCGTATTGGCAGGCTTTTGAAACAGCACCAGACTTTGTAGTTGCATTTATTCCAAACGAAGCGTTGCTTCAGGCGGCTCTTGAAGCGGATCCAACGCTTATGGATGATGCCTTTGCGCAAAAAGTAGCACTCACTTCCCCAGTTACTTTGTGGGCTGTGCTTAAGTCTGTTGCGTACGCATGGCAGCAGCAAAGTCTTACAGATGATGCGAAAGAACTTTTCGATTTATCTAGAGAATTGTACGATCGCTTTGCGGTACTTGGAGAAAATGCTTCAAAACTTGGCGTATCTTTGGCAAGAACAGTTGCAGCTTACAATAAGTTTGCTTCCTCGCTTGAGTCGCGAGTGTTGGTAACAGCGCGTAAACTTCAGAAGTTAGATCAAAGTAAAGTTATTGCTTCAATAGATCTTATAGATTCTGATAAAGCTGATGTTAAAGAGCTGAGCGCTCCGGAAGTATCAGTAGAAGATCGTTAAGCATAAAAACATTAAAGCATCAAAAATTGAACAACTCTAAACGCTAAGGAGTGCAAAAATGGCAGAATTACAAGAGGAACGCGCTGAGCTTAAACGCATGCTTTGTGCAGATATGAGTGCGAAACCATTTAGCGAACTGTTTTCTGTTACATTTGCTCAGCGCGGCTCTAAGCTAGTTGGCGATATTCTTTTTGACGCAATTGAGAAAGCTGGGTATTCGTTAGAACGCGATGTTGACGCAGTTGGTGCGTTAACTGCTGCTGCAGTGCCAATGGTTTTTGCGCTTATTCATGCTGCAGAACGTAAAGGAATTGCGCTTGACGGCTTTGTTATGGATTTTGTTTTTCCTGCAACAAAAGGTCCGTCAGTTAAAGGCAAGCGAGTATTGTTGCTTGATTCTTGGCTTTCTGAAAAATCGTATGTTCAAACTTCTTCGCTTGTGACTTTACGACACGGAAATGAATTAAGTCTTGATTTTGGCATTGTTAATCAGCAAGGCGCGCAAATTCTTGCTATAGTTGCATTAATTGGTGGTGTTGACGCCGACGAACAAGGCACAAGGCATCTTCAATTAGTAAATCCAATAAGTGAGGAGAGTACTAAAATGGCATTTGTTCAAGCTTTCGGTGAAGAAGAATTACGCGCAGATGCAGAACACGAAGATTGCTGCAACGACAACTGCTGTGGCGGTCATTGCGAGGTTAAATGCACGGGAGATTGTGCTAACGATGGTTGCACTGAGCCATGCTGCGAGGACAACTGCTGCGGTGGCCATTGCAAAGTAGAGTGCACGGGTGATTGTGCTAACGATGGTTGCACTGAGCCATGCTGTGAAGATAACTGCTGCGGTGGTCATTGCAAGTCAGGTTGCACAGGCGATTGCGCAACTGACGGCTGCCAAGATTAGTTGCAATTACTAGCTACCAATACTAAGCAAAAGTATTAAACGGAGCAAAACTCACACATGCACGAACCGAATCCAATTACTTTGGCTGCAAAAGCTTCCGATGAGCCAGAATTCCGACCTATAGGAGTTGGCCCATGGGAAGACGAGCATCCAGGTGAGCCTCGTCCAGATAATCCAGAATCGCCAAATTACGATGCGCGGTTTAGCACTGAATTACTAGACGAAGGCGACCAGCGCAACGTTTTAGACCGTTACCGGTACTGGAAAGTAGAAGCCATAAAAGCGGATCTCGATTCTAAAGGCCGTCATGAGTTTGAAGTAGCTGTAGAAAATTGGACTCACGATTTCAACATAGGCTCTATGGTCCGCACTGCAAACGCGTTTACTGCGAAAAAAGTGTATATCGTAGGGCCTCATAAATGGAATCGTAAAGGCTCGTTAATGACTGAGCTTTACCAATACGTTGAGTGCTGCCCAACTATTGAAACTCTAGTAACTAATTGGCGCGAAAATATAGCACAGGAAGCAGAAGAAGCGCATCAACTTTTGCTTAAATCACAAGCAGAAGGCAATATAAAGGCCGAAAAAATCGCAAATATTAAGGAACAAGACGCTAAAAACGCGCGCGTTATAGCGCTTGATATTATTCCAGGCGCTGTTGCTATGGAAAACTACAAGTTCCCTAAACGTTGCCTTATGCTTTTTGGTGCGGAAGGTCCAGGTCTTTCTAAAAAAGCACTAGAGATGGCGGATGACGTTGTTTATATTTCGCAATTCGGCTCTGTTCGCTCGCTAAACGCAGGAGCTGCTGCGGCTGTTTCCATGCACGCGTGGATTGCGCAACATGCATCACCAAATTGCTGATACAAGCTACAAACAAGCGAATATAAACAAACAATCACAAATAAACAATCGCATTACAAAACGCAGCAGCCTGTACTCATAAACGCTTACATTTAATGTGTATTTTTTTTTATTTGTGATATTGTTAATTTATGTTAGAATTCCAACATATTACAAAGCGTTTTGGCGCAAAAACAGCGCTTAACGACGTTTCTTTCGTCGCAGAAGACGGCAAAGTCACTGGCTTTTTAGGACCTAATGGCGCTGGTAAATCTACTACTATGCGTTGCGCATTAAATCTTATTCATGCCAATAGCGGCACTTCTCTTATTGACGGAAAAGAATACACAAAAATCGCATCCCCAATGACAGAAGTTGGCGCAGTTCTTGACGCAAAGTCTGCTCACAGAGGCCGAACGGCATACAATCACTTGTATTCGCTGGCTTTAACTCACGGAATATCAAAAAAGCGCGTTGACGAAGTGATTGATATTACTGGATTATCAAGTGTTAAAACCCGCAAAGCAGGATCTTTCTCGCTCGGTATGAGTCAGCGTCTTTCGATTGCTGCAGCACTTTTAGCGGATCCGCACAATCTTATTTTGGATGAGCCAATTAACGGTTTGGATCCAGAAGGCGTTAAGTGGGTTCGCGAATTATGCAAGTATTACGCGAGCGAAGGCCGAGCAATACTACTTAGTTCGCACTTAATGAGCGAAGTTGCGCTTACTGCAGATAACCTTGTGATTATTGCTCATGGCGAAATTTTGGAGCGCACAACAGTACAAGATTTTGTTGACGCACATTCTCAGCACGCTGTGCGACTTGTAACTCCAGAAGGCGAAAAACTAAAGTCTGTGCTTGCTCAAAACAATCCTGAATGCAAGATTTTGCAAGATACTCGCACTCCTCAAGACGTTCAAGAAGGCGAGCTTTTTAGAATAACAGGATGTGAGCTTAATCAGCTTGCTCGCGAAATTGCGGATAATCAAATTTTGGTATATCAGCTAAATCAAGAGCACGCATCACTTGAGGAAGCATATTTGGCTCTTACGCATGGCCAGGAGCAGTACGTTACTAAGACTGTTCCTAGCAGCGATTTAAAGCCAGACAGCAAGCAGCATGCAGAGCAATCTAACAATAAGGAGAGTGCAAAATGAGTGAGCAAGTAGCAAATCAACAAGTGCAATCTTCTGAGTCCAACGCACGCCAATCCAACGCGTACAAAACAGGCCGCAGCATGAACGCTCAGCACTTACGCCTTACATTCATGCACACGCTTAAATCTGAGATTGTTAAGTTGCGCGGACTTTCATCCACCTGGTGGTGCATGGCATTAGCTATTGTTTTGCCAGTAATCTTTAGCTTTATTATCGCGATTGTGCAAAAAGCAATGTCTAAAGTTGACATTAAGAATGGAGCAAATCAAGGTAGATCAAGCGCTGCAATTACTGTTGGGCCGAGCAATAAAGGCAGCCTTATTGCATCTCAAGATAGCATTTTCCACTTAGTTATTAGTTTTGCTTCTGTATCTTTGATTGTTTTGTCGATTTTTGCAGTGCTCGCTGTAACCGCGGAACATTCTACGACTTCAATTCAGGCTTCTCTTACTGCCGTACCTCGAAGGGGTATGTTCTTTACGACTAAGTTTATTTCGGTTGCAATCTACGTTTTTGTAGCCCAACTTATTGCAATGGCAGTTTCGCTAGGCGCTGCAGAATTAGCCTTTATAGGAGATAGCACTTCTGGATTATCTGGAAGCAACGCGTGGAAATTGCCTCTTACGCTGTTCCTTGGCTCTCCTGCAATTATGGTTGTTGTAGCAGCAATGGCGTACGGTTTTGGCATGATTTGCAAGTCAACTGCTGGCGGAATTATGTGCGTTATTGGAGCCGTGATGATTTTGCCTAGTGTTGTTAGCATTATTATGTTTGCGAGCAATTTCGCGAAGTGGAATTCAATACTTATTCAGATTTTGCCAGCCGCAGCGGTGGAGAAATTCTTGGGCAGCTCCCCTAACTCGGGTGCACAGCTTCCACCAAATGCATATATTTTCACATGGTGGCAATCAGGCTTGGTGGTTCTCGCTTGGGGCGTAGTCATGTATGCAATTGGCCACGTTGTTGAAAAGCATCGCGATATTTAGCGCGATATCTAAAATATTAAAATATTTTGCAAATAATATTCTGCAAATAATTTTGCAAAAACAATAAGGGCTTTACTCTGTAGACTCATAAGATTTGACTACAAGATAAAGCCCTTTTTGTATTCACTTATATTTAATTTATTATTTATTAAATTATCTTTATTAAGTTATTTTTTGAAATTGTGATAAGTATCAGTCGTTCTTCACAGTCTCAGCAACTCGTGGCCACAAGGTTGTACCCCAGTTCTTGATTGTGCGCTGGCGAACCAGTGGCAAATCGGAACGGTCATACACTGTACGCCATGGTTCCCAAGCCAAGCCGGTCTTCTCAACAAGCTTGATGCGGAGATTGCGCACATTGCCCTTGAACTGAATAGTTGTGTTGAAGTGAGCGGTGCGATACTTGCCGTTGCCTTCCCAAGCGCGAGAACGCACGTAAGGGGTGCCGTCAATTTCGGTGCCATACTCATCCCAGTAGATGTAGTAACGAGCTACGTAAGCTCCACGGTGATCCAAAGTCAAGTAGCCGTTGCGGTAAGAAGAAACCTTGGTTTCAACGTAATCGCTATTGGTTTGCAAAGTTGCTACTTCGTTATCCTTGACGAAGGAAGTGGTGTAAGCAATTGGAACTGCTGGGCTGGAGGTGCTTAAGTTGGCGCCTTCCTGAATCAAAGCCTTCAACGTATCGATGTTGCCGGTAACAACCTTGGCTGCACCGTTAGCGCTGCCGCCGAGAATCACAGCAGTTACAGAAGTGTTCTGCAAAATGCGATGGAACTCGGTGTTTGGCTTGATTTCAACACCCTTGATTGCAGCTTCAACAGCAGCCTGGAAATCGGTGCTCTTGCTGCGGGTGTCGAACTTTACGTACATTGAACGGCCGTAGGCCACATTGGACACATATACTGGTGGACGCTTGCTGTCTACTCCGCGGTTCTTCAAGTTTTCTGGTGTAGTGCATGGTGCGAAGAAGTCAGCTGGGCTGTCTGGTGCATCAACACTTACGGTGTAGTAAGTTTGCTTGAAGTTTACAATCTGCGTTTGCTTTTCGCCCTTGTGCACAGCATCGAAATCAATCTTCAGTGGTACGCCAATCTTGGCGAAATCAGCACCGAACTTAGCCTTAAGCTGGTTCATGCTTTGTGCGCTTGCAGAATCGTACTGCATGCGAGCTGCCACATGATGGCTTGCAGCATACTGTGCATTCCACTTAGAAACTAAGCTATTCACTGCGGAAGTTACAGAGCTCTTAGTTGGGCGCTGAACAGTTACAGCACTTTCACCGCCGTGGAAGCCTGGCAAATCAACGCTCAATGTGATTGGAGCGCGGTTCGCGGAAATCAGGCTTGGCATATTGTCCATCAAATTCTGGTCAGCGCGGAACAGCGCACCTGGGTATACGCGGTCATTATTGGCGGAAGTAACCGACAAATTTGAAGTTGTATTGGTGATGTTCTTCTTTTGGTGCTCGACGACGACGAATTCGCCGCCTTTGTCGAAGCTGTCGCTGGAGAACTTGTTGTCAATGGTTTCGCCATGACGGGCGAGAATGTTTGTTTTATCGTATTGCAAATCCCACAAATAATTATTCAGAGAATCCTTCTTGGCTGCGCAAGATGCGGTTGGCTCAGAATCCTTAGCTGCAGGAGCGGCCATTGCTGGTGCTGCTAAGCATTGTGGAATAATAGTTGCGCCTGCAAGCAACAACATTGCTGCATTACGGTAGAACTTTGTGTTATTCATATGTGTCCTTCAATTTTATATTTTATGTTATTTTTTATGAGATACCGTAACTTATTTGCTTCTATGCATGGAATGCTTCGCTGCATTAGCTTAATATCTCATAGCATTTAATTATTACATGCTTTTTTATTTCTGGGATAGTGAAATAAAACAAATTTTTTTATTCTGCAAATAAACGTATGAAGAAGGTTGGAATGCCAACATTCTTTTATTGAATTATTTCCATTTCATGGCGTGTTGACATGCATAGACCCTCGTTTTCACATATTTTATACTCGTTAATTTTATGAAAACTGTATGTGATAATAATTGTTATTTCGCTTATTGTCTCACTAATAAAATTTTTTTAATATTACACATAATTTTCCCTAGAAAATATGGATCGACAATCATGTTCTAAAATTGGGAAAATATTTCTACAGTAACGTGTGTAAATCTTTTATCAATATTGCTTTTTTCTTCTATAAGAAGGTCACGCATCACACATATAGTTGAGGTTATGCCTACATTCACACGCGAAGAAATTGAGCATCTGGGCGTTCTATCCCAGATTGCTTTAAGCGACGAAGAAATCAGTCGCTTGCAAGGCGAATTAAACGTCATTGCAGAATCTATTAATAAAGTGCAGGAAGTTGCTGGCGAAGATGTGCCACCTACTGCAAATCCAGTACCTCTTGAAGCGTATTTGCGACCAGACGAGCCTGCTACGCCATTGACTCAAGAAGAAGCTCTTTCTGGTGCTCCTAGAAGTGAGTCTGGCATGTTTGTAGCGCCTCGAATTTTGGGGGAGGAATAAAACATGACTAATACTCAAGATTTAGTAAAGCTTTCTGCTGCCGATATGGCAAAGGCTGTAAAAGCTAAAGAAGTTTCTAGCCGCGAGCTTGTTGAAGCTCACTTGGCAGTAATCGAAGCAGTCGAACCAGAAATTAAAGCATTCTTGCACGTTTCTGCAGATATTGCTCTTGAGCAGGCAGATGCTTTTGATGCTAAGAACGCTAAGGGTGAGACTGAAGGATTGCCTGAACTCGCAGGCGTTCCAATTGCCATTAAAGACATGATTGTTACTAAGGGCATTCCAACTACTGCAGCTTCTAAGATTCTCGAAGGCTGGGTTCCACCTTACGATGCTACTGTTATTGAAAAGCTCAAGGCAGCTGGCATGCCAATTCTTGGCAAGACTAATCTAGATGAGTTTGCTCAAGGTTCATCTACCGAGCATTCTGCCTATCAAACTACTTGCAATCCTTGGGATACTGAGCGCGTTCCTGGTGGTTCTGGCGGCGGTTCTGCAGCTGCAGTTGCTGCATTCGAGGCTCCTATTGCTTTGGGTACAGATACTGGCGGCTCCATTCGTCAGCCAGGCGCTTTAACTGGTACAGTCGGCGCAAAGCCAACTTATGGCGGTGTTAGCCGTTTTGGTGCAATCGCTATGGCAAGCTCCTTGGATCAGATTGGACCTGTTTCTCGTACCGTTCTTGACTCTGCGCTTTTGCAGGAAATTATTGGCGGCAACGATAGGCGCGATTCTACTTCTATTCCAGCTCCTGTTCCTCCAATGGCTCAGGCTGCGCGCGAGGGCGCTCGCCGCGATTTGAAGGGCTTGAAGGTTGGTTTAGTTAAGGAGCTTAGTGGCGACGGATTCCAGCCAGGCGTTGAAGCACGCTTTAATGAAGCTGTGCAATTGCTTAAGGATATGGGCGCAGAAGTAACAGAAGTTTCCTGCCCTCATTTCCCTTATTCTTTGGCTGCTTACTACATTATTATGCCTTCTGAAGTTAGCTCTAATTTGGCTCGCTACGACGGCATGCGCTACGGTTTGCGCGTAATGCCACCAGCAGACAAGCCTCAAACTGCAGCAAACATGATGGCCGCAACTCGCGAAGCTGGCTTTGGTGACGAAGTAAAGCGTCGTATTATTCTCGGCACTTACGCACTTTCCGCTGGCTACTACGATGCGTGGTATGGTTCTGCACAAAAGGTTCGTACGCTTATTATTCGCGATTTTGAAGAAGCGTTTAATAAGGTAGATGTTCTTGTTTCCCCAACAAGCCCTACAACGGCATTTAAGTTTGGCGAGAAGATGAACGATCCACTTTCTATGTACATGAACGATATTGCTACGATTCCTGCAAACATGGCTGGCGTTCCAGCTTTGAGCCTCCCAGCTGGCTTAAGTGACGATGGTTTGCCTGTTGGTATTCAGATTATTGCTCCGCAATGCCATGATGAAAAGATGTACAAGCCTGCAGCAGCGTTGGAAGCAGCGCTCGAAGAAAAGTGGAGCGGCCCAATCTGGAAGTCGCTTAAAGCTGGCTGGCTCGATTCATTGGCTAAGTAAAGTGAAATAAAGCTTAAATAAGAAGGATTCTCATGGCTGAAAAACTTATGAAATATGCCGATGCTGTGGAGCAGTTTGACCCAGTTTTCGGCTTGGAAACTCACGTTGAGTTGAGCACGCGCACAAAGCTGTTCTGCCCAGCAGAAGTATCTTTTGGTGGCGAGCCAAATACTCAGCTAACTCCTGTAAGCCTTGGTTTGCCAGGCTCTTTGCCAGTTGTAAACAAGACTGCAGTTGATTACGCTATTAAGCTCGGTTTGGCGTTGCATTGCGAGATTGCTGAGTGGAGCCAGTTCGCTCGTAAGAACTACTTCTATCCAGATATGCCTCGCGATTATCAGATTTCCCAGTACGATAAGCCTACTAATGGCAATGGCTACTTGGATGTTGAGCTTGAAGATGGCACTGTATTCCGCGTTCCGATTGAGCGTGCTCACATTGAGGATGATGCTGGTAAGAATACTCACGTTGGCGGCGCTGACGGTCGTATTGAAGGCGCAAATCATTCTTTGGTTGATTACAATCGCGCAGGCGTGCCTTTAATCGAGATTGTAACTAAGCCGATCGAAGGTGCTGGCAGCCGCGCTCCAGAAATTGCTGGCGCATACATGCGCGCTATTCGCGATATTGTTCGCGCGCTTAACATTTCCCATGCTCGTATGGAGCAGGGCAATATGCGTGCTGACGTGAACGTTTCGCTCCGCAGAAAGCCAACCGATCCATTTGGTACGCGTTCCGAGACTAAGAATGTGAACACATTCCGCGGTATTGAAAAGACGCTCCAATATGAGATTCGTCGTCAGGCTGCTATTTTGAGCGAAGGCGGCGAGATTTTGCAGGAAACTCGTCACTGGGATGAGGCAACTCAGACTACTGCTGGCGGCCGCGTAAAGTCCGACGCTGACGATTATCGCTACTTCCCAGATCCTGATTTGGTTATGCTTCACATCACTAAAGAGCATATTGAGCGCATGAAGGCAGAAATGCCGGAAATGCCTCGCGAGCGCCGTAACCGTTTGCAAAGCGAATGGGGTATTAGCGATCTTGAAATGCGTGATATTTTGAACGCGGATGCTCTTGATTTGGTTGAAGAAACCGTTAAGGCTGGCGCAAGTGCGGCAGGTGCTAAGAAGTGGTGGCTTGGTGAGCTTGCTCGCGAAGCAAACACTCGTGGCGTGACTTTGGAAGAATTGCCTATTACTCCGCAAGATGTGGCGCAAGTTGAAAAGCTAATTGCAGACGGCAATCTTAACGATAAGCTCGCTAAGCAAACTGTTGCATGCGTTTTGGCTGGCGAGGGTAAGCCTGATGAAGTTGTTAAGAAGCATGGATTCAAGGTTATGAACGACGACGGCGCTTTGGAAGCTGCTGTTGACGCTGCTCTTGCTGCTGATCCTGAAGTTGCAGAAAAGCTTAAGGCTGGAAATATGAAGCCGATGGGTGCAATTATTGGCGCTGTTATGCGTGCGACTAAAGGTCAGGCTGATGCTAAGGCTGTTACTAAGATTGTGATGGCAAAGATTAAAGGCTGATTTAAATTTTAGTTAGATTAAAATTTAGCTAGAAAAGAATAGTTTATAGATGCACTTTTTGCATTTTATGCTTTGCGTTTTAACCTTGTGTTTTATAGCATTGTGTAGAGTGCAAAAAGTGTAATCTTATATTGTAGTTGCTTACGCATTTGTATTTTGCTTATGCTTTTTGTAGAACTTTTTGTAACGCAAGGTCAATTAGGTACAGGAAACAGGTGAATATGCAGGAAGTCAATGCTGACTCTACAAACTCTCGAGAGCTACCAGAAAGTATTGTAATTCCGTCAATACGTGGCGAGATGGCTCGTCTTAGGCAAGCAACCATCGAAGATTTAGCGAGGATGGATTCATTACATGCTTTTGATGGTGCGGCTGTTATAACTGGCAAGGATTCACAATCTGAACGTGCTATGGTTCATGCGTGGGTTGAGCGTTCTGTGCAGTGGTCTTTGGGCAATAATGATAAAAGTATGTCTGATTATGCTGGAGCTATTGGAGATGCGCAATCGCGCCCGACAATCGCATGGTCGATTGTGCCAGATTTTATTGATGACGCTAAAAATACCAATGGCGATATTATTGGAATGATTTTCTTGATTGACATTGATGGTTGGTCTAAATCCGCTAGAATTCAGGTGATTCTAGGACGCGACTATAGGGGACGCGGGTATTCCAGAGATGCAATGCCTAGAGTTATGACGTATGGTTTTGCTCCAGACACAGTTGGTTTAGCATTGCATAGGATTTGGGTTGGTGTTCCAGCAGCGAATACGCGTTCTCTTTCTGTTTATCAGTCTCTTGGCTTTGTAAAAACTGGAACAGCTAGAGATGCTTTGTGGGATTCGCAAAATCAAAAATATCAAGATTTTGTTGTTATGGACACTCTCGGGGATGAGTATGATGCCATTCGTTCTCTAGACGCTTTTGGTCTGCACGTTATTGAAGATAATCCTGGTGTTTGTGAAGCGTTAAGTGCACATGAGCATTCAATTGCAATACCTGTTAGCAAAGATAATTCCGACGAATCATGGCCGTATAATGCGGCTACAGTCAAAGAAGATTCTTCTAAACGTGCATGGTGGCGTATTATAGGACGCGGTCGTAAGCGTAACACTAATGGCAATAATGCGGAAGGGAAGCGATGAGCGCTGAAGATCTCGACAATTACGAAACTGACGCCGAGCTTGCGTTGTACAAGGAGTATCGTGACGTTATTAAGCTTTTTACGTACGTTGTAGAAACTGAGCGACGATTCTATTTGGCAAACAAGGTGGATTTTAACGTGCGTTCTGCAGGTCAAGATGTGTATTTTGACGTGCAGTTAACAGACGCTTGGGTGTGGGACGTGTATCGCCCTTCGCGGTTTGTGAAAAACGTTCGTATTGTTACGTTTAAAGACGTAAATGTGGAAGAAGTGCAGAAAACAGATATCGATATTCCAGAATCTATCGCATGATAAGAGTATGCTAGTAAAGCTTATGTTTAGATTTTAATATAGATACGTGCTTGCAATTTTGCGATTTTGACTTTATAAAGCGTCTTTTAGGTATGGAGGAAAATTGACTGATACACAATCCCAGAAACAATCTGTAGTGATTATTGGTGGCGGTCCGGCAGGGTTGACGGCTGCGTGGGAGCTTGTAAAAGATGGTGGAAGTAATCGTTACGATGTAACTGTTCTTGAGGCATCTAAAGAGTTTGGCGGAATTTCTCGCACTGTAAAATACAACGGAAACCGTATGGATATTGGTGGTCACCGATTCTTCTCTAAAGATGATCGCATTATGCAATGGTGGCGAGATATGCTGCCGCTCCAAGGCGCTCCTTCTTACGACGACAAAAAACTGGGCAGACATCATGATTTAGAGGATGGCGGTCCGGATCCTGAAGTCGAAGATGAGGTTATGCTTAAGCGTCATCGCGTTTCTAGAATCTTCTGGAATCATCATTTCTTCGACTACCCTATCTCTCTTTCTGCGTCTACTTTGCGCTCTATGGGCTTTGTTCTTACTATGAAGGTTGGTTTTAGCTACCTTTGGTCTATGATTCACAAGTTGCCAGAAACTAATCTTGAGAACTTTTATATTAACCGTTTCGGTAAGAAGCTTTATTCAATGTTCTTCGAGGGCTATACCGAGAAGCTTTGGGGTAGGCATCCAAGTCAGATTTCTGCAGATTGGGGTGCTCAGCGAGTTAAGGGTTTGAGCATTGTTGAAGTTTTGAAGAACGCTGTTTCAAAACTTATGCCTAAGAGTAAGGCGGATCAGAAGGAAGTTGAAACTTCGCTGATTGAAGAATTCTGGTACCCTAAGCTTGGCCCTGGTCAGCTTTGGGAGACTGTTGAACGCCGTTGCCGCGAAAATGGCGCTACTGTTTTAACAGATGCAAAAGTTGTGGCGATTAAACAGTGCGACGGTAAAATTTCTAGTGTTGTCGTTGAAAATCAAGATGGTTTGCAGCAAGAGCTTCATGCGGATCAGTTTATTTCTTCTATGCCAATAAAAGATTTGGTTGCAGCTATTGAGCATGGCGCTGAAGGAAATGAGTCCGTGCAGGTTCCATCCGAATTACAACGAGTTGCTAAAGGCTTGCCTTACCGTGATTTTGTAACCGTGGGACTTCTTGTTAAGCGTATGCGTTTGCGTAATACGACTGATATTCCAACGTTAGGTAATCCTCCTATTGTGCCTGACTGCTGGATTTATGTGCAGGATCCAGGATACAAAGTTGGTCGTTTGCAAATCTTTAACAACTGGAGCCCATATCTTGTTAAGGATGTTGACAACACTGTGTGGATTGGTCTTGAATACTTCTGCAATGAGGGCGATGATTTCTGGAATATGAGCGACGAAGAGGCTCGTAAATCTGCGATTGATGAGCTTACTCGCATGCAGGTTATTGATGGCGAAGATGATGTTTTGGATGCTCATCGTGAGCGTGTTCCAAAGGCTTATCCGGCTTACTTCGATACTTATGCTCAGATGCCTGAGCTTGTTAAGTATTTGGATGGTTTTGGTAATTTGTATTGTGTTGGTAGAAATGGTCAGCATCGTTACAATAATCAGGATCATTCTATGGCTACTGCTATTGAAGCAGTGTCTAATATTAACAGTGGAAAACAGTCTAAAGATAATGTTTGGTCTGTTAATACAGAAAAGTCATATCACGAAAAGAAGTAACGCTTTTTCTTTTTGCCACGCCGTGTTGTTGTGAGTCGCATGAGTGTAGTAGCATACATTTATCAGCGATTAAGTCACATTGTTATGTGCTTATCGTTGTATTCACAACGGATTTTTCCGAAATCTTCCATGTAAAGCTCCAAGTAGTTTGTTTCTTGGGGTCAGGGAAAGGTATAACTGTGGCAACAAGCCAAAATCTTGATGATATGAAGCTTTCTGAGCTTAAGGATCTTGCGAAGCAAATGGGTCTGCGCGGTACGTCTACAATGCGCAAGCCAGATTTGATTGCTACGCTTACCGCTGCGCGAAATGGTGGGGATGCGCCAGCAGGAGTTAGCGTACATGTTCCTAAAAGCATTGTTAGGGATAGTCGTTCGTCGCTTAATGATGGGGATGATTCTAAATACGATTCATCTTCATCTTTTAGGTCGCGTCGCAATTTTGGTGACGATAGTGGTGAGTCTGCTCGCAAGTCTGCCGATGAGGATTTGTTAGAAAATCTCGGCTTGCCTGATTCTGTTGAATCTTCTGAATCTGATGAATCCGAAGATTCAAATAGAAGCGGTAAGTCTAGGCGTCGTCGTGAGTTTACGCGTGATAATCAATCTCAGCGTCGTCGTCAGTCTGATTTTAAAGATAATTATCGCGGAAATGATTCGGATGATGCAAATGATGCGGAAGATGATTTAGATCAGATTCTTGCTACTTTGCCAAGTGAAAAGTCTTCTGATTCTAACGCAAATCGTGATTCTGAATCTCGCAGGCAACGCGGAGCTTCGCGTTCTAATGGCGATGACGATTATGATACGCATTCAGATAGGAATGATAGATATCAACGCCGCATGCGTGGTCGTGGACGCGATAGGGATGATTACGATTCCCGCTCGGATCGCTCTGATCATTTAGAGCGTGAAGATCGTCCTACGAGGAATGATCGTTCTGATCGCAATGATATTCGTGAAGACCACGAGTCTCGTGAATCAGTTTCTCGTAGAGAGGAACCAAAAGAAGAGCTTGTTCCAGTTGCTGGTATTGTAGATGTGCTTGAATCTTATGCGTTTGTGCGCACTTCTGGATATTTGCCTGGTCCAAATGATGTTTACGTTTCTATGAGCCAAATCAAAAAGTATGGTTTGCGCAAGGGAGACGCGGTTCAAGGCTCTATTCGTGCTCCTCGTGAAGGTGATCGTAGGAATCAGCGCCAAAAGTTTGTTCCTTTGCAAAGCGTTGACAGCATTAATGGCATGAGCGTAGAAGATGCTCAGAATCGTCCGCAATTCGCTAAGCTCACGCCTTTGTATCCGCAAGAGCGCTTAAAGCAGGAGACTACGCCAAATCGTATGCTTGGCAGAATCATTGACCTTGTGGCTCCTATTGGTAAGGGTCAGCGTGGTTTGATTGTTTCGCCTCCTAAGGCTGGTAAAACAATCACTTTGCAAAATATTGCTAACGCGATTGCTGTTAATAATCCAGAAGTGCATTTGATGGTTGTTCTTGTAGACGAGCGTCCAGAAGAAGTTACCGACATGGAGCGCACTGTTCAGGGTGAGGTTATTTCTTCTACATTTGACCGTCCAGCATCAGACCACACTACTGTTGCGGAGCTTGCGATTGAGCGTGCTAAGAGACTTGTAGAGCTTGGTCAAGACGTTGTTGTTCTTCTTGATTCTATGACTCGTCTTGCTCGCGCATACAATATTGCTGCTCCTGCATCTGGTCGTATTCTTTCGGGTGGTGTAGATGCTCAGGCGCTTTACCCACCTAAGAAGTTCTTTGGTGCCGCGCGAAACATTGAAAATGGCGGTTCTTTGACTATTATTTCTTCCGCTTTGGTGGAAACTGGTTCAAAGATGGATGAAGTTATTTTCGAAGAGTTTAAGGGCACTGGAAACATGGAGCTTCGCTTGAGTCGTGATTTGGCAGATAAGCGTTTGTTCCCAGCCGTGGATATTAATTCTTCTGGCACGCGCCGCGAAGAGTTGATTACTCCTGCTCAAGAATTGCCTATTATTTATCGCTTGAGGCGACTATTTGGCGGTCTTGAGCCAGAGCAGGCTTATCAGACTTTGGTGCCACGCTTAAAGAAAACTGCGTCAAATCGCGATTTTCTCGCGGCGATTGTGCAGCAAGCGAATAATTCTACAAATGGCGGGTCGCCAGCAACCGCTGCTTAAGTAGGTTATGCTCGTGTAATTTTATAAATATAACTTTAAAAAATACACTTTAAATTACCCCTTGGTTTGATCAATCGAGGGGTAATTTTTATTGTTTATTTTTTAATACTGTTTTTATTACAAACTTATTTTGTGTTTTAAAACAAAAAAAATATACGTTTATATATAATTAATTTCCTATAAAATACACTATTCTTGGTAATTTTTACTATTGATAATGCGTATGCAAATAATAAAAATTAAATAATTATAATTAATTGTCAAAAGTTTATTCTCATAAACATTTGATATTTAATGTGAAAAACCGTGATTTTTTATATAATTTTGTTCTTTTTCGTTAAAAAATACGATACGATTGAATAGACTGCAGGGTAGCGCAATCTGAAATCCACGAAAGTATTCAGAAAGATGCGCTATATGAGGATGGAGGTCGTATGACAGGAAACTCTCATAAGATTGAAAATAATATTCCTTCTGGCTTGAACGCCAATGTGAGCACAGTTGCTCCTATAGATTCTACAGATGCGATTATCGTAGATATTCTTGAACACGATGGTCGTGCAACATTAACCAGACTGGCTAAAGCATCTGGATTATCGGTTTCTGCCGTGCAATCTAGAGTACAAAAGCTTGAGCGAAGAGGAATTATCACTGGTTACCGTGCATTGATTGACTATGAGCGCAGAGGCTTGCCAGTAAGCGCATTTGTTGCTGTAACACCTCTTGACTTTGAGCAAGAAGCATCTGTTCCAGCCAAGTTGAAAGATATTGAAGGTATTGAAGCCTGCTATTCGATTACTGGAAGCCCAAGTTTTATGCTCGTAGTTCGCGTTGCAACTCCTAGCAAGCTAGAAGAGCTAATTAACACAATTCACAGAATTGTGCCAGTTAGCACAGAAACAACTATGGTTTTGCAGACTTATTTCGACTAGAAGTAATATGTGTGAATTTCCTAAAGAATCGGTTGACGCGCGCAATCATTCGATTGAACCTAGTTGCAATGATCGCAACGATTCAATGAACGAGATTTTTGCGTTGCGTCAATCGATCGACAATATTGACAATGCAGTTGTTTCACTTCTAGCAGAGCGCTTTAAAGTCACAGAAAAAGTCGGAGAAATAAAAGCGCGCGCAAATCTTGCTGCGGAAGATAAATCTAGAGAAAATCGCCAAGCAGATCGACTTAAAAAAATTGCTGAAAAATCTGGATTAAAAGAAGAAATTGCGCTCGAATATTTACATTTTGTTGTAGCTGCCGCAAAAAAGCGCCATCAAGAAATCAAAAATAGCCAGAAATAGTCAAAAATAGACACAAGTATAGTTAAATCTAATAAAATCTAAAAAATATGCGCGCTTAGAGTCATAATAAAAATATGACTATCGCAACTGTTGAACGTTACGCGCAAATGCTTGATTCTGCAAGCAAAGGCGGATACGCATATCCTGCAATTAATGTTACTAGCACGCAGACCTTAAACGCTGCACTTCAAGGATTTGCAGAAGCGCAAAGCGACGGAATTATTCAAGTATCCGTTGGTGGCTCCGCGTATTTTTCGGGACAGTGCGTAAATAATCGCGTTGTCGGTTCGCTAGCGTTTGCTCAATTCGCGCATCAAGTAGCAGCGCAATATCCAAATATTACCGTTGCCTTACATACGGATCATTGTGCAGAAAGCTATTTAGATGATTGGATTAAGCCACTTTTAGCTTATGAGGCAGATCAAGTTGCGCACGGCAAAGAGCCGATATTTCAATCGCATATGTGGGATGGATCCACAGTTAAGCTTGAACACAATTTAGACGTTGCGGAAGAATTGCTTGAGGCGTCGGCGAAGGCTCATACGGTGTTAGAGATTGAAATTGGGGCTGTGGGAGGCGAAGAAGACGGTCATAGAGCAGACATTGATGAAAAACTATACTCAACGCCGCAGGACGCTATGCGAGTAGTTGAGCGATTAGGTTTGGCGGAGCGCGGAAGATATATGGCTGCTTTTACGTTCGGTAATGTGCATGGTTCGTACAAGCCTGGTGTTGTTAAACTGCGACCACAGTTGCTAGACAACATTCAAAGCGCTGTATACAACAAGTACAAGCTTGATTTATGTAATCGCAAGTTTGGTGTGCCAACAAAACCATTCTTGCTTGTGTTCCATGGAGGTTCTGGATCTACTCCCGAAGAAATTGCGCAAGCTGTAAGCTATGGTGTAGTGAAAATGAACATTGATACAGACACGCAATATGCGTTTACTCGAGCAATAGCAGATCACATGTTCCGAAACTATGATTCTGTTCTGAAAATCGATGGAGAAGTGGGAGCAAAGAAGCTTTATGATCCACGATCTTGGGGCAAAGAGGCAGAAAAAGCAATGGCTCAGCGTGTTGTTGAAGCCTGTGTGCAGCTTGGCTCTGCTGGTAAAGCCTTATAAGTTCATCAAGTCGCAAATTTAAATTCGGTATTGGCGTCGCGCTAGTCTGGACAAGTAGAAATTGTGCTTGTTTGGGCAGCGTTAGCCCAAAAAATGGAGGTGTTGCATGCCTGGAATTGTGCTTATTGGCGCTCAATGGGGTGACGAAGGTAAAGGCAAAGCGACTGATTTAATTGGTTCTAAGGTAGATATTGTCGCAAGATTTAATGGCGGTAATAACGCTGGACATACTGTTGTGGTTGGAAACGAGTCTTACGCTTTGCATTTGCTTCCTAGCGGTATAATCAGCCCTAATGTAACTCCTGTTATTGGTAATGGTGTTGTTGTAGACCCAGAGGTTCTGTTTGAGGAGATTGACGCACTCGAGTCTAGAGGTGTTGATTGCTCTCGTTTGAAAGTGAGTGAGTCTGCGCATGTGATTACGCCTTATCATCGCGTAATTGACAAGGTTACGGAGAGGTTCCTAGGCAAGCACAAGATTGGTACAACAGGTCGCGGAATTGGCCCGACTTATGCAGATAAGATTAATCGCGTTGGTATTCGTGTTCATGACTTGTTTAATGCAGAACATTTGAGGGATAAGGTTGAAGCTAGCTTGCATCAAAAGAATCAAATGTTAGTTAAACTTTACAACCAGCATCCAATAGATATTGATGATGTTACAGCACAGCTTGTGGAGCTTGGAAAGCGTTTGAAGCCTTATGTTGCAGATACTTCGCTTATACTGAATCAGGCTATGGAAAATGGCAAAACCGTGCTTTTTGAAGGCGGTCAGGCAACTATGCTGGATGTCGATCATGGAACTTACCCATTTGTAACATCCTCAAATCCTACTGCAGGAGGCGCTTGCACGGGAACTGGCGTTGGTCCAACTCGTATTACGCGAGTAATTGGAGTTGCTAAAGCCTATATCACTCGTGTTGGTGAAGGTCCATTCCCTACGGAACTTTTGGATGAAAGTGGCGATTGGCTGCGCGAGCAGGGTCACGAATATGGTGTAACTACTGGCCGCCCTCGCAGATGCGGATGGTTTGATTCCGTTGTAAGTCGCTATGCTACTCGCGTAAATGGCTTAACTGATATTGTTCTTACCAAGTTAGATGTTTTGACTGGCTTAAAAGAAATTCCAGTTTGCGTAGCTTACGATGTAACTTTGGCTGACGGAAGCGTTGAGAGAGTGAACGAAATGCCAGTAGATCAGTCTCTGTTTGCTAGCGCTAAGCCAGTTTACGAGATGCTTCCAGGTTGGAGTGAGGATATTTCTCAAATTCACAAGTTTGAAGAATTGCCAGCAAATACTCAAAGCTACGTAAAGCGCTTAGAAGAACTTTCCAAGTGCCGTATTTCGGCAATTGGTACTGGTCCTCAGCGCGACCACATTATTGGCGTTCATTCGCTGATTGACTAGTGGCTATTTAAATAGCGATTTAAGGCGGCTAAAAACTATGAGTATTCCAAGCAGTAATCTCCCTAATTCACATAACGCGCGCAAGCATAAATCACTTGGTGCAAAAACATATTTTGTTGTGTTTATTGGTGGATTGCTTGGCGCTTTTGTGCGTAGTGAAATAGGTGGTTTTACGTACGGCATGCATTGGGACTCGGGATATTCTATGCTTTTTAGCCGCTTTACTTTTGCAACTCTTTTGTCTAACATCTTGGCATGTTTTATTCTTGCTTTAGTGAGTTCGCTTGTTGCACAAAGATTGCGCAGCAAGAACAAAGACTTAATAAAATACGGTTTTTGCACGGGATTTTGCGGTGGACTTTCAACAATGTCTACTTTTGCTTTTGAGGGCGCGCATTCCGCATTTACTGCAATGAACATTGTAGAAGTAATTGCCATTATGGCGTTGTCTATGGTTCTTGGCGTTTTAGCAGTGCTTGTTGGGAGTCTAATTGGAGATAAAATTTTTGCTTTTAAAGGCAATGGCAGCGTAAAAAATGCTGGTGATGCAAACATCATCAATAAAATAGACGCTAACAGGGGCGGTGCAAAATGATGTCTTACGCATATGTTCTTTTTTGGCTGCCTGTTGTTTTCGCTGGACTTGGTGCTGTTCTTCGTTGTGCAATATCTGACGCAATCGGGCGCGTTTATAACCATGATTTTCCAATCGCGACTTTGCTAATCAACGCTTTTGCGTCTTTTATAATGGGCTTAGTTGTATTTTTAAGTTCTTCGATTATATACGATTTAACTTTTGCTTCGACTATTATTTACACGTGCGCATTGGGATTTTTAGGCGGATTTTCAACGTTTTCAACAGCAATCTTAGAAGTCGTAAGCCTGTTTAAGCTAAAGAAAATCAAGCTTGGACTATGGCTTTTTATTAGCGAACTAATAGTGCCATTCTTGTGCGCATTTATTGCATACGCTGGACCGTCATTTGTAATATTTATGCTTCTAAAGTCTTAAGTTTTGAATTTTATTAATTGACGTATTTTATTAATTTATATTTATTGTGTTATTAAAAATGTTAAAATGCTTGATGTATTTGTTTGCGATTTGATTTAAGAATAGGTTTATTGTGACTTTAAAGAACGTAGGCGGTTTTATACGCGATTTTTTGCGCGACTTTTCTGATCGCGTTCTTAAAACGCTTAAGCATCTTAGATGGAAGATGGTTCTTGCTGGAGTAGTTGTTGGTCTTGTCTCTGGCGCGCTTGTAGCAACTTATAGACTTGGAATTGAGTATGGAACTGATTTTGCGCGATGGATGTATGCGCAAATATTGCAAAACATGCTTTGGATTGTGCCTTGCGTGGTTTTTGCAATTGCTGCTGGGCTTTTTATTGGCTGGATGAGTCGCAAAGAAAGTATGGCGTCTGGAAGCGGCATTCCACAAGTTGTTGGATATGTTCAGCGCGGGCTAAAAATGTGTTGGAATACTATTTTGCCTGTTCGATTTGTAGGTGGATTGTTGGGGTCGTTATTTGGCTTGTCTCTTGGTAGAGAGGGTCCTTCGATTCAAATCGGAGCTTGCGGCGCTCAAATGATGTCTCGTATTTTTAGAAAAGGCGATAAGAACGATACTCAAGAGCATTATGTTGTAACTGCTGGAGCTGCAGCTGGCTTATCCGCAGCATTTAGCGCTCCACTTTCTGGACTTATGTTTGCTATGGAAGAAGTTCAACACGGATTGTCTTCTACGGTTCTTATGGGAGCTGCTGCTGCATCTATTTGCGCTGATTTTGTGTCTCAAACATGCTTTGGGCTTCGACCTGTTTTAGACTTTGGAAGAATTCCAGACTTGCCAATGGCGCTTCATTTTTGGTTGATTCCACTTGGCATTTTTGCAGGACTTATTGGCTCTCTAATGAACAGATCCTTACTTGGATTGCAAACATTGTATAAGTATTTGCCAAAATGGGCTCCTGTATCTGTAGCATGTTTAATCGCAATCCCTGTTGGCTTGTATTTGCCGGATGTTCTAGGTGGAGGCTCTAATCTTGTTAAGCTATCTGAATATGGCAAAGTAAGCATAGCGCTTTTGTGCCTTCTGTTTATTGCAAAAATGCTATTTACTTCTACGAGCTTTGGATGTGGCGCGCCTGGCGGAATTTTTATGCCAATTCTTGCTGTTGGCGCTCTTGCAGGCGGCGTTGCTTCTCGCGCAATAATAAGCGTTCCATTTCTTGGCATTGACGCAAAGCTAATGCCTATTTTTACAGTGTGCGTTATGGCTGGCACGCTTTCGGCTTCTGTAAAAGCTCCTCTAACTTCGATTTTGCTCACTGTAGAAATGTCAGGAACAATGATTCACACTCTTCCAGTTGCTGCGTCTGCTTTTATTGCGCTTCTTGTATCCGATATTTTGCGCACTAAACCAATCTATGGCGAACTTCTTGAAAGATATATGGCTTCCAATCCAAAACTCGTACGTTAGTACACCAAAAACAGCCAACAAAAACAGCAATGTGGATAACTTTTTGGCGGAATTGCAACGTTTATTGATCCTTTAACCACATTGTTTAAATAGTATTGCCTAATGGTTTAGTATGCGATTCAATAGCCACATGGACAATATGACTATTGATAATTACGATGCTCCTTCTTGCGTTCCGCGCATTATAGAAACGTACCCGCCTCAGGCGAGTGCGATAAAAAGTATGCGCAAAAGTACATCTGATAGTAATAAGTTGGAAGATTCGACTGTTATCGCATCTTTGAATCATGCGAATCATGTGGATAATGCAGATTACGCAAATCATGTAGATTACGCGACTGGTGTATCTTCTACTTCAGTTCATAGCGATTTTGATGCATTAGATAATCATAGTGTTCAAGAAAATATTGGTAGCTTGAACTATTCGCTAAAGCCTTTTCCAAAAAATGTTGTAATCGGTTCATCGGCAAATGATGGAGTTGGTTTAAGCACTACTCTTGCTCTTCTGGCAAGTCATATATCTAGTAAAAAATATGTTGTTGCACTAATCGACGCAGATATTTCTAACGGCGGATTAGATGTTTTGTTGGGATTGGAGCAGGACGAGGGTAGAAGATTGCAAGAGGTTCAAGCTCCTTTAGGACGATTAGACGGATATGTACTGCGTTGTGAACTTCTGCACTGGAATAACGTTGATATTTTGGCTTACGCTCCTTGGAAAGGTGAAGAGCCTAAGCCATGGGTTATTGAAGCTGCTATTAGAGGTCTTTCCAACGCTTGTGATGTAGTAATTGTTGATATTGGATCTGGTTTTTCAGCAAGAAGGCTTTTAAAGAATCTTCCAACTTTGGCGCAAGTTCCAACCATATTTGCTGCAGAGCTTAGTGTTCTTGGTCTTGCCAGATTGCGTGCATATTGGCGAAGCCTAGAATCTGACCATAAAGATTACTCTAGAAAACAAACTTCTATTGTCGCAGGATTAAATCCGCGTGGTCTTTCTAAAAGGTTTTGCCCTGTAAATGTTAATGAAGCTTGTGATTATTTGCTTTGCGATGTAGAAGGCCCAATTGGTCACGATCCTAAAATGTACGAAGACATAATATCTGGTTACGGTATAAGAGATATTCCAAAATCCGCCAAAATTCCAATAGAAAAAATAACAACATGGTTGCTTGGAGACTCCTCTAATTCCTCTTTGAAAATATCTGGAAAACAATCTGAACAACAATATAAACAATCAAATTCACAATCATATGAATCTGAAAGATTCTCAAAAATATCAAGGGGTAAGCATGGTTTTAGAAGATATTGATTTTGGCATTCTGCAAGAGCTTGCAGATGATCCTCAAACAACAGATATTGTTGTTACAGACACAGGTCACGTTTGGGTAGATAAAGGTTTTGGGTTGCAAGAGTACAATCCAAGAATTCCATTTGATAATCCTATGATTTTGCGAGAATATGCAGTTTGGCTTTGTGCACAATTAGGCAAAAGATTAGATGATTCATGCCCGATTGCAGATGCTTCTAGCCCAGTAGGAGTGCGAATACACGCTCTTATTGCTCCAATAGTTTTAAGTGGTGCTGCTATTTCGATTCGTTTTCCCGCTTTAAAACGCTATTGTTTAACAGAGTTAAGTAGTAGAGGAATGTTTCCTATTGAATTATCTAGAATACTTTATTTATTGGTAACTCAACGTGCGAATATTTTGATTACGGGAAGCACTGGCTCTGGTAAAACAACGTTAATGAAGTCTCTTTTAGCTTCTTGTGATGAAAAAGACAGAATAGTGACTGTTGAAGAAACAAGAGAATTAGGTTCATTATCTAAGGATCATGTGTCTTTAGCGACAAGAGAAGCAAACGTTGAAGGAGTAGGCAGCGTTGGCTTGTCAGATCTTGTAAAGGCAACTTTGAGGATGAGACCAGACAGAATTATTTTAGGTGAGTGCAGAGGTCAAGAAATAGCTGATTTATTACGCGTTTTTACATGTGGTCATAAAGGTGGAATGACAACTTTGCATGCTGATAAAGTCCAAAAGGTGCCAGCCAGATTAATGTCTTTAGGGCTTCTTGCAGGACTGGAGCCTTCCGCACTATGTGCTCTTGCCGCTGATGCTTTTGATGTTGTTATACATGTAGAAAGAGTAAATGGTATGCGAATCGTAAAAGAACTTGGAGTATTGCGTTCTACGGATTCTGGCGCGTTAGAAGGTGTGCCAATTTTAAGATTGAAAAATTGCGTTAATTCTAAGGATAGTAATTTTTCTGCTCAGATAGAGGCAACGTCTGCTTGGAAAAATTTTGCCATTAAATGGCATTTACCGTTGGATACAGGGTTGTTTCTGTAATTGATAAAGACAGTAAAGGATTTTGAAAATGGGTATTGAAGAATCACTAGCTGCTCTTGTGGCTTCTTTGCGTTCTGGTGCTTCTTTTGAATCGATTATAAGAGGAGACAGCAATAATGAGAATCGCAATGGACTTATTGAAGAGACCGATAATGGCAATAACAATTACAACAGCAATAACAGCGAAAGCTATTTCCAAGTTATAAACATTGAATCGGTGTTTAAATGGATTGATTCTCGCTGTTCTAATAGGATTAAAAATCTTAGCGCTCGCCAAAGAAGTAAAGTTAGAAAAGACATGCGCAAGGTTGCGCAATCGCTTATGTCTGTATACGAATTGAGCAGTTCTATAGGATGCTCTATGACTGATTGCGTTCAAGCTGTTTCTGACTCTTATCATTCCAATAAGAGGGTTAATGATTTAAGCTCAGAAGTTTTTGCAATGCCTAAAGCAACTATTAGATTGCTAACTGCTCTACCATTTTTGGCTCTTCTTACTGGACAATTGTTGGGTGTAAATCCAATATTGATGATTTTTACAAGTTCTAGAGGATACGCACTCTTAGGTATTGGCTTATTGTTTTATGTAATCGGTCTTTTATGGGTTACATGGATCATGAAGTCATCTAAAAAAGCAATGCTGAGTGCTGTTTCTAATGTCGATTAATGAGTTAATGGTTATTAAGGATCGTGGAAAATGTTTAAGGCAATTATCGTTTGGATTATTTTAGTAGCTTATATAGTTACGTTATGCAAATTTTTTACTAGACAGATGATTCTTAATCCGTGCTATGAGCGCGCTTGTAAACCTGCGATTTCTATGAGAAACAATTACGATTTTAGGTGTAACAAAGTTGAAGATATAGATCCAATTTTGGGTTTGCAAATGATGATAGTTGCTTTAAAAAGCGGAGTCGCAATTACTAGAGCACTTGACGCTGTGGGATCATCTATTCCTGGAGGAAAAGGGATTTGGCTAAGGAATGTTTCTAAAGCACTACTTTCTGGAGATACTTGGATAGAAGCTTGGAGTGCTCCTTATGTGTGCTTCGATAAAAAAGATAAAAATCCATCTGCATCTTTTGTGTTAAGTATGTGGCTTAGAAAGTCACTTAGAGAGTCATGGAGTTGTGGAAGTTCTCCAGTTCCTGTACTCATAGCGATTTTACAAAATTATGAGCAATCTATGCGAAACGTGGCAAGGAAAGAAAGCTCTAGGCTTTCTGTTCGTCTGCTTCTGCCTGTTGGGTTATGTTTTCTGCCAGCGTTTATTTTCGTAGGAATTTTGCCGACAGTATCTGCATTTATGTATTAATCGCAATCTAAAAAATAAAAAATTTGTATCCCAATATTGGGTACATAAATAAAAGAAAAATAACAATAAAAATAACAAAAAGAAAGGTAACGGTGAGTGATTATGAGATCAATTACTGCTGCATTGTCAACATGGTATTGCATGTGTTCAATGCGAATGAATGAAGGATTAATTAAAGCTGAACAAGCATGTAATAGCGTGCAGAATCGTTTGAGCAAAGATTTAAAGCAGTGTGATGATGGGGCTGTTACGGCAGAATATGCTGTTGTTCTTATAGCTGCCACGGCTTTTGCTACAGCGCTTATTGCTATTGCCAAATCAGATGCTGTTCGTACAGCTATCAGTGATCTTGTTACAAAAGCTCTACATGTTAGTTAGCTTTAAGTAAATAATCATTTGTAAAACTGTGAAACATTGCGTGAAACTTAAAACATACTTTAAAAAACGTGATATGAAATATTTATAAAGTTTTTTGACCGTGATGTTTATGTGATTTGTTGTGGGATTTTAACTAATGCGAAAAGAAACGAGACAAAATGGAGAATCATGTATTTTTGAACATTTTAGATAAGAGAACGACTAAGAATAATTGTCATAAGATAAATAATTCAAAAGATTCTGGGGCTGTTACCGCAGAATTTGCGATTATTCTTCCTGCAGTTGTGGTACTTGCTTTAACGTTATTTTTTGTTGGTAAATCAGTAGTAAATACAATGAATTGCCATGATGCAGCAGGTCAAGTAGCATACTATGTTGCTTCGCACCACAATTCTAAAGATGCGCAAAATATAGTATCTAAAGTATCTGGAGTTAATAGTTCTGTAAAAGTCAAATATGTTGGGAATATGGCAGATATTGTTGTAAGCTGCCCAGTTGTGCCAGACCCTTTAAAAGTATTGCCATTGTCTGTGGAAGCTCGCATTAGCCAGGTTTTAATATGAGTCAAAAACTATGTAAGCGATTAAGCATTTTAAATACGCAATATTACAGTTTTAAACATTTGCGTAGAGCAGATTGTGGTTCTGGAACTATGTTAGGCATAGGATTGGTAATAGCAATCTGCTCTATGCTTGTTGTTTGTGCAACTTTAGGGTCAATTTTGGTGCAAAAACACCGAGCTTACGCTCTTGCAAACGCATCGGCTATATCAGGTGCAGTTGCTATGAGAAATATGCAAGATGATGCATGTCAAGTTGCAGAGCGCACAGCAAAGGCAAATAATGGGAAAATAGAATCTTGTGTTGAAAAAGATGATGATGTATTAATCAGTCTAAGTGTGCCTTTACGACTTCCTATGGTTAATAAGATAAATGTAACGGCTAGAGCTGGTTTAATAGATTGTGACTAATAAGTGTATGGAAAATATCAAATATTCGTGCGATTGGTCATAATGTAGCATGTTAATAGGCGATTAGCATGTTAATGTCTAAATGTTTAGAATAGAACAGAAACTTTGCTCAAGTAGAGTTGAGCTAATATTCAGGTGACGGTAGGTTATAGTTATGGCACTTGCATTGTATCGAAGGTATCGTCCAGACACGTTTGAAGGAGTGATAGGACAGAATCAAGTTACCGTTCCTCTTATGAGAGCGCTAGATCAAGGCAAAATAACGCACGCCTACCTATTTTCGGGTCCACGCGGTTGTGGAAAAACAAGCTCTGCGCGTATTCTTGCTCGTTGTATTAACTGCAAAGAAGGTCCTACTTCTAAACCATGCGGAAAATGCCAAAGCTGTAAAGATCTTGCAACAGGCGGATCAGGTTCAATAGACGTTGTAGAAATAGATGCTGCAAGCCACAATGGTGTTGACGATGCTAGAGAATTACGCGAACGTGCAGGTTTCGCTCCAGCGCGCGATCGATATAAGATTTTTATTCTTGATGAAGCGCACATGGTAACTCCGCAAGGATTCAATGCTTTGCTGAAGATTGTGGAAGAGCCACCTGAGCATGTTATGTTTATTTTTGCCACTACTGAACCAGATAAGGTGATTGGAACTATACGTTCTAGAACCCACCATTATCCGTTTAGACTTGTTCCTCCAGAAGTAATGGGACCGTATTTGCAAGACATTTGCAAAAAGGAAGGTATTCAAGCGCAAAAGGGCGTTTTGCGGCTTGCTATGCGCGCTGGCGGCGGATCCATGCGAGACACATTATCTGTTTTAGATCAGCTTATGATTGGTTCAGATAATGGTGTTATCTCGTTAGATTCAGCAGTTGCTTTGCTTGGTTTTACGCCTTCTAATCTTATTGCAGATGTTATTGATGCTCTTATTGAAAAAGACGGTGCAAAATTATATGAAGTTGTACAAAAAGTGGTAGTCGGAGGATTTGACACTCGTAAGTTTGTGGAAGATCTTCTCGGACGATTGCGTGATTTGTTGCTTTTGGTTTCTGCTGGTCCAAATTGTGCTAAAAACTTGTTAGGCGATTTATCGCCAGAAGACATGCAAGATTTGCAGCGGCAATCAAGTCAGCTAACTTTGCGAAGCTTGTCCAAAATGGCAGAAATCGTCAATAATGCTTTTGCTGGAATGGCAAATGCGGTTTCTCCTAGAATGAATCTTGAGATTCTTATGGCTAGACTTCTTGCTGATATGCAATCTGGTACTACTGCGCAGGAACCATTTTCTAAAGCCAATAATCAATCTCTTTCAAAGTCCTCCTCGCATCCCGCATCTTCTGCAAGGCATTTTATTGGTTCAAATTCTGCTGTAAATCCAGTTAATCCTGTTAATCCTGTTAATCCAGTAAAAATTGCTGAAAATCCTTCGGTAATTCTTGATGATAAATCTGAAATCAACAATAACACGCAAGCGAATTGGTCAACTGCAACTGTTGAAAAACAGACAACACAAGAGCTTGACGTGGACGAAACTTGGGATAATCTGGTTAAAAATCTGCCAGACGATGTTCGTGAATACGTAGAGAGAGATCGCGTTCCAAAAGTTAGATTAGACGATGGAAATGCAGCAAAAAGAAGGCTTGTATTAACTTTTGACCAGCCTATAAGCCAACATGCTTTTGCGCTCGCGATTTGCACAACAGAACCTTACGATGGTAAAAAAGTGCCAGTTGTGATTATGAACAAAGTAAAAGACGCATTTGGAAAAAACGTTGCAATAGCGCCAGATTTAGTAGCTGCAAACGGCGAAAAAGTGGAGTCTGTTGCAAGAATGACTCCGCAACGACTAGCACAAGTTAAGCGAGACTTGCTTATGCGAAAGGCTGGAATCGTAAAAGGATTCGGAAAAATAATCGAGAAAAGTTCTGATTCAAATTCAAATAATTCTAATTCCAGTAGCGATGATGCTGGCTCTAGTGACGATTCAAGTGCTGGTGCGGAGGCTAGCGACTTATCTGGTTCTGCAATTTCAGAAAGTGCTTTAGATTTAGATATTGAGAAAGATGACGCATGGGCAGGTATGGGATCTGCTCCAATGGGAGATGCGATTGCTGCATTACAGAATGCAGATTTTAATGCTGAAGTAGTAAACGATTCAGAAAACGCAAATAACGCTGCATCTAACGCGCAGCAATGGGGTCAAAAGTCGAAGATAAGCCAGCAAAATCTTCAGCGCGCAAATTCAGAATCACAGGTAGATAATGAGTCAAAAGCACGAATCTCTGATGGTGTAAACGGCGCTCAAGAAGACGAATGTTCAATGCAGGACGAATCGTTAGAGTCTGCAACCAATTTGAGCATAGATGATTTAGAGAAGATGTTTGAGGTGAAATCTGTAAAAGAATTCGCTGCAAGTGATCCAAAAAATCCTAAAAATGCAGGATTGCATAAGCGAAAGCAAGAGGAGTAAGTAAAAGTGCATAACGTGTCATCGTATGACGGTGCAATAGGCAGAGTTATTGATGCGTTCTCTAAGCTTCCAGGAATAGGACCAAAAGGCGCGCAGCGAATTGCATTCTACATACTTTCATCATCTGATGTACAAACGCAGGATTTAATTGACGCAATCAGTGACTTGCGCGAGAATGTGCGATTTTGTGAAATTTGCGGAAATGTTTGCGAGCAAAGTCCTTGTGTTATTTGCCAAGATCCGCGAAGAGATCACACAAAAATATGCGTTGTAGAAGAGCCAAAAGACATTATGAGCATTGAGAGAACTCACGAATATGCTGGCGTTTACCACGTTTTGGGCGGTGCCATTAATCCAATGGCAAACATTGGACCTGCAGACTTAAAAATAACGCAACTACTTGAGCGCTTAAAAGACGCGCAAGTAAAAGAAGTCATTTTAGCGCTTGACCCAAATATTGAAGGAGAAGCTACAGTAACTTATTTAGCACGTTTGCTTGAGCCGCTTGACATAAGTATTACGCGACTTGCAAGCGGATTGCCAGTTGGTGGAGACTTAGAGTATGCAGACGAGATAACTCTTGGTCGCGCATTTGCAGGAAGACAAGAAGTATAGAAGATTTGTGAATTCATAAGCAAACGCGTTTGATAAGTCGCAAGCAACCGCTTGTTGTATATACGCCACTCATAATATCTCTAAAACTAAAAATAAATAGAGCACAGTTGGTAGTCTAATTTTAGATTAGTCTTATTTGGATTAATTCTTATTGCATTAGCGTGCTTTAGATAATAGTGACGGCTGAACATAAGGGGTTACAGTGGCTCTTATAGTGCAGAAATACGGTGGATCGTCCGTAGAAGATACGGACGCAATTCAGCGTGTAGCCAAAAGGATTCTTGATACAAAAGCTGCTGGTAACGATGTTGCTGTTGTCGTTTCCGCTATGGGAGATACCACAGACGACTTGATTGACCAAGCAATGAGTGTAAATGCGCATCCTCCTGCTAGAGAGATGGATATGCTTATGACTGCAGGAGAGCGTATTTCCATGAGTCTTCTAGCAATGGCTATTCATGCTCAAGGCTCGCACGCATACTCTTTTACTGGTTCTCAAGCTGGATTTATGACAGACGCGCAATTTGGAGCAGCTCATATTCGCGCTGTTAAGCCAGATCGTGTTCAGCATGCGCTTAAAAAAGGCAGTGTTGCTATTGTTGCAGGATTCCAAGGAATCAGCGAGATTGGTGACGACACAACGCTTGGTAGAGGCGGATCAGACACTTCGGCAGTGGCGCTTGCTGTTGCTCTTGGAGCAGATGTTTGCGAGATTTACACAGATGTTGATGGCGTATTTACGGCAGATCCTCGAATTGTTCCAACCGCAAAGCGAATTCCTGTTATCGATTATGATTCAATGCTTGAGATGTCATCTTGCGGATCTCGAGTGTTAGCTTTGAGATGCGTTGAATACGCACAAAGATTCAGTATGCCTCTTCATGTTCGCAGCTCGTTTTCGCACAGAAACGGAACCTTAATTGTGCCGAGTGGAGTAAATCCAAAGAGCTTGCCGAATTTAAGCTAATTATTTATTAAAGAAGACACAAGCATAACAACAGACAGAACGCATAAGCAATAGACATAAGGCGGCAAAAATGGCAAATAAAATAGCAAATGTAGACATTCGCTCCACAATGGGCGATTTATTCCCAGACTTAGGCCCAGAGACCCCTGTGATTTCTGGCGTTGCACACGATAGAAGCGAATCTATGATTACTCTTCGAGGCGTTCCCGATAAGCCTGGAAATGCCGCAAAAGTGTTTACAACTCTTGCTGCTGCAGACGTTAACATAGACATGATTGCTCAGGCAAGCGCATCCACCGAAACGGCTGACATATCGCTTACGGCACCAAGCTCGTCCCTAGACGCTGTGTGCAAGGTATTGCAGAGCGCGCGCGGCGAATTGCAATTTACGTCTATGGATGTGGACCCTTCTGTTGGCAAAGTCGCAGTTGTTGGCGTTGGAATGAAAACCTATTCTGGTCTCGCAGCAACCTTCTTTACAGCGCTAAGCGATCACGGTATTAATATTCTTATGATTTCTACATCAGAAATTCGTATTGCAGCGATTGTCCCAGTAAAACAGCTTGACGAAGCGGTTCGTGCGCTTCACACAGCCTACGGATTAGACGCAAGCAAAGTCGAAGCTGTTGTTTATGGAGGAAGCGGACGCTAATCGCGCGAAAAAATTACGCAAAAATCACGCTTAAATAATCGCAAAAATCAAAGAAAATCGCAAAAACACGCAAAATAAGGGAGACAAAATGGCAATTATAAGCAACAAAGGCGTAAACCTTGCGGTTTTAGGCGCCACTGGCCAAGTTGGAATGGTTATGCGCCGCGTATTAGACGAGCGTGATTTTCCAATTAAAAACTTGCGATTTTTGGCTTCCGCACACTCCGCTGGAACTGCTTTGAAATATCGCAGCAAAGATGTTGTTGTAGAAGATGTAGAAAAAGCAGATTTAAGTGGAATTGACATTGCGATTTTCTCCGCAGGCGGCGGAACGTCCAAAGTGTGGGCACCGCGATTTGCGGATGCGGGTGCAATAGTAATAGATAATTCTTCTCAATGGCGTATGCATAACGATGTGCCTCTTGTAGTTGCAGAAGTAAATCCAGAAGATTTAAATGATATTCCGCGTGGGATTGTTGCCAACCCTAATTGCACAACAATGGCGTGCATGCCTGTTTTAAAGCCGCTTTCTGATGCTTTTTGCTTAAAGCGACTTATTGTATCTTCTTATCAAGCGGTTTCTGGAGCTGGCAGAGCCGGAGCGTTGCAGCTTATGAACGAAGCGCAAGCTGCCTTAGATCAGGGCGCGGATAAGCTTGTGTTTGATGGAGATGCTATTGATTTTCCGCAACCAACAAAAGTTGCGCGCACAATCGCATTCAACGTTGTGCCATTTATTGGTGCGATTGTTGAGGATGGGTCGCAAGAAACAGACGAGGAGCAAAAGCTTCGCAACGAAAGTCGTAAGATTCTGCATCTGCCAAAGCTCGCAGCAAGTTGCACATGCGTGCGCGTAGGCGTTTTTACAGGTCACGGAATGAGCATTAATGCCGAATTTGAGTGCGATGTAACTCCAGATATGGCTCGCGAAGTGCTAAAATCGGCCGCTGGCGTTGCGTTAGATGATATTCCTACTCCTCAGCTTGCTGCAGGAAAATCCGCGAGCTATGTTGGGCGTATTCGCCAAGATCAAGCGGTTGATGGAAAGCGTGGATTGGCAATGTTTATTACAAATGACAATCTTCGTAAGGGTGCTGCTCTTAATGCTGTGCAATTGGCGGAAATCGTAGCTAAAAAACGACACTTTGTAGATTGATTAGACCTGCGCGAATTCGCTATTATAAAAAATTTTACGTAAAATGTAATTATGTCTATAGCTTCGCAAGAAATACAAAAGCAGCTTGATCGTATTGTTGCTCTTGGCTACCCAGATGTTGCAGATATGAGTGCTGCATCGTTTCGTGCTTTAGCTTTGCCGCTTATTCGCGCTCTTGATCAAAGCGATTTGGGTACTAATATTCTTCTTGTGCCTACTCGTGAGCTAGTTTCGCCAGAATCCTTAATTTCTAGGACGAGTATTGATCGTATGGCTGGTTTTACAACAATGCCGCCTAGAGATATAGCTAGTTTCCTGCCACAAGATGGTTTTGAGCCTCCAGAAGGTCCGTTTTACTTGGCATTAGACCCTCATACAGGTACATCGTATTTGAATCGTGAGCCAGATGTTGCCAGAAAACTTATAGATTCAGACGAGCGTCTTCCTTTGACTTTAGAAGAAGGATTGGCGGTTGTTACTCAGCATCCAGATTGGCTTGAAATAAAAAATGGTTTTAATCTTCTTGGGTCTAAAAGTTCCGATGGAAGAGTGCCGAGTATTTGGATGAGTCAAGGTGCTCCTCGTCTTGGAGCTGTATGGCCAAATTCAAGGCATACTTGGCTTGGCAACGCGTATTGTACAGCACGTCGTGGTGTATCTCTATTCCAATGAAGAGTATTAAATATTAATCTAATAAATTAAGAAGTTAATAGAAAAAGCGTCATTAGGTAGTAAGTAAGCAAGGTGTATTGTGGCATACATAACTTTTGATCATGTTGTAAAAGAGTATCCATCTGGATCAAGTGTTGTGCGCGCTTTAGATGATGCTAGTTTTACAGCCGAACGCGGTAAGCTTACCGTAATACTAGGGGCTTCGGGTGCAGGTAAAACTACAGCATTGAATATTTTAGGCGGTATGGATACGGCAACAAGCGGTAGCGTAACTGTTGGTGATTTAAATATTACAAAGCTAAATGGTCGTGGGCTTGTAAAGTATCGAAGAGAAGATATTGGTTTTGTTTTTCAATTCTATAATCTTGTTCCAAACTTGACGGCGTTAGAAAACGTGGAGCTTGCTTCACAAATTTGCTCAGATCATTTTGATCCAGCTCAAACACTTATTGACGTAGGTTTGGAAAAAAGACTTAATAATTTCCCAGCGCAACTTTCTGGAGGCGAACAGCAGCGAGTTTCTATTGCGCGCGCACTTGCTAAAAAGCCTAAGTTGCTTTTATGCGATGAGCCTACGGGTGCGCTAGATTATGAAACTGGAAAATCTGTTTTGCAATTATTGCAAGATATTTGCCAAAAAGAAGGAATGACGGTTCTTATTATTACTCATAATGCTGCTATTGCTCCTATGGCTCATAAAGTTGTGAGATTCCATTCTGGAAAAGTCGTGAGCGAAACAGTACAAGAAAATCCTACGGCAATTGCAGATATTGAATGGTGATTTGTAGAGTGGTGGTTTGTAGTGAGTAGCGAAACTGTAAAATCTAAGAAAATCAAGCGTAAATATGCGATTCGTAATAAGCACTCACGCTCTATTTTGCCAATGGTTTTTATTAGTGCTATTAGAATGTGGTTTCACGAATGGCGTCGTTTTTGCATACTAGCAGTTATAGCAATGCTTGGCGTTGCTGTTATGACTGGCATTTATGCAGGATGCAACGATATGCTCCTTGGGGCAGATGACACTTACTCTAAACTCAAAGCTTACGACCTACAAATTGTTTCTACGCTTGGTTTGACTGACAAAGATGTTAAAGCAATCAAAAAATTGCCATTTGTTAGTGAAGCAGAGGCGGGAAAGTCGTTTAAAGCTACTGCTCATCCTTCGAATAATGCTAATTTGTCTTATGCAATGAACGTTGTGCAATATAATCACAATGTTAAAAAACTGAATCGTCTGCATTTGATGCGTGGCAATATGCCAACAAACAATCGTCAAGCTGTGGTAACTGAACGATTTTTGCACGATAGCGGATTGCGAATTGGTAGCACACTGTTTTTGAGTATGCAACAAGTCACTAATCAGCCTAATTCGTCTAATCAACCGATTCAAAATCAAAAATATAAGCTTCTAATCACAGGAAGTGTGTTAGACGTAAACGATTTGGATAATCCAAACGGGTATCAATCAAAAGCTTTCCGCAATTCCGTAATATCACGCTACCCTATTTTTACCTATGCGATTAGCGAAAGCACAAATAATCTTCCATACACAGCTATATATGTGCGCCTAAATGAGGCTCGACGCGTTAACGATTTTTCGCAAAAGTATCGCGCAATTGTGGCAAATGCTTCAAACCAGATTAAAGACAGTGTGCAGAGTGATTGTCAAGAGGCGCGCACAAATCAAGTTATAAAAGACCAGACTAATCAACAAGTAGATCAAACTATAGCCAATATGCCAATGCTTAAAAACGCTCCCGACTCGGTTTTAGCTAAGGCTCGCGCACAAATTTACGCAAAAATTAAGCCAGAAGTGCAAAAGCATGTTCCTCAAGCAAGATGGCATATTTTTGCTCGCATATCAAACGGAAGCTATACTCGCTTGCGTTCTGATGTTGCATCGATTCAATCTCTTGGATACGCTTTCCCAGTGCTTTTTCTTGTAGTGGCAATGATGATGAGCCTAACAGCCATGGCAAGAATGGTAGAAGAAGAACGAGGACTAATTGGAACGTACTTAAGCTTAGGTTATGGACGTTGCGCAGCAATAACAAGGCACGCTTTCTTTGCGATTTTCGCCTGTCTAGTAGGCGGCGGAATCGGCGATATTCTAGGATTCTTAGCAATTCCATCTTTACTACTTAAGATTTTGCGCGGATTGTACACAGTTCCAGGAGTTGTTTTACGATACGATTGGCTTTATGGTTCGATTTGTGTACTCGCGTTTGTAATACCAGTTGCAATATGCACAATAATCGTAAGCTGGAGGGAGACAAGGCAAGTACCATCGGCATTATTGCGTCCAAAATCTCCAAAAGCTGGCGCTCGCGTGCTTCTTGAACATTTACCCTTTATCTGGAATCGTCTAAGTTTCCTCAACAAAGTATCTATAAGGAATCTGGCTCGTTTTAAAGGCAGACTATTTATGACAATTGGCGGTGTAGCTGGTTGCACTGCATTAATCGTGTGTGCTTTAGCATTAAACGATACTGTAGCAACTCTTGGAATCCGCCAATATGACGGCATTTACCGCTACGATATGATTTCTATTTCCACTCCAGATGCATTTCAAAATATGAAGAAAAGCGTGCAAAAAGATAAATCCAGCAATCTTGTTGATACCATTTTGCCTGCCTACATTAGCTCTGGAGAAATCGCAAAAAGCGATGCAGATAATGGTAAATCTAATAGCAATTCCAATAACAATTCGCATAATAAAACCGTTGAAGATTCTGAAAGTGTACAAATCGTAGTTGTTAAAGATGCCGCAGCTTTGTCTAATATGGTTCGTCTACAAGATGTTAACAATAATTTGCAAAATATTTCACTTAATGATGATGGTCCGCTTCTTTCACAGAGTGCAGCATCGTCGTTGGGAATTGCGAGCGGAAACTATATTACAATAACAAACTCCAGTTTTAAGCGCGCAAAAGTGAAGTTGCGTGCAATCGTGCGTAATCTTATTGGTTCAAATATCTATATGACTTCTAGCTGCTATGAAAGAATATTCGGTTTTAAAAATGGGAAAAATGTTAAGAATAATGCGCTAATTATGCGTCTTCGTGGAGACGATGATGCAAGAATGCGTTACGCAGACCATGTGGCAGATAGGGATGGCGTGTTAGCTGTTATGAACATTACGCGCATGAAACATTCGTTTAGCTTTGATTTAATGAATGCTGTGGTTGCGCTTATAGTAACTCTTGCAGCAGGTTTGGCGTTAGCTGTGCTGTTTACATTGGCAAGCACTAATATTTCGGAACGTGCGCGAGAGATGGCAACTTTAAAGGTTCTTGGCTTTTATCGTAGAGAAGTTCATGCTTACGTGCATAAGGAGATGCTTACTCTTACTGTAATTGGTATTCTTGTTGGTTTGCCTCTTGGAAGATTGGTTGCAGGCTTGTTAACAAATGCTTTGCGCATGCCTTCTCTGTATTTTGAGGTTGAAGTATCTCCATTAAGCTATGCCATTGCTGGCTTTGCAACGCTGATCTTTGCTTTAATTGTTCAATGGTCAACTAATCCCGCGTTGGACCGCATTGACCCTGTTAGTTCGCTTAAAAGTGTTGAATAAAGTTGAATAATGAAATTCAAATATTTACGGGTTCTTATAAAATTGAAAGCTCACGCCTAAAAGAATGGAGTTATAGCAATGAGTGATATTGGCCAAACTAACAATGGTCACACTAACAAGATGGAGCGCAGCCTTACAAAAAGACACGTGCAATTCATTGCTATAGGCGGAACAATCGGCACGGGACTATTCTTAGGTTCTGGCAAATCCATTAGTCTTACGGGTCCAAGCATTATGCTTGTGTACATAATTGTTGGCTTAATCATGTTTTTGCTTATGCGCGGCATTGGCGAACTTATGTACAAGGATCCAAACCAGCATACATTTATTAGTTTCATTACTAAATACTTGGGCAAAGGCTGGGGCAATTTTGCAGGATGGTCGTATTGGATAGTGCTTGTGCTTATTGGCATGAGTGAGATTACGGCTGTAAGCACGTATTGCGTTACATTTTTCCAAACTTTTGGCATAGACGTAAGTAGTTGGAAATGGCTTATAGAAATAGCGTTTTTGGCTGCTTTAGTGTGCATAAATCTGGTTGCTGTTAAGCTATTTGGCGAAACAGAGTTTTGGTTCTCAATGATTAAAATCACGTTGATTGTGGCTCTTATCGCAACTGCTGCAGTTATGGTTATTATTGGCTACCATTACCCTGCAACACAGATTAGCGGCGTTGCAAATCCTGCAGGCCACGCAGGCTTTGACAATATTTTCAACAACTTCTCGCTTATGCCAAATGGTTGGTTGGCTTTCTTAATGAGTTTCCAGATGGTGTTTTATGCTTACCAGCTTATTGAGTTTGTAGGCGTTACAGTTTCGGAAACTAAGAATCCTCGCCAAGTTTTGCCAAAGGCAATCAACGAGATTATTATGCGAATCTTGATTTTCTACGTTGGAGCGCTTGCTTCAATCATGCTAATTGTTCCTTGGCAACAATTTAAAGCTACCGATTCTAAAGGCGTTTATATGTCTCCGTTTATAATGGTTTTCCAATATGCGGGGCTTCATTGGGCTTCAGCGCTTGTGTTCTTTGTGGTTATTACGGCAGCATCTTCTGCGCTTAATTCGCTGCTTTATTCTGCAGGAAGGCATATGTATCAAATTGCGCTAGAATCTAACTCTCCTGTTCTTTCACATTTGCGCAAAGTTTCGCGCACTAAAGTTCCTGCACGAGCAATCATTTTTTCTGCTGCACTAATCCTGTTCTCTCCGATTATTAACTCAATTCCTGGAGTGCATGGCGCGTTTATTGTGTTTGCTTCTGCGTCTTCGGCAGTAATAATCATGATTTACATTTTGATTATGGTTACGCACAGAAAGTACCGCGCTTCTGCTGATTTTATGCCAGATGGTTTTGTTATGCCGCATTATAAGCTGCTTAATTCGCTAACGATTGCATTCTTTGTGTTTGTGTACATAACGCTGTTTATTAGCGAAGACACTCGCGGATCGGCAATTGGCGGCATTATTTGGCTCTTGCTTTTTGGAGGCTATTGCGCGCTGCACCAGCGCTGGCAGAATCGCGATTTAGCGGCGGCTCTGGGTAGGTAGCTCTGGGTAGATAGCTACACTATTTATGTTACGCTTTTTGTGTGCGAATTATTGTTGCGGATTGTAGTGCAGAATATACGGGTAGGCTTAATGCAAGTCTTCCATCGGCTAAGCGCGTGTTGCTTATTAAGGCTGATGGTAGTGTACTGATTTTTTCAGAGTTAGGGTCCTATAAGCCACTTAATTGGATGGTTGCTCCTTGTACTATGCGCGTTATTGATGGAAATGTTTCTAAGGATAACGATTGTTCTTGTGAAGACGACGATTCGAGTTCTGTTTCTTCAGATGGTGCTGTCGGCGCTTGTAGCGCGGATGCTTTCGACTTTTCGCGCGTTTTTAGCGACGGAACTGTTTTAAAAATTGCTGCAAAAAAGGGTAATGATCTGCTTCGCATTGTTCTGCAACACGTCTATAGCGATTCTTCGTACGATTTAGGCACAGACCCAGGTCTTGTTAAAGATGGCGTAGAAGATCATTTGCAGCGCTACTTGGCTGAGCAAATTGAGCGTATTGGCGATGGTGCCACATTGGTTCGCCGAGAATATCCTACTGCTATTGGCCCCGTGGATATTATGGCGCAGGACTCAAACGGTGTTCATGTTGCTATTGAGATTAAGCGACACGGTGGTATTGATGGTGTTGAGCAGCTTACTCGTTACTGTGAGTTGTTGAATCGAGACCCGTTGCTTAAACCAGTTCGAGGTATTTTTGCTGCGCAGACTATTAGCCCGCAAGCGCGAGTTTTGGCTGAGGATCGTGGCTTTACTTGCTTAATCCTCGATTACGATGAAATGCGCGGTGTTGAGTCTAACGATCTTCGCCTGTTTTAGCTTAGCGATTTTTTGCTTTATCTGTAATTTATTACGAAATTTACGTAAATTTACGTATAAAAATGCCGCGCAAGATTTATTCAAGCGCGGCATGATTTGATTGGTAATTAATCACTAAGAGAATTAATCACCAAGAGAATTAATCATTAAGAGATTAATAGATCAGGAAGCATAGAGAATATCTACAACAAAGTAAAGCGTTGAATTTGCAGGAATTGTTACATTTCCTTGTGCATCCTTCTTATCTTCTTTGCCATATCCATCTTCTGGAGGAATTACCAAAAGAACTTGAGATCCGACTTTCTTTCCAGCTAAGCCTTTAGTCCATCCTGGAATCACTTGACCTGCAAGAGAGAAGTCTGCAGGCGTGCCGCGCTTCCATGACGAATCAAATTGATGCAATTTGCCGTCTTTATCGGTAGTCCATCCAGTGTAATGAGCGGTTACAGTGCTTTCTTTGGTCACCTCTTTGCCAGTTCCTTCAATCAAAGTTTGAGAAACCAACTTTCCATCTGGTACGTAGTTATTCTTATCTAACGATGGTTCTCCAGATTTACTCAGAGTTACTTTCGGCAGATTTTCAGGGATATCCTTAACTTTATTGCCTGTTGCGCGTTCAAGAGATTTCATTGAAGAAACAAGAGTTAACACCATTACGTACGCATCTTGCTTAGTTTGCGGATTTGCAGGCACACCAAATGCAATCGTGGAATTAATTTTTCTTCCCTTAAACAGTGCATAATAAGGTTTACTCGTAACGCCTTTTTTAACAACGATTGAGCAATCTGGTTTGCCTTGCTTCCATGTGTTCATAAGCTCTTTGCCGTTTTTAGCATTGTACACGATGCCATTAGCGCATACGCGACTATTTTCTTGGATTTTAGCACCGTTTCCGTTTTGCAAAATGGCGTAAGAATTTGGCTTTACGTCTATAGGAGTAGTTATATCGACCTTTGGTTGTTTGCCTAAAGTTCCACTAGCCTTAACGCCGCCTAAAACTTGCATTCCAGCAGCATTTGCGGCTGGGTCTGCCATTCCGTTATCATTCGTGCTATTCCCGCTGCAAGATGCCATTGTAAAACACAAGGCTGCAGCGCTAATTGTGCTAATTGCGCGTATTGCAAAAGATTTGATTGTGTATAATCTGGTTTTTCTCATAGGTTTAAGACTATCGCTTGAGTCTGATTTTAATTATTCAGTAGCAAAATATATTTAAATATTACGAAGAATTGTAAAAGATTAATAAATATAACAATCAATTAATTATAAAAGATTATGAAAGATTGTAGAATAGATAGGAGCAAATACGATATGACGATTATTAAGGCGAATATCAAAAAGAATTCATGCTCTGATTACAAGCATAATGCATGATTTATTGCTGATTAGGATGCAGAAAGAGGTTTGATGCAACGACCTACAAAACGAGCTAAGTTTATGCGAGGAATCGTGGCACCTATTTTTGGGTTGCTTGCTGTGCTTAGTATTGTTCTTGGTGTTCTTAATGCCACAGTTTGGAAGCCAAACTCTATTGTTTCGGCTCATACAAACGTGTATGGTTCAAGATACATTGTTACGGATCCAGGTGTTTTAAATCTTGTGGATTACCGCGTAAAAATTAGTGTTGCGGCTCTTAATACTCGTAAGCCGATTTGTGTAGCAGTTGGTTTGGCTAAAGATGTTCGTGGGTGGACTCGTGGCTACTCTGTACAGAGAATAACTGGTTTGCAAGATTGGGAGAATCTTTCTACTGTCCCTATGAAGGCGGATGATTCTGCAAAGTCAGATCTGAATAACAAAAATTCTGTAGATTCCGCGAATAACTCTGATTCTAAGGCTTCTAAAGATGTAGATTTTAAAGATTCAGATTTGTGGACTAATGCGACTTGCCAAATGGGTTTGGCTAAATTGTTTGTTAACGCGGAAGATTTTGAACAATCTGAGAACATTGTTCCTGGAGATTTGAGCAGTGGCAATGCTGTAAATCAAGCAAATCAAGAAAATCAAGAAAATAGCCAGTCGAATCATCAAAAAGTTTCATCCGCATTGCGTGCAAGGATTTCTCGACGCGTGCTGATTATTGACTTAGGTAAAAATTCTCCTGAAGCATTCGTAGAGTTTCGTTGGCGTAGACACAATCTTCCAGATTTTGCAACTCCTTTGTATTTTGTTGGAGCACTGTTTGCTCTGCTTTGTGTCCTTTCTGCTTCTGTGTTCGCTATGGCTCCACATCGTAGGCGTAATAAGCGTTTGGTGGCTAGTAGAAGTGGTCTTATTACTGTAGAAAGTGTCTCCAGAGACGAAGAAGTTAAATTCTCAGATGCTTTTGCTGGCACAATGGCTAGTATTTTTGGCAGTTTTGCTAAAGATAAAAAGTCAAGGCATAAAGGTTCTTCAGCTTCTCATGCTCGTCATGGTGCTCATTCAAAAACTCGTGTTGCAAAGTCGCAAGCAACCGTGGATTTGTCTGTAAACGTAAAGTCTGGTTTAAATTCTTCTCCAACTCCATCTTTGGATGAAACTGCTGTGATTTCTAAAGAAGATTTGCAGTCTTATTTTGCTCGTTTTGCTAGCGAATCATTCTCGGATGTTTCCAAAGATAATAGCGATTCGTCTACTGTTTTAGAAGTTTCTGATGTTTCTTATGATAAATCTTCCTCTGATTCTTTTAAAGATGACGATGATGCTATCCGTGATTCCAAAGATTCTTTGAATGATGATTCTAATAAAAAGCAATCTTCAAAGGAACATTCTGGAAATAGTAGCAATAATAATTCTAGAAAGTCGAGTCATAACAATTGCGGCAATCGCAATAGTAGATATGGTAGAAGAAATCGCGATTCGCATGACAATCAAGATAATCCTTCTAGTAGCAGAGATGTAGAGAATCGCAAATATAGAGATAATCGTAGTAAATCCGCGGTTGCTGGCGACTCAAGCAATGAAAAGTCAAATAATCGCAGCAAGTCGCGAGATCAAGGAAATCATCGTGATTCAAATAATCATCGCGACCAGCGCAAGAATGGTCAGAATAATCAGCGCGGGCAAAAATATGGCAAAAATCGTCGATCTAGCGAATTAGATAATCGTAATAGAAATAGCGGCGAAAATAATGCAAATAACAGAAACGCTGGTGGCAACACGAATTCAAACTATAACCAGAATCGTAAGCGTAAAAATAATGCGCGTGGAAATGAGCAAAAGTGAGTGTGGAAAGTAAGTATGACTATGTTTTATGCGCATAAAATCAAATATTATGTAAGATTTACATTCGCTACAATAATGACGCTAATTATGTGTTTTGCTCTTAGCGCTTGCGATGGTCAAGTTCCTAAAGCCGCTGAGGGGCATAGCACAAAGGAGCTTCCAAACGTAACGTCTATTAGAGAAAAAGATATACGTTTAAGAGTTTTGAGGTCTCTAGAGCGCGCGAATGAAGAGAAGAATTCTAGTAATCTTGATGGCTATATGAGTGGTCCTGCAATGCTTGTGCGAACTAGTGAGCTTGCTATTGCGGCTAAAACAGGAAAATTGGATCCAAAAACAACAATTCCTCGTGAAGTTGCTCAGACTATTGTGCCTACGAATGCAAACTGGCCTCGTGATTTGATGACGATTACTACTACAACAAAAGACCAGCAGTCTAAGCGATTGTTGGTGATCCGTCAGGATAGGGCACGCTCAAACTACAAATTGTGGGCAGTTGCAAGACTGTTCCCTGGTGTGCGTCTGCCAAAATTCCCTGTTTCTTCAATCGGCGCTTCAATGGGTAAAGCAAATGATTCTGGTCTTGTTATGACTCCTCATGCGGCAGCAGCGGCTTATGCTGATGTTCTGCAGCAAGGAGAATCTAGTAAATTTGCAAAGAGTTTTGCTAGTGATTATTTGCGCGCAAAATTAGCAGAATTATCTAAGACTGTTCAAGCAGGAATGGAGCGAAACAAAGGTTCTCAGGAACAGGTTTTTGCTTCAGTTCCAAATCAGATTAGCGTTATGCGCGCGAGCGATGGTAGTGATTTAGTGGTTGCGCGTATTGACTCCGTGTGGACTAGGAGAGCTGGAGAAGGTCGAGAATCAAGACCAGCGTCTGACGAGGAGAAAGCTCTGTTTGGAAATGCTAAAGCTACTTCTACAATGCGTGTAACTTACGTAAATGTCGTAGCAATGGTTGTTCCACCAGCTGGCTCTAATGCGCAGATTGTTCCTGTGGGAGCGGAGCGTCAGCCTATAAAGGTAGAAGCCCTGTAAGCAGTTGTATAAGCAATATAAGAAATGTAAGCAGTATAAGCAAAAGAGGAAATTATGGTTGATTCACAATCGATGGGTATGAACCCAGGCGGATTCTCTCTGGCTGGAGCAGTGGACTTGGAAGGTGTAAAGCGCAAAGCAGAAGCTCTTGCAAAACGAGAAGCGGCTGAAAAGTCAGGAAAACCTCAGTCTAAGATGCCGCCTGCTGGGGGATATGTGATTGATGTTAATGAACAAACTTTTCAGGCGATGGTTCAGACCTCTGTAAGTTTTCCAATTATTTTGCTTGTATGGCAAAAAAGCGATGAAACTTCTTACGATTTAGCACAAAAACTTGCGGATTCTATTACTGCGTTAGATGGCAGAATGCAACTTGCTCGTATTGATGCGGATGAAAGCCCATCAATTGCTCAAGCTTTACGTGCACAGCAGCTTCCAGCTGTATATGGATTGGTTGGAGGCAGGCCAATGCCTATTTGTCAGGGATTGCCTAGTGCAGATGAGTTGCAGCAGATTTGTAATGATATTCTGCCTCAGCTGGTTAAAGTTGCGGAAAAATCTGGTGTAGCTGGGATGGCTCCTTATGTTGATTCAGGTGATTCTGCAGGTGATTCTATGGATGCGTCAGGTGTTGGTGTAGGTGATGATTCTGCGGTTGCTGGCGACTCTTCTGACGTTCCGCCAGAACATAAAATTGCTCATGAGGCGGCTATGAATGGCGATTATGCTTTAGCAGCAAGTGAGTATGAAAAAGTATTGCAGGCTAACCCGAATGATTCTTTGGCATCTCGCGAACGCGCTAAAGCATTGCTTCTTGGCAGGAATACTAATACAAATGTTGATGCAGTTCGTAAGGCTGCTGGTGATAATCCTAGTGATGCTTCCGCTCAGCTTGCTGTAGCAGATGTAGATATGATTGATGGTCATATTGAAGATGCTTTTAGTAGGCTTCTTGATTTTCTTGCTGGTCATCGTGATAGTGCAGATGTGATCAAAGAACGTATGCTTGAGTATTTTGCGATGCTTCCAGCTGGAGATGAGCGTTTGAACCGTGCGCGTCGTCGCTTAGCAATTCTCCTTTATTGATTATGGATGATTGCACCTGATGGATAAAAAGTAAAAGAAAAGCCAAGATTCGCATTCGTGAGAAATATGCGATTCTTGGCTTTCTAGTAGCGGGGCATGGATTTGAACCATGGACCTCTGGGTTATGAGCCCAGCGAGCTACCGAGCTGCTCCACCCCGCGTCGGCTACTTTTAGCAGCTCTATCTACGATAGGTGCAAATTGTGATTTGTCAAGTTCTCGGCGTGTTTCTATTTGCTTTTTGTGTTGTTAGTCGCCAGCAACCGAAGATTTGTGTAATTTTTGTGCAAAATAAATACAACAAATAAATCTAAAAATAGTTTAATTCTAAACAGAAGTGGAGTACAATAAACAATTGGCTATAGACTTGCTAATTCTGTTATAAGTGCAAAACTCGTTATTAATCAACGATATGACTTAAATGTACGAACCAAGAGTAGAATCAGCTTTTTAGAGATGTATTTTCGTTTCGTACGCACGCCAACGAATAGATTTTCAGGATTTGCTGTTTATACAACTTAGCTTTTGATGGATTGGTATTAACCAGACGTGAGTAGCGATATAAACGACGCCTTATAAGGAGGAGCTGATGAGTGGAGCTATCGGAGTCTTAGCTGGCACTGTGAATTCGGCAGTATTGCTAGCTTCAGAAAGTCCAGAGTTGCCTAAGATTGATGAGTTTTTACCTCCGGAGATTTTGTTCCAAGGCACACCATTTGCAATGAACCGCATTATTTTAGTGCGTGTGCTTATGGCAGTGATCGTTATGATCGTTTTTGGAATTGGTGCTGCTCGTGCAAAGGTTGTTCCAGGTAGATTCCAAAGCGTGCTAGAAATCCTAATGGACTTTGTACGATACAACATTGTGTACGAGATGATTGGCGAAGAACGTGGCAAGCGTTACGTGCCAATGATGTCTACATTGTTCATAACAATTTTCTTCTTTAATCTTTGTTCTGTGATTCCAGGATTGAATATGGCTGCAACCGCAACCATTACTGGTCCGCTTGTATTTGCTTTATGGGTTGTATGCCAATATCTTATTGCTGGCATACGCGAAAAAGGTTTTTTGCGATTCTTCCGTGAAGCATTATTCCCAGCGGGCGTGCCATGGCCGATTTACTTTATTCTTTCGCCATTGCAGCTCATAGAATTAATAATTGTGCGACCACTTTCGCTTACAATCCGTTTGTTTGCGAATATGATTGCTGGCCATTTGCTGGTGGCCACTTGCTTAGTATTCACCAACTTCTTTGTGGTGGATTCCAGCAATAAACTCCTTGCCTTCGGCGGTGCATTATGGCTGCTTGGTGGCATTCTGTTTACCCTATTCGAAATTATGGTAGCAGGATTGCAGGCATTTATCTTTACCGTGCTTGCATCCGTCTACATTTCGGAAAGTTACCCAGAGGAAGAAGAAAAATCTGCTGTTGCTGTTGCATAGTGCATTAGCTTAACTCTCAGATTTTACACATCTTATGGGTTTATACTGGTTACTGTTTTAACAGAAAGGAAACCAATGAATAACATCATCGCTCTAGCAGGACTGATCGGTAACCTGAGCATTCTTGGCTTTGCTGTGGCAACAATCTCTCCTGCACTTGGCATGGCAATCGTTGTTGCTAAAGCTATGGAGTCCACTGCACGTCAGCCAGAAGTCGGAAACCGTATTCAGCTGTTCATGTTCGTTGGCTTGGCATTCATCGAGGTTCTGGGCTTGCTCGGATTCGTTGCCTACATTATGGGAAAATGAACCGAACGAAACAACTCGTTCCAGCACAAATATAAAAGTGTTGAAAGAATAGAAAGGACAAGCCATGGCACATTCATCTGAGAGTAATGGTTTGGCATTGTTCTTGCCTGAGCCTTACGACGTAGTGTGGTCGTTAGTTGTTTTGGTAATTCTTGCAGTGTTTTTCTACAAGTTCGTTATGCCTAAATTCCAGGCAATTCTCGATGAGCGTGCAGAAAAAATCGAAGGCGGAATGGCTAAAGCAGCAAACGCGCAGCGTGAAGCTGATGAGTTAAAGAGCCAGATGGAAGAAGAACTTGCACAAGCTCAAGCAGATGCCGCAAAAACTCGCGAACAGGCTCGCGCACAAGCTTCCAAGATTGTTGATGAAGCAAGACAGCGTGCCGAAAAGGACGCTGCGAAAATCATTAGCGAAGCTCAGCATTCCATTGAGGCTCAGCATAAGCACGCCATGACTAGCCTCCAAGGAGAGGTATCGGTACTCGCTGCAGCATTAGCTGGAAAGATTCTTGCGTCTAAGCTAGATGACGATACCGTAGGCTCCAAAATCATTGATCATGTTATTGATGAAGTGGGAGACGTTAAGAGTTCGGGTCAAAACAAGTAGTTAAAAGAGTAGCTAAAACGATTTTTTAGTATTGCTTAATTACTACTTAAGTTTTGCATGAATGAGGAGGTAAGGATGCCAGAAAAGGCATCGCGAGTAAGCGAAAACTTATCACGCTCTTCGCTTGCGCAAGCCATTTCAGATGCTCATGACGAAGCTCAGCGCATATCTGATGAGCTTTCGACAATGATGGATACATTGGAAAAGTATCCAGAGCTTTCTGACGCTATTACCGATCCAAATAGGTCTTCGGAAGATAAGTCACGACTGATTGACGAGCTTATTGGAGGTAAGGCGCATCCTGTTGTGCTGCGCATTATGCACTATCTTGTAGGTACTTGGCATGGCGGCGCCGAAAGCGGTAAAACGGGCAGCTTTGGAGGCGCATGGTCTGGTTTTGAGCGCGAAGCAGGCGAAACTTTGGTTACGGTTACAACCGCTCAGCCTCTTACGGATAAGCAAATCAAGCGTTTGATTGAGATTTACAGCAACAAGTTGGGTCATCGTGCCTACATAAACCCAATTGTGGATCCAAACGTGCTTGGTGGAATGCGTATACGTATTGGCGATCAAGTAACAGACCGCACAATGTTGATGCAGCTTAAGCAGTTGCAGCGTTCTGCGCGAAATGGTGCTTGGACACAGGCAGTGAAATAAGTTAAATAAGGAGAATTATGGCGGAACTATCTATTGATCCCGCCCTTATACGCAAGGCACTTGACGGGTTCGTTGACTCGTATAAGCCGGCAGACATGCCAACGCAAGAAGTTGGTTATGTTGTTACGGCTGGTGACGGCATTGCACACGTAGCTGGATTATCTGGCTGCATGGCAAACGAGCTGCTCACCTTCGAAAACGACACCCTTGGCTTAGCGTTTAACCTTGATGCTCACGAAATCGGCGTGGTTATTCTAGGCGATTTTACGGGCATTGAAGAAGGGCAGGAAGTTTACCGCACTGGCGAAGTGTTATCGGTGCCAGTGGGAGACGCCTATCTTGGTCGTACTGTAGACCCATTGGGTAATCCAATCGACGGTCTAGGTGCAATCGAGTGCAAGGAGCGTCGTATTCTTGAAGCCCAGGCTCCAGACGTGATCCATCGTCACCCTGTGGACGAGCCTTTGTCTACTGGTTTAAAGGCAATTGACGCAATGACGCCAATTGGCCGCGGTCAGCGTCAGTTGATTATTGGCGACCGTCAAACTGGTAAAACAGCAATCGCAATCGATACGATTATTAACCAGCGCACAAACTGGGAAAGTGGAGATCCAAAGAAGCAAGTCCGTTGCATTTACGTAGCAATCGGACAAAAGGGTTCAACAATCGCATCTGTACGTCAAAGCCTCGAAGAAGCAGGCGCTATGAAGTACACAACAATCGTTGCAAGCCCAGCTTCGGATTCTGCAGGTTTTAAGTACATTGCACCTTATACTGGTTCTGCAATCGGTCAGCATTGGATGTACAACGGCAAGCACGTTTTGATTGTTTTCGACGACTTGTCTAAGCAAGCAGAAGCATATCGTTCGATTTCTTTGCTTCTTCGTCGCCCACCTGGGCGTGAAGCGTATCCAGGCGATGTGTTCTATCTTCACTCTCGTCTGCTAGAAAGATGCGCAAAACTTTCTGACGATATGGGCGGCGGCTCAATGACTGGCTTGCCAATCATTGAAACCAAGGCAAATGACGTTTCTGCATACATTCCAACTAACGTGATTTCTATCACTGATGGTCAGATCTTCTTGCAGTCCGATTTGTTCAACGCAGGCCAGCGTCCAGCAGTCGATGTTGGTATTTCCGTGTCTCGTGTTGGTGGTGCTGCTCAGGCTAAGGCTTTGAAGAAGGTCTCTGGCATGCTTAAGATTTCTTTGGCTCGATACAAGTCTTTGGAATCCTTTGCAATGTTCGCTTCCGATTTGGATGCAGCTTCCAAGGCTCAGCTCACTCGTGGCGCTCGTTTAACCGAGTTACTTAAGCAGAAGCAGTTCTCGCCTCATTCTATGGAGCAAGAAGTTGTTTCTGTGTGGGCAGGCACTCATGGAAAGCTAGACGATATTCCTGTAAAAGACGTGCTTCGCTTTGAACGTGAGATGTTGGATTATCTCGATAAGGGAACCGACATTTTGCAAGTGATTCGCGATACTGAAGATTTCACTAAAGAAACAGAATCGAAGCTTGATGCTGCAATTGAGGACTTCCGTAGGATGTTTAAGACTTCTGCAGGTAAGCCTTTGATTGTTAAGGATTCTCTGCCTCCAGCTGAAAACCCTGCTCCAGTTGAAAAAGAGCAGCTTGTTGCAAAGCCGAAGTCGGATAATCGTGAATCTGAGGGGAAGTAGCGTATGTCCTCCCAACTTGCATTGAAATCGAGAATTATTTCCACACAGTCTTTAGGTAAAATCTTTAAGGCTCAGGAAATGATTGCGTCTTCTCATATAGCAAAAGCGCGTGATATCGCTCTAAATGCTAAGCCTTATAGCGACGCAATTTTCGATGCCGTGCAGGCGTTGGTAGCTCATCATGAAGCGAATATTAAGCATCCTATTTTTGGTAAAGAGCGTTCGGGTAATCGCGTAGCCGTGTTGGCGTTAACTTCAGACCGTGGCATGGCTGGCGCGTTTACGTCTTCGATTATTCGAGAAACCGAGGCGTTGCTCGCAAAGTTGGATGCGGAAGGAAAGCACGCTGAGCTGTACGTGTATGGTCGCCGTGGCGCAACCTATTACAAGTATCGTAATCGCGATGTTGCAGGCACTTGGGAAGGGTCTACTGATCATCCTGATGTGACTATTGCGGAGCGAATTTCCGATACTTTAATGGATGCGTATATGACTCCAGAAGAAGATGGAGGAGTTTCGGAGCTTTACATTGTATTCACCGAGTTTATAAACATGGTGAGGCAGAAGGTTCGTACGCTGCGCATGCTTCCAGTTGAGCTGGTTCCTTTAAAGGACGGCGAAGAGTTTGCTATGCATCGTCCAGATTACGAGGCAGCTTCTGGCCCTTCGGCTTCGCTTTCGTCTACGGGTGCGGTTTCGGCTCGAGAAGAAGCTGTTAGCCGCAGCAATCCGGACGCTGTGGAATATTGCTTTGAGCCAAGTCCAGGTGAAGTGTTGGATGCGGTTTTGCCAAAGTATATTCAATCGCGTATACACGAATGTTTGCTTACTTCTGCTGCTTCCGAAACAGCTAGTAGACAGAATGCTATGCATACGGCTACAGATAACGCCCGCAATTTGGTGGAGGATTTGACAAGAAAGCTTAATGCTTCTCGCCAGGCTTCCATCACACAAGAACTTACCGAGATTATCGGCAGCGCTGATGCGCTGAATAATGAGGAGGAATAGGAGCATATGGCTGAAGATCAGACCACAGCACCTCCAGAAGATGCAAAGGAAGCCGATCCAACGGCTGGTCGCGTAACCCGTGTTCAGGGTTCCGTGATTGACGTTGAATTCCCAGTCGGCTATCTGCCAGATATTTACAATGCTCTCAAAGTGGATATCAACACCGTTGGAAATACGGAGGGAGATACTGTTCACGAGATCACATTGGAAGTTGAGCAGCATCTTGGTGATTCCACTGTGCGTGCAGTGGCTTTAAAGCCTACGGACGGCTTGGTCCGTGGCGCTTTAGTTAGAGACACTGGTGGACCAATTTCTGTGCCTGTTGGCGATATTACTAAGGGTCATGTTTTTGACGTAACTGGTAACATTTTGAACGCTAAGCCAGGCGAGAACATTGAGGTTACTGAAAGGTGGCCAATTCACCGCAACCCACCTGCTTTCGATCAGCTTGAGTCCAAGACTCAAATGTTTGAAACTGGTATTAAGGTTATCGATTTGCTTACGCCTTATGTTCAGGGCGGAAAGATTGGTCTGTTCGGCGGCGCAGGCGTTGGTAAAACCGTGTTGATTCAGGAGATGATTCAGCGCGTTGCACAGAATCACGGTGGTGTGTCTGTGTTTGCTGGCGTTGGCGAACGTACTCGTGAGGGTAACGATTTGATTGGCGAAATGGCTGAGGCTGGCGTTTTGGAGAAAACAGCGCTTGTCTTTGGTCAGATGGATGAGCCTCCTGGGACTCGTCTTCGCGTGCCTCTTACTGCTTTGACTATGGCTGAGTATTTCCGTGATGTTCAGAATCAGGACGTGTTGCTGTTTATCGACAACATCTTCCGCTTTACTCAGGCAGGTTCTGAGGTTTCCACTTTGCTTGGTCGTATGCCTTCTGCAGTTGGTTATCAGCCAAACTTGGCGGATGAAATGGGTGCGTTGCAGGAGCGTATTACTTCTACGCGCGGTCATTCTATTACGTCGCTTCAGGCTATTTACGTGCCTGCAGATGATTACACCGATCCTGCACCTGCAACAACATTTACGCACTTGGACGCTACTACTGAGCTTTCGCGTGATATTGCGGCTAAGGGTATTTACCCAGCTGTGGATCCTTTGACTTCTACTTCGCGAATTCTTGATCCGCGTTATGTTGGTCAGGCTCACTATGATTGTGCTAATCGTGTGAAGGCTATTTTGCAGCGTAATAAGGAGCTTCAGGACATCATTGCTTTGATTGGTATTGATGAGCTTGGTGAGGAAGATAAGACCACTGTGAGCCGTGCTCGTAAGATTGAACAGTTCCTTGGTCAGAACTTCTATGTGGCTGAAAAGTTCACTGGTCGTCCAGGTTCTTATGTTCCAGCTGATGAGACCATTGAGGCGTTTACGCGAATTTGCAATGGTACTTACGATGAGATTCCTGAGCAGGCGTTCTCTGGCATTGGTGGTATCGACGATCTTGAGCGTCGTTGGCACGATATGAAGCAAGAGTTTGGTGCGTGATTATGGCAGAAAAGCAAGTGAAAACGCTGCACGTTAGTGTGGTTGCAGCCAGGCATCCTGTTTGGGAAGGCGATGCCAAGTTTGTGGTTATTCCTTCTGTGAATGGCACAATGGGTGTTCTTCCTGGGCATGAGGCTGTGCTTGCGTTGATTGATCACGGTTTTGTGAAGGTTGACGATTTGAAGGGCGTTCGTCATGTTTTTAAGGTGACTGACGGATTCTTTTCTGTTGACTCAGACAATATTACTATTGCTGTTGAGCACAGTTGTAACGTTGATAAAGACGGCAATGTGTTGCCTAACGCTAAAGTGATTTAATGTGATCTAAGTTAATCTAAGGCTGACTTTTGTAATAAGGTACGCTCGATAAGCAGGAGTTTGCGATTATTTATCGCGGCTCCTGCTTTTTTGTTTCTTTTATCCTGTTTTTGTTTCTTTTATCCCGCGTTTGTTCCCAAAATCGCGAAATACGTAAACAATCTCGGGCAAGTGTTCCCGCTTTTGTTTCTTTTATCCCGCTTTTGTTTCCAAAATTGCCAAATACGTAAACAAACGCGTGGAAGTGTTCCTGCTTTTGTTTACCAAATGGGTCAAAAAGGGAACAAACGCGGGAAGTTAATTGGGTGTGGTTGTTGGTGTGGTGTCGGCGTGTTGCGTGTGTGGGTTGTGTGGAATGTTGATTTTTCAATGGTTTTATAGTGTTAGTGTTCTTGCCTGAGTAGTTTCCTGAGAAAAGTCTGGGAAAATTCTTTAAAAACCTTGAAACAATGTGTTTTTACGGTTTTATTAGTGTTAATCCACAAATATTATTGTGAAAATAGTTTTTATCGTGGATTAGTTTGTGTGTAACATTATTTTTTTCTGTTTGTTTTGTGTGGTTGCCTCTTGACTTTTTTAAACGGGGGGGGGGTATGTTAATAAGCAAACGCCAGCTGCTCCTAGTTTTGGCTGGTGTTTAAACCACTATTCACGTGTTGTGGATTGTGGAGCAAATTTTTCTCTGCGCCACTAACGCAGAGGAGAAGAAGAAAGGAAATTAAAATGATGAATAAGAAGGCTATCGCCGCTTTCGCTGCTGGCGCTACTTTGCTTGCCGGCTTCGCAATGGCAACCCCAGCATTCGCTGCTGAGGGTACTGATGCTAAAACTGCTGATACTAAGGTTGATCCTGCTAAACTCAAGGAAGCAAAGGATAAGGTAGTAAAGGCTGAGCGTGAGGTAACTAAAGATACTGTCGCTCTTGAAGAAGCTCAAGAAGCTGCTAATAATGCTGAAGTCGTTTTAGCTAATGTTAAGGCTGCTAAGGATGATGCTGACAAGGCTAAGGCTGAGCAGGATAAGACTACTGCAGCTGATACAAAGGATAATTATTCCGCAAATCAAAAAAAGAAGATTGATGAGGCTAAGGATGCTGCTGATAAGGCTTTGCAAGAAGCTTTGAAAAAGGCAAAAGAAGACCTTAACAGTAGTACAGATTTTGCGGATTATGACGCCGTTAACACTAAAGTTAGTGGTATTAAGTCTGCTGTCTTTAGTGTCAAGGTTACTTTAGAAGAAGCTAAAGCAACCTTGACTGAGGCTAAAGCTGCTTTAGCTAAGCTTGAGGGCAAGAAAGTAACTCCTAAGAAGGATGATAAGAATACTCCTGTCAATCCACCTGTTCAGACTGCTGATCCAACTAAGTCTGCTGCTTCTGCTGAGTTGATGCGTACTCAGGTTGTGTTGGCTGAGGCTGATGCTACTAATAAGGATGCTCAGGAGAAGTTTGTTAAGTCTAAGGCTGGTTTTGAGGCTGCTAAGACTCAGATGGCTGCTTTTGATGCTCAGGTGAAGTCTGCTGCTGATCGTGAAGAGGCTCTTCGTGTGGCTGGTAAGACTGATACTGATGCTTACAAGGCTGCTGTTATTGATTTGAAGGCTGCTCAGTCTAAGGCTAATGCTTATAGGACTCATGAGTATGCCAATGCTGAGAAGGATTTCGGCGAGAAGAGTGGTAAGGCTTTGCTTGCTGCTGCTGCTTATAATGCTGCTCTTGTGAATTATCGTTCTGCTTATAATAAGGCTGTTGAGGTTGAGGCTTCTGCTGTTAAGGGCTTTGCTGATCCTAACACTTTGAACCCAGTTTCTACTGATTTCCCTGCTGCTCCTGCTGCTGCTAAGGCTGAGGCTAAGAAGGTTGAAGCTAAGGCTGAGGCTAAGGCTCAGGCTGCTCCTGCTGCTGCCGCTGGTAATAAGGCCGCTGCTGCTAAGGGTGAGCTTGCTGGTATGGGCGCCAAGGGTGGCAATGGTCATGGTAAGGCTGGCGAGAAGCTTGGTAATGCTGGTGTTGGTGTTGCTTTGACTGCTTTGGCTGCTTCTATGCTTGCTGGTATGGGTGCTGCTGTTCGCAAGATGCGTCACTAAGTTAAAAGGTTTGCGTTGAGCGTGTGATACGCGTGTTGTTTTTTCTTCACGCGTATCACAAGCTTTCAAATAGTGGCTTGGGTTTCGTGTGGTTTGCCGAAAATTTCCTTTTCTTACCATATGGAGTTTGGGTTGCTGTTTGATTGTGCTTGATGCTTGTTGCTGGTTGGTTGTTTCCCGCTAGGGACGGGATTCTTCCTTCTGGTTTTAAGGGTTTGTTAGATTACTTCTAACAAACCCTTTTTATGTTTTGTGTGTTTTATGTAGTATTTTCGTTTCTTTTATCCCGCATTTGTTCCCAAAATCGCCAAATACGTAAACAAACGCGGGAAAGTGTTCCTGCTTTTGTTTACCAAATGTGTCAAAAAGGGAACAATCTCGGGAAAGTGTTCATGCTTTTGTTTCTTTTATCCTGCGTTTGTTCCCAAGATCGTCAAATACGTAAACAAACGCGGGGAAATCGCTCGCGCGTTACAGCGCGCTCACGTCTTCGCTGCACGTAAAGTCCACTGGACTTTACGTTTGAGCGGCTCAGCGAATCTAGGTGACTTCTCGCGCTACGCTTTAATCTCGAAGACCCTTTTCTTTATGCGTGCATGCCACTGCTGCGTTGTCTACGCCGAAACAAGCGGTGTGATGTTGCAGATGCTGCCTATGTTTCTATAGCGCGTTTTTGCAAAAATGTAGGTATAGATGAGTATTTTTTGCACGCTATACCTTCATTTTGCCAAAATGTCGGTATAGAACATGGCTTTCTGTAAACTATGACGACATTTTGCTATTTTGTGGCTTTTGGGGGGATATTGTTGCGGTTTTTGATGATTGATAGAGTGTTTGGTATTGGGAGTGAGGAAAGCGATGTTTAGGAATGTAATGGCGATTGAGCGCGCGCTTGGAACGGGGACTATTATCTCTAGCAGCGTGCCGATTGCGCAGCGAGTTGAGCAGCGGATTCGCGCTTTTGTTGACGAGTACGAATCGGTGCTTTCGCGCTTTCGTGCAGATTCGCTTGTTTCGCGCATGGCTCGTGTGGAGCATGGCGGCGAGTTTGAGTTTCCAACGTGGGTGCAGCCGCTTTTTGCTCTTTATAGCGAGTTTTACGCTGCCACTCGCGGAGCTTTCGACGCTTGTATTGGCGCGGATTTGCTTGCACTTGGATACGATAATTCTGTGCAATTCGTTCCAGAGTCGGCAGCTAGCGCGAGTGATGATAGTGACAGCTGGGCTGATTACCGCAGCGCTTTGCCAGTTACGTGGGCAGATATTTCGCGAGATAGCGGCGGCACAACGCTTTGCACAAATCAGCCAGTGCAGCTTGATTTTGGTGCAGCTGGAAAAGGCTATTTTGTGGATCTTGTAACGCAGATTATTAAAGAGGAGCTTGGTGAGGAGCTTCATGCGGATTTTGATTTTTTGGTAAACGCTGGTGGCGATATGCGCGCTTGCTTTAGCAAAGAGAATAGTCAAATAAAAGTGGCTCTGGAAAATCCTTTTGACACAACTAAAGCAGTTGGAGTGGCGTCAATCGCAAGCGGGGCGCTGTGTGCTTCGTCTAGTGCAAGAAGGCGTTGGAAAGTAAAAGACGCAAATGGCTTTGAGTCTAATTTAATTGCGACTCACTTAATTAATGCGCTTGACGGCATTCCTGCTTGCGATTTATGTGCAAGTTGGGCGTATGCGCCTAGCAAAACTTGCGATTTTCCAACGGCTTATGCCGACGCGATTGCAAGTGCGTTGTTTGTATCGCAAGAAAACTATTTGCAAAAAATCGTGCAAAATGTTGGCGCTGAGTTTGCTGTAATGCAGCCAAATCATGTGCTTCGCAAAACGGCCGCCTTCCCAGCGCGCTTTTTTGCTGACTAATGCTGATTGCTCAAAGATAATTATCATTATCAATATCATTTTGTAATATTTGCGAGTTTTTTTGCGCCGAACTATATCAATCTACCTGATATATCGATATTATGTTCATGGGGTTACTTGCGAAGCGACTTTAAACAGAATAAAAACGGGAATAAAAACCGTGCAAAAGCCGCCAAAAAATTTGAACGATTAAAACTAAACGAAAATAGAAAAAATTGTGTGCGCTCAATGGGGGGATAGAGCCAAAGGAGATATGGAGACATTATGCGCGAGTGTGCAAAAGCGCGCCAGAAAGTTGCGAGCGCATCGGCATTTTTGTTGTCAATATGCATTTTAATAAGTTGCGCAATGGGAGTAGTCGGATTAGTAGGATTAGTTGGCGAGCCAACCATAGCCTACGCAACTGACGCTGACAAAACCTACAACAGTTGGTCAGATGTTTCTTCAGCAGTTACAAGCCAAATAGAACAAGGTAAAAACGAATACAATAGTGCAAATATGGCAGGAGCTGCAACCAGATTCCAAGCTGCATACAACTCAGTATACGTAGCATCCAATTTCATAACCGTTGTTCGAGACACAATTGGGCAAGATAAAGTGCAGTCGCAAAGTGACCAGTTCCAGCAACTGCAAACTTTGGTATATCAACAAAATCAAAGCGCACGGATTAGTGAAGTGGCATCTGCGCTAGAAGCAGACGTTGCGCAAAGTGCATCTCAATTAGACGCAAACGCAAGTCTAGATAAGCCGAATGTTTATGCAGCCAAGTTGCGCGCGCAAATCGCAAAAGAGCGTAAAAAGCTCGACGCAGCAAAAAAGAAAAATCTTGGGCGAAACGGCAGAACTTGGAGCCAAGTAGCGCGAGAAATGAACGTTATACTAGATAAATCTGCATCAACGTACAAAGCAGCAAAAGGAAACAAGCAAGAAGTTGCCAAAGCTGTTGATTTAGTGAACGAAGCCTATTACCAATATTACGAAAAGCTCGGTTTTGAGAAGAATGTGATGAACGCAATAAGCGGAAGCAGAGTAAGCACTGTTGAATACCAGTTCAAAGAGTGCAGACAGGCTATGAACAATGGCAAAACATTTGAGCAAACAAAAAAGTTCGTGACCGATCTTAAATCAATGCTTGTTGAAGATGCGGCAAAACTAGACGGAGGAGCGACGTCTAACTCCAATCCGTTCATGCAATTTATAACGAGCTCCTTTGGACAGGCTTTTATAATTTTGCTACGTGAAGGATTAGAAGCGCTGCTGGTTGTCGCCGCAATAATTGCATATTTGATTAAATCTGGGCACAAGCACATGGTTAAGTACATTTACATGGGGCTTGTTGCTGGAATCATAGCTTCGCTTATTGTTGCTGCGCTATTTGGATTGTTGTTTAACGGCTCTGGCCCGCAGCAAGAAATCACTGAAGGCGTTGTAGCACTGTTTGCAATGCTTATGCTGCTGTATACAAGCAATTGGATGATTTCAAGGTCTTCTGTGCAAGCTTGGAACGAGTATATTCGCAACCAAACGACGGCAGCAGTTTCTAAAGGAAGCCTGATTTCTCTAGCACTGTTAAGCTTCCTAGCAGTGTTTCGTGAAGGTGCAGAAACTGTAATCTTCTACCAAGCGATTTTTGCCGTATCAAGTGGAGCAGACTCCATGATCTGGGGCGGATTTGTGGCTGCAGCCGCTGTTTTGGTTGTAATCTTCCTGCTAATTCGCTTTGCATCCGTTCGCATACCAATTCGCCCATTCTTTACAGGAACCAGCGCTCTAATGTGCATCCTAGTGGTGATTTTTGCTGGCGGCGGCGTACACGCGCTTATAGAGGGTGACGCAATCGCTGGAGTTTATATTCAAGGCTTGCCAACTAACGATTGGCTTGGATTCTATCCGTACGTTGAAACGATTTCAGCACAAGTTGTAGCTGCAATCGTGGTTATTGCACTGCTATGCGTGTCTATTTTGCGCACACACAAGTCGCCAGCAACCGTTCGCGGATAAGTCAAAACTAAAAATCAAAACTAAAAATCAAGCAATAATAAACAAATAATTAACTAACAGAAAAGGTTAGATATGAAGAACAAAAAGATGATTGCAATCGCAGCCTTGGCGCTCGCAGGAATGCTAACTCTTACGGGTTGCGGTGCAAATGGAAACGCAGCAAAGTCTGCGTCAAAGCCACAAGCATCCGAGCAGAAGGCTGACGACAAGGGCGGAGACAAGGGCTTTGAAGAGGTTCCAGTTGGACCTAACCAAGACCAGAACATTGGCCCACTTACGATTGGCGCCGTGTACTTCCAGCCAGTCGATATGGTTCCAGCAGGCATGGGCTTAAAGGCAAGCGAGGCAAGCTTCCACCTTGAGGCTGATATTCACGCAAACAAGGAAGGCACAAAGCTTGGCTACGGTAAGGGCGAGTTTATTCCAGATTTGACTGTAAATTATCAAATTATTGATAAAGCTAGCGGCGACGCTGTTGTAAAGGGTACGTTTATGCAAATGAACGCTTCCGATGGCCCACACTACGGCGCAAATGTTAAGCTCGATAAGGCTGGAAACTACAAGTTGGTGCTTTCTGTTGAATCGCCAGAAAAGAAGGGCTGGATGCTTCACGTAGATCCTGCTACGGGCGTGACTGGCCGATTCTGGACTGAGCCAATTACTGCTACATTCGACGATTGGAAGTACACTCCACGTCAGTGGTAGTTTTGCCAGTGGTAGTTTGTGAATAAAAACAACAAATAAATAATGCATAATGCATAATCAAAAAACAAAAATAAGTAAATAAAAAAACAAAAATAATATGTAAACAGTAAAGGAGGGAGACATGCTCAGGCTGTTCGTTACGGTACTTCCAGGGCTGCTCCCTCTTGCGCTGCTTACAATGGGATTAAGCGCAACTCTAAGCGTTGGCGAGGGGCGAGATAAGCCAATCAGCTCCCGCTGGCGACTTTTCGGCTTGATTTTTGGAACAGTTGCGGCGCTTGTTTTTGCATTCTTGCGCGCAAGCGTGGTGATTAATCAGCGCAATTTTGTGAATCTTCCAGCGCTTTGCATTGCCGTTCCGTTAGATATTGCAACAATCGCTTGTGTTGCTGCATCCGGAAAAACGGTTGCAAAATGGCGCAAAAATCCGCGGCCCTTGCACATAAGCAATGCAATTAGTGCGCTATGCCTAGCGTTTACAGTGTTTTACGCGCTCCCAGACGTGATTTTGCAGCTTACGATTTTCGTTGACTCCAGCACGCCTCCGTTTACTTCCGATATGCTTCTTCGCGCACTAGGATTTATTCTTGGCGCGGCTGCTGCGATTTGCATAAGTCTTATGGTTAGGTCTTTGCGCACAACCTCCAGTAAAATCGCCTTTAAAATCGCAATTATTCTAAGCATGATAATCTTGCTAATTCAGCATTTAACGTCTTTGTTGCAAATTATGCAAGGAAGTATTTTGCTGTATATAGACGATTTTTCGTTCAGCATTCTTGTTTGGCTTATAAACAATGCTCCGCTTATGATTATGGCGCAAATCTGCGTGTTTTTGATTCCTGCATTTGTGTCTATTGTAATTGGTTTTAAGACGCCTGTAGTTGGAGAAAATCCTGCACAAATCCGCGCAAAGCGAGCGTTTAAGCGCAAGTCTAGAAGGTCCGCGCTTGCAGCTCTTTTGGCTGCAATCGTAGTGATACTTACTCTTACTGCTGGCGTATCTCTTATGAATATTAAACCAACTCTTACGCCTCCAGAACCGTATGAGTTGCACGATGGCGTAGCAACAATCAACTTTGTTCAAATTAGCGATGGCCACTTGCATCGATTCCAATACAAAGCTAAAGATGGCACTGTTATGCGCTTTATAATCATCAAGAAAAATGGTGGAGCGTATGGCGTGGGCTTGGATGCTTGCGAAAATTGCGGCGATGCAGGTTACTACGAAAAAGATGGCAAGATAATATGCCGAAAATGCGATGTTGCAATAAACTTGGCGACTATTGGGTTTAAGGGCGGATGCAACCCGATTCCATTCCCGTACAAGGCTGGTGGCGGCAAAATTACCATTCACACAGCCGATTTAGATGTGCTTAGCTCGCACTTTAAGTAGGAGTGCTTGCAAATGTTTATGATTCGAATGGTTGCGCGATCTCTTGCAAGGCAGATTAAAAAGCGAGTTCTTATAGCGATTGTTGTGTGCTTGAGTGCGTGTGTAAGCGTGGCAATGCTTAGTGTTGTTTACGACGTTGGAGACAAAATTAACGCGGAGCTTAGCTCTTACGGATCCAATATTATTGTTCAGCCTAAGTCGAATGCTGTTGTGAACGACTTGTATGCTTCTCGCACAAAGTCGGCTTATAGTAATTCGCAATCTTCTCAATCTTCGCAAACTTTGGCTGATGCGGAAAGTCAAGAATCTACCGCTTTTTTGAAGGAATCGGATGCTGCAAAAATCAAAATGATTTTTTGGGCTTTTAACATAACAAATTTTGCGCCAAAACTAACGATTTACGCAAATCTTAAAGCAAATTCTTCCGCTGAATCTACTAATTCTTCTGAATCTACTAATTCCGCTAATTCCAATAAATCTGCTAATTCAGTAGTTCCGATTGTTGGCACTTGGTTTAATCGCAAGCTTGCGCTCGCTTCTGGAGAGACAACAGTTGTTGGTGTGCAAGGAATGCGGTCTTGGTGGAAGATGATTGAAGGCAGATTCCCACGAGATTTTAAGCGTGAAGCCGCTGTTGGCACAAATCTTGCTAAAAGTCATAATCTAAAAGTTGGTCAGCGAATAAAACTAACACGCTCTGGCAGACAAATGTCACTTAAAATTGTTGGCATCTACGATTCTGGAGATAGCGACAATAACGCGATTTACGCGGATTCTAGCGAAGCTCAAAGCCTTGCAAATAAGCCAAATATGGTTGAGGCGATTGAAGTTAAAGCATTGACTACGCCAGAAAACGATTTAGCGCGTAAAGCAGCTAAGAATCCAGCGGCTCTTAGCCAAGAAGAGTGGGAGACTTGGTATTGCACGGCTTACCCAAGCTCGATTACTTACCAGATTGAAGAAGTGATTCCAGGAGCTGTTGCAAAGCAAGTGCGGCAAGTTTCGGCTATGCAAGGCAGCGTGCTTAACAAGACGCGCGCTGTGATGGTGCTTATGACGGCGCTTAGCTTGGTTGCGGCGGCTGTTGCGGTTGCAAATCTTATGGCGGCTGCGATTTCGGAGCGCTCGGGGGAGCTTGCGCTGCTCAAGGCGCTGGGTGCGCGCGATGGCGCTGTTGCGAGGCTAATGCTTATGGAAACAGCGGTTATTGCGTGCGTTGGTGCGCTTATTGGCATGATTGCAGGCTTTGGAGTTGCGCAAGTGATTGGATTTGGCGTGTTTGGTTCTGCGATTTCGCTTCGACCAATGGTGTTTGTGCTGGTGTTTGTGCTTCTTGCGATTACTGTTCTTGCTGCCGCTGGCTCTTCTATTCGCTCTATTTTGCATGTGCGTCCTGCGGAGGTGCTTCATGGGCGTTAAATCTGGTTCGGGTATGACTTCTAATAGCGCAATGTTTGCAACTATGCTTTTTGGCGCGGTTTTTCGCCGAAAGTCGCGTGCGCTTATGGCAGTAGTTGCCACTCTTGTTGGTGCTGCTACGCTGTTTTGTTTGGCTGCAATTTGCATTGTTGTTCCTCAACAAATGAGTGACGAAATGCGCGCATATGGAGCGAATATTATTGTGACGCCTATTGCAGGCGAGTGGAAAAATGGCATTGATCGCGCAATGGTTTTGCACACTAACGACATGGTTCTTGCAAAAGGCGCTATGCGATCTGCTACGTACCGTTACGAAAATGTGCGCATTAATGCAGCTCCGTACGTGCTTGCTGGAGTAGATGTTTCTGCTGTTAAGTCGCTTAACAAGCATTGGAATGTGGACGGCGCTTGGCCTAGCAGTGGAAACGTTATGGTTGGGCGAGATGTGTCTCTTGCTATGGGCTTGAAGATTGGTTCGCGCATTGCAATCGCGTATCGCGCTGGCGATAATTCCTCGGATTCGCATAAGCCTGCGCAAAAGTCGCAAGATAAGTCGCAAGATAATCAAGCAGATAATCAAACGGAAAAGTCCTCTCAAAATAAGCTTGTTGAAGGCAGAGTTTCCACAGATATTATGGATACTCACGGCACAACTTTCCGCGTTTGCGGCATTCTAGACACGGGAGACGCCGAAGATTCCATGCTTTACGCAACTAACGCGGATTTGCGCGCGCTTACAGGCGTTAAGCGCGGTGCGGACGTGATTGCTTACTCGTCTTCTGCGCCGAGCGTAGATGCTGTTGTGCGCAGCATTAACGATATGACTTCTATGCGTGTTCGTGCGCAACAAGTTACTAAAGTTACAGCGGCAGATACTGGAATTATTGCTATGCTTCGCAGCCTATTTTGGATTGTTTCGCTGGTTGTTCTTGCGTTGATGATGGTTGGCGTAAGTACTACGATTTCTTCGATTGTGCAGCAGCGCCGAAATGAGATTGGCTTGCGCAAAGCTTTGGGTGCGAGTGCTAAGAGCATTGGCATTGAATTCACTGCGGAATCTGGGCTTTATGGCTTTATTGGCGGAATCGCTGGTACAGCAGTAGGGTATGGTTTTGCGCGCTTGCTTGCGTCAATGGTGTTTTCTAGAGATTTGAGCGTGAATTGGTGGCTGGTGGCGTTTTCTATTGTGTTTAGCGTTGCAGCGTCTTGCGTTGCTGCGTTGCCGCCTGTTTTGCGCGCTTCAAAAATCGACCCTGCGATTGTGCTTCGAGAAGAATAGCTTTTATAGTGTTTTTGGAGTGATTTTAGAATGTTTTTAGAATGTTTAGTTAAGGATTTTTAAGGATTTAATATGGCAGAGAATGTAGAAAATAGGCAGGAAAATACAGATTCCAAGCCAGAAATGCTGTTGACTTTGGACCACGTTTCCAAGATTTACGGCTCTCTTCGCGCTGTTGACGATTTGTCGCTTACTGTGCCGCAAGGCGAGTGGCTTTCGATTGTTGGCTCGAGCGGCTCTGGCAAAACTACGCTAATGAACATTATTGGGTGCATGGATTCGCCGTCTAAAGGCTCTGTTGCTTTGCAAGGCCGCAAACTCGAGGATTTGAACGCGGGCCAGCTTGCAGACGTTCGCAAAAACGTAATCGGTCTTGTGTTTCAAAAGTTTTATCTTGTGCCACATTTAACAGCCGTAGAAAACGTGATGGTTGCGCAATACTATCATTCAGTTGTAGATGAATCGCAAGCAATGGAAGCCTTGGAACGCGTGGGATTAAAGGACCGTGCGCATCATTTACCAAGCCAGCTTTCTGGCGGTGAGCAGCAGCGCGTGTGCGTTGCGCGTGCTCTTATTAACTGCCCGAAGTTACTTCTTGCGGACGAGCCGACTGGTAATTTGGACGAAAAGAATGAGCAGATTGTACTCGACTTGTTTAAGCAGCTTCATTCCCAGGGCACTACGATTATTGTTGTAACGCACGATTCTTTGGTTGCTCAATGCGCGGATCGTGAAATTATGCTCAACCACGGTGTGCTTGTTGGGGAGCGTTGGAATAATGAGGTTGCGCGCAAAGAGTACGAGGCGATTGGTGGCAAGCCTGCGTTTACGAGTGCACATGTTGATGAAAGCGTTGCGCAATCTTTGCAAAATCATGAGCCTACTAAGTCGCCTAAATTAGCGAATTTAAATGATTAGTTGCGTATAGTTTTAATTTAAGATTTAAAGGCGATGACTTATGATTTTAGACAATATGTTTCACAATGTTTCACACTGCAACAATTTGCGTGATGATTTGAAGTCTAAAAAAATTGCAAAAACGGTTGCTGCGATTGCGGTTTTAGCTAGCTCAAGTGCGCTTCTTGCATCTTGCGGCGAGCCGAGTGCTGTGCCGATGAACGATGAGTTTGCAGGAAACTCTGGTCAAAGCGAAAACGATAGTGGCAATGCTTCGAAATCTTATGATTCTGGCGCTAAACAATCGCATGCTTCCGCGCAAAGTGAGGATTCGCAGAATCAGCAAAATCAGCAGAATCAGCAAAATTCTCCTAAAACAGACACTGGCAATTACAAAGATGGCGATTACAAAATCAAAGCTAAGTATGGGCCAGTTGCAGAAGATAGCATTGATGTGAATTTAAGCGTTACAAATGGAAATATTAGCAGTGTGCAAATAACGTCTCATCCGTTTACGCCAATCTCCAAAAAACACATGAGCGCTTTTAGTGAGGCTATTCCAGGAAAAATCGTTGGAAAACCGTTAAAAGATTTGCATATTTCGGTTGTTGCTGGAGCAAGTTGGACTAGTGATGCCTTCAACAAAGCGCTTGACGTTGCTCGCCAAGAGGCTTCAATCGCATCCGCGCAATAATCTTGAACCACCTTACTTTATTAATATAATCGTGATTATAATAATCGTGATTATATTGTTGAATATTTGCATGTAATTAATAGGGGCTAGTAGTGCAGTTATTTGCAATACTAGCCCCTATTTTGTTTGTTTTTCTTATGAAATTATTACTTATTTATTTTTATGCGCTTTAATTGTGCTATGACTCCAGCAAGTCCAAACGTTAAAATTGCAGAAAAAGCAGTTAGTAATATCGAGCTTCCTGTTTTTGGAAGTTGGTTATTCCCATTTTTGCGTTTTTCTACGATTTTATTATTTGGATTTTCTTTTGGTAGTGTCGTAGGGTTTTGTGTTTTTTCTGGAGTCGGCTTATGCTTTGGCCACGGTGTCGGTTCTGGAACAGGTGTTGGTTCAGGAACAGGCGTTGGTTCAGGAACAGGCGTTGGTTCAGGAACAGGCGTTGGTGGTGTAGGTGGCGTAGGTGGCGTTGGAGGAGTTTGTGGATCATATTCTACGGTGAGAGAAATATCATTAGCACTTGCTGTTGCGTCAGAGTTCTTCCCGTCGTTTGTCTGTGAGCCATTCCAAGTAAAGTCAAATAATTTCGTTTTTCCATTAAACGTTGCAGCTGCGTGGAAGTAGCCTGTCACTGTTCCAACAATTGTAGCTTTTCCGGAGAAATCTTGGTTTATCTTTATTCCTGTAATAGTGATTTTCATTGCGTCGCCAAGATTTGTTTGTACTGCTGTCTGCAATGCTGCATACGTCGTAATGCCAGATTTCAAATTAATAGTGACTGTTACAGTCTTGTCTTTAACTTGCACATCCTGGATAGCAAAAGTATCTGAGAACCCATCGAGCTTAAGTGTATCTTTTGTGATATTGTCAGGCAGCGTTAAACCGTCTGGAATGGTAAATGTTGCCATGAACGAAGATGTCATATCGCTGAGAGTAATATTGCTATAATTCTCCTTTTTCACTGTTTTAAAAGTATTTTCTATCGTCTTCATTTGTTCTTTTACTACTGAAGCTGTGATTGTGCCAGTGAAATCAATAGTTTGTCCTGGAGTAACTTTATACGCTGTAGTTGCTGTGTTATCGCCAGTTAATAAATCTGCAGGAAGATTAATATCCTCCTGTTGTATTTGTTCAACGTTTGGATTAATCTTCCACTTAAGGTAGAAGGTAAGATCATCGTTCACTCGTAAATTGTCATCAATACTAGCTTTTTCAGTTCCATTCTTGTCTTTGAACCAGTAGTAATAATCTGTGCTATACACATACCCAAAGAATGAGTTTTCTTTTTTCTCATTTATTAAATTATAGTATTTGCGCGTAGCAAGTTTCGTATAATTTGTGTCTGAATCAGAAGCTGCTTTGCCGCTAATGCCAGGAGTGTCTATATTGACATTATCATCCAAGCTTTTCATAAGATTGATTAGCGTCTTGTTTTCACTAAATTTTGCTGTTTTCTTCACAACGGCAACTTCTCCGCCGCGCTTATCTTTTTTAATCTCAAATACTTTTTTATTTGTCTTAAAGATACTGCTATCGGAGAAAGTTCCGCCATTTGCAGAGAATTTTACTGTAAATTCTTTTTCTTCCCAATTCGCATATAAGTCAATTAAGTTTTTACCCTTTAATATAGAAATATTGCTACCTTCTTTTACGGTCTTTCCTTTACCGTTTTTCTCTGTGGTCCAACCCTTGAAGACCATTCCTTTGCGGGCAAATTTTGCATTATTCTTAATAACTTCTCCGAATGAAAGAACTTTGCTAGTGCGTTTTGAATTAGTTTCACTAACAAGGTATGTTGCATCATCTTGAGCACAATTATGGTAGCGAACAGCATAAGATGAGGAATCTTTTTCCCACTTTGCGTACACTGTTGTGTCGCTTTTAATTATCATTTTTTCAGTAAATTTTTGCTCGCTATGCTGAGCGTTTTTGCAGAACCACCCGAGGAACTTATATCCAGGAGCAATTGGATTTGCTGGTACTTCAGTACTTCCTCCTGCCACTGTTTTTGCAAAGTTTAATGCGTAACCGCGTATAGCAAGGGATTCTTTTGCTTTAGTTGAAGAGTCAGAGAATATAGCTCCTTTAGCTTTTTTAGAATCCTCAGCTTTTGTATCATTGAGCTCAAATGTCACTTTTGCTGCTGGAACCCATACGTGCTTTTCGTTATCTTTAGAAGCTTTATTAACTGAGTATATGTAGGTATTTCCTTTTTTGTTAATTGGTTTTATCTCATTCACAGAACTATCAGCAAGAGTAAAGAGACTTAGCTTTTCGTTACCGTTTTCTTCACCGTTTACAGGAACAGTGCTTCCCTTGTTGCTGTGATATCCAGGAGCATATGTAACCATGTGTGAGCCTCCAGTCACAACATAGTTATTTCCTGTTCCAGCTCCACCGTCTGCATTTTTACTTGCTGGACTATCTATTAAGCAGTCTCCCTTAAGTTCAATAGATCCACTGTTTTGAGCTCCAAAAAGCGCTCCACTATTTTTTCCATCACCTTTGATTGTAGAATTGGTGAGAATTACTTTTCCGCTATTTACATTTAACCCGCCAGCGCCACCATTATTAAATTCAAGAGTAGAGTTGGTAACGGCTAATTTTCCATTTGATATTCCAACGGAAATGCCTGCAGTAGATCCTGCATTAGCAACAATTCGTGAATTATTGGTAACAGTTGAGTCGCCTTGAATTGTTAAACCAGTTGAGTGTCTCCAACCAATTTTATTAATCACAAACTCCGAATTGTCCATGTTTAATTTGTTTACATAGTATGACATTCCGAAGCCTGCTACAGTAAGTGAAGAATTTTTCAAAGTTAAATCATATGCGTCAAACCATGTGCGAATTTGTGATTTAACGTTAATAGTAGCATTTTCGAAAGTAATACCATCAGCATAAAAACCTGTATTACATTTGTCATCAGCAGTAATTTTTAATTTATCTTTGCTTGTGCCTTTTACTGTTCCCGCAAGGTAAATTCCGTGACTGTCTTCTACTGCGTTATCTTTGAAAGTGTATGTGCCATCTGTAATAAGAGAGCCTTTTTCCGCTGTAAGAGCTACCTTAAATGCAGTCATTTTCAATTCGCCGTCACCGCGAAGTGTGGAACCAGATTTCAGCGTGATTCCATCGTTGGTATTATTTGAGCCTGTTATTGTGGCGCCGGATTTATCGATAGAAAGTGTAATGTCTTGTGGAATTTCTACAGGTGTATTAAGTGAAAAATTGCCTTTAATGGTAATATTTGCAGGTTTTTGTGCAGTTTTTTCAAGAGCTTTTTGAATAGTTTTTAATGGCTTACTTTCAGATCCATCGTTTGTGTCTGATCCGTTTGTGCCATCTACAACAAGTTGTGTTTTTGGAGCTGGGTTAGTTACGGTCACTTCTGTTGATGGGGGGGGGTAATAGCTAATGCACTTATTGGATATACAGAAAGTAGCGACATTGCTGCAATGATAGTTGAAGCAGTAAGTATGCGCATGCCTTTATATTTATTATTTCTTCTCATTGTTAGCTCCATATTGTCCGCTGAAGTTGGGCGCTAGTTAATGCATCGTATTAATACAGTTTCTACACTATACCTGTAGAAGGTAAAAGTATACTCGTATTTGTATTAAATACAATAGTTTATAAATATTTGCATAATCTAATTAATAGTGCAATAGTAGCTGTGCTGTGTTTATAACTGTAGAATGTTGAATATTTCATATAAAATATTCTCATGCAAATTCTTTTTTTGGACGAGAGTGGAACCGCTCCTAAACGTGATGCTGTAGAGCAAAATCCTTATTTTGTTTTGGGCGGATTAGTCATTCCAGAATCGCAATGGAAATCATTACAAAGTAATCTGCATGGATTAAAAAAGAAATATGGGATTGAGGGGGAAGTTAAGTGGCGTTATTTCATTAATCATCCATTAAGCAACAAGACCACGCCTCTTTCTAATTTGAGTGTTAATGAATTGAATGAATTGCGTGAGAATCTGTTTAAGCTGATTTCGGAAAATGAAGATTTTAAAATTATTGCTGCTGTAGTGAACACTAAGGAGTATTACGATAAATATAAAGATGGCAATGCTGAAAATATGTATCACACTGCGTTTGAAAAAATATGTGAACGTTTTCAGTATTATCTTCAAGATTTAAGTAAAAATGCTGGTACAAAAGTTTATGGAATGATAGTTATTGATGCTCGTAATAGTAAACAAAATAAGCAACTTGATGATTTCCATTTTGATCTACTCAATAATCATGACTCACATCGAGCTGATTATAACAATCTAATTGAAGGATTATTTATAGCAGCTTCTCATCACAGTGTAGGTGTGCAGTTTGCAGATTTAGTTGCAGGAGCAGTTTATAGAAAATGTTCTAAAAGAGATTCAACTTTTTATAATATGATAAGAAATAACGTTCGTAGAAATAGTCAAGGTAAAGCGGAAGGATTTGGAGTAGTGGCTGTACCTAGTGGCAGCCGTATTATTGAAAATTGAAATAATAAAAATAGACGCCGTGTTGAAGATTAACCTCAAACCTACAATATGGCGCAGTCACGGCGTAGTAAGATTATATCATAAATTGTTTATTGTTTGCAATATTGCGTTTTAGCGCCATAATCACCTTACTCCATGACTTCAAGAATAGTGCCTTCGTTGCGAATCATCGTTGCTGCCATAGCTCCGATTCCTGCCATAAGTGGAATAATGGCATCACTGTATTCGTGCATGAACTGTGCAAAATCATGATCATAAGAAATAATCGCAACGTACAAAAGAATGAATTCGACTGCTGTAAATATTGCCCACTTAAGAATCCAAATAAGCGTTTTTTTAATAAGTTTTATAGAGTCCTTGCTCATGAGTTGCCTTCTTTCTAATTTGCTGTTTTATTTGTGAGCATTGTAGCTAATTCGCGCACATTTCTTATCGTTCGTATGCGTTTTGTATTTCTAGTATAAATATTGCAATCCCTCGAGCAATATGATGTACTCAAAACTCAGTACTCAATATTGCGCGGAAAATGTTTGTAATTAGACTTAAAGCAACGCACAAATATGTTGCGCAAATACGTTACAGATACAAGGAGATACAAACATGAGTAGCGCAGATATGGGTAGTGTAAGCATGAGTGATTTTGGCATAAACTCTTGGCAGCCAGAAGATAACGTAAACAAAATAGGAAAAGTTTGCGAAAATAGCATTAATCAAATTCAAAAGCAGGAAGATAACCTTGCGGAAAATAGTAGCGAAGAGCTTTCACAATATGAAATTGATGAATTAGCTAAGCAATTAGAAGAATTCTTTACAAAATATATTGTGCTAGAAAATGGCTCTTTTGTTGTAAAAGAGGATGCTATTATTGCAGACGGCTATGGCGATCATATAGAAGATTTTCGCAATGCCGCAAAAGGATTAAATCTTTCAATGGAAGATCAACAATAAGCTTAAATCCTTAAAGTCTAAATCCTTAAAGTCTTAAATCTTTAAAAATCGCTTTCATCAATAGGGTGACCTTGTGGGCGCTTTATTACTCGCCACAGAATCACCAATGTTACAACGCCATTTGCAATTCCGTAGTAATAAATCCAAGGAACGTGAATAAGCCCACAAATAAAGCATGTAATAATATTTGTTAAATTATTTAGATAATTGCTACGTATTTGCTTATTTTGTGATTCGACTTTTTTGCGTTCTTGCTCAAGAGTAATTATGTAATCTTTGTTGTTTTCTATATTCTCAACATCATTACTTGTTCTGTTAGCGCCTGCGCCATCAATCTTAGATATATTATTTGCGATATACGCATTTTTTTCTTTAATAACGCTTTTTCGCAAGAAAAAATATGCATAAGAATACAATGCAACAGAAAGAAGTCCTGGTACAAGCCACAAAACGAAAAAGTCAAAGCTACGCATAAAAGCAGCTGTTGAGGCGAGCGCCATCGCAGCTACTTCTGCGGAGTGCAATACTACTAATCGTTTTGTCATATAATCCTGCTGCAATCATTATTGAATATGAATTTCAACGCAACCAAAAGTCACATATTGTTACTTATTATAACCAAATTTGATTTACATGCATTACTTGTAATCATTTATTACTACACAATTTGCCCTACTTTGCGCGCGTTTATAAAGTAGAATATAAGAAAAGTAGCGTGTGATTGCAAGAAAGCCATTATGCCAAAAACGTATGCAATAGTAGATAACGACCCATTAGTTTTAGCGGTTATGCGAAACGTGCTCAGCAAGCTTTTGCCAAGCGAGTACGTGTGCAAATGGTGCGTAAAATCAGGCGTGCAAGCTTTGAAATATTGCCAAGTAACAAAAACAACTCCGGATTATATTTTGATAGATATGTCAATGAAAGACATGTCTGGAGTAGAGGTAATACGCGCAATTCGTGAACAAAACAGCAATATTGTTTTAATTGGCATGACTTCGTACGATTGTAGGTCCTACGCTTCTATGGTTGCGCAAGTTGGTGGGCAAGCAATGGTTGCTAAAGACAATTTCAAAGGACTAGCAGAAGCTTTGCAATATTGCGATAATCAGCACGTGTATGGCTGCCGTTGCATTAAAGACGCTGCTTACGATTTTGCTACTCCGCAAGAATCTTTTATTAGGCTTTCTAAATCAAGGTCGCGTAGCGTTTTGCCGCCTCAAGAACTAAAAATCATGGATCTGCTTGCTAAAGGCTACACAACAAATCAGATTGCGGCTCAACTTGGTCTTATGCCAAACACTATTAACACGCATATTCATAGGATTTACAAAAAATTGCACGTTTCTAACCGCGTGCAAGCAATATCCGCATTTGCTGCAATGCAAAATCGTGAGCAAGCTAGCAATATGCAATATTTTAATGATTCGCCGCAGAATCATCCGAATCTTTTGCAAGAAACGGATAGCGCATGTTAATGAAAACATTTTCGCGCGTTATTGAGTTGGTTAAAAGCTGGAAAATTCAGCGAACTTTATTCATAATATTGGCGATTCTTGTAGTGTCAATGGATGTGCAATCTTGCAATACAGCTGGTTTGTGGCATAACCCGCAGCAATCTGTGTGCCAATACGTTTGGATGTTCGTAATATTTCTTTTGATTGCTTTTTCGCGTCAAATATCCCTCGTAACTCCGATTTTATATTGCGTAACGTTAGCAGTACCAGGCGTAAATGCAACTTGCTTTCTTTTTTCATTGATCGCTAGCATGTTTGTTGCAGGCTTTTACGATTCGTGGAAGTATTTGCTTTGTGCGTACATAGTTTCGCTGAATATTATGTACTTTGCAAAAATGGCGTACATTCCGCTTACTTTTCCTTGTTTTATTCTTATTTCCATGATTTGCGGTTACGCTTTGCGCAAGTATTTGAACATGTTGGAAGAAAATAATCGCGCAAAAATGGATATTGTGCGCAGTGAGTTCCAGTCTTATATTGCGTCTGTTGCGTTGCAATTGCATGACGATGTGAACAATGAGATTACGGATATTACATTGCTTGCGACTGATGCTTTGTATGCCGAGAGCGGTGAGCATACAAAAGAGTCATTAGAGCAGATTGTTGAGCATTCTCGTAATGCGCTTTCTAAAACGCGACTTGTTATTAATCTACTTGAGCAAGCTGAGCATAAGTATGATGATTCTTTAGATTCAAATATTGCTAGTATTGCTGGCACGCAGTTTATTTATGGTTCTAATGGTAATAATTGCATGACTTTGGCTGATTTTTTATGCAATATTCGCGCGCGCTTACAGGCTGAACGTAAGATTTGCGAGCAGCTTGGGTATTATGGCTCGATAACAGTGGTTGATAAAAGTTCGGGGAGTGGTGATTTTACTGCATCTGCAACTGTTAGTACTGAAAAAGCTCAATGTGCTATTCGCATGTGCAGCGAGTTGCTTACTAATATTCGTAAGCATTGCAATACTAGCGTTGATTTTTCTATGAACGTTACTGTTGATGAGCGCGAATGCAAAATAATGTGCATGAATTCGATTTCGACGTTGAATAAGTTTGGCGAAAGACTTGTTTTTGGCAAAGGGCTACTGTTTCATAAAAAATCTGTGGAACGTTTAGGTGGATCTTTAAGCGCGCAAAAAGATGACGACACTTGGCTGGTCAATGTTGTTATTCCGCTAAACTAGCATCACTCAAATCATGCGCTATCGTGGCAGTTTTTGTGATTTTTGCAATTTCTGCCACGATAACGTGTATAACATAGCAACGAAACAGCATTCTGCATTGCGAATTAACCGCCTACTTGCATCTGCCATGCAGCAGACACGTCCAAATACTCGATTGAAATATGTCCAAATACTCGATTAAAAAGCGTCCAAATACTCGATTAACGCGTAAGAGAAAGCACAATAAGTATCTTGCACAATGGCTATTTCTCTACATGAAGCGGAACGTGTACATTAATAATCCACGAATCGCCATCTTCAATAACTTTAAAAGTTCCGCCAACTCGTTCCGCAAGTATCTTATGAAAACGCAGTCCATATCCTAATTGCAAGTTAGCAAGAATACCTCGTTGCGCACTATTTATACACGTAATATGACATTCATGGTCATTAAGCATTACATTCATGGCGTATTCTTTAGGCTTTGCAGCATGCTTTTTTACGTTCGCAAGCAGTTCTCGGCAAATATACTCAATTTGAGCACATTCTTCAAAAGGCAAATGCGCTGATCTCGAATCTTCAGCAGCTAAATCACTACTAAAGTCAATGGAACCAATATAGCCAAGCTTCTCAAATGACTTTTGCTCACCATCAAATAAAACGCGTAATCCTGTACAAAAATCTTTATAACATGTAGTCGATTGCATAACATCGCCAGTGCTTGCAGTTGTAGCATTGTCAAGAAGAGAAATGATATTACGTGCTCTATGAACAGCTGTAGTAGCACGTTGAAGAATCTCTCGCGAATTTTCATGCTCTTGGTCATGAGTCGTTTGAGGTTCAATAGATTGTTGAGCCATCATCATAATGCTGGAAAGCTCATTAGTTACTTCATCGTGCATGCGAATTGCGGCAATAGTGGCATATTTTTGAAAAACGTTGTAACGCTGCGAAAATAACTGTTCCTGTTGTTGGTGAATAGTAGAAATATAGTATTTTACGATTGCGCTAGAAATAAGAGTGATAAGAAGCCACCACGCTAACACATAAGCGTTTTGAAAATCGCAGATAATAAAGAACCATGAAGATACTCCGCAAGAAGAAAGCACGGTGTACCAAGGTTGAGTAATTACAGCAATTGCCAAACAAATCAATATGGTAAGCATCATAGATGAATAGTTGATATTTGGTGCAATAATTACCAACGGCATCCAAATAAGCACAATAAAAGATGCTTTACGAGGCCAGATTGCAATACATAAGCAGATTACAATCCATACTATTTCAACCGTAATGGCATGCCAATTAGCGTAGTAATGAAGATTATTATAGGAACAAATTTCAAGAATCAAAGTACAACTTATGATTACACCAATTCCAATTTTCTGCCAGGCATCATGCGGCAAAAAATTGATCATACGCGTTAATAATTTCATAACTACCTACTTTTACACGTTAATTTCTTACACGTTATATGTCATGCGAATATTTTGCGAGCGCAGCAAGCGCCTGCATACGACTTCGGACTTGAAGTTTTCCATAAATACGCCGTAAATGCGTGTTTACTGTTGAAACTTTCACATTAAGCTGATCTGCAATCTCTTTCGTAGAAGATCCCTGTTTGCACAAGCGCATAATTTCCGATTCTTGAGGAGATAAAACTGAAGTCTTCGGAAGTTGAGAAATCATATTAAATGATTCTTGCGGAGTGTGAAAATAGTCAATATATTGTGGCAATTCTGGGCAACCGTAGCTTGTTGCGCGCGATTGGATGGCTGCAACTACGTCTGCTAAATTGTCTTTATGCACTAGCGCTTGACCACCAGACTTAGCAACTTGCAATACGTATTCATCTAGCATGTAGGAAGTAATGCCAATTAAAACAATATTGCTATTGCGCTCGCGAATTGCTTTAATTACATCAACACCACTCATTTCTCTCATTGACATATCTACTAAAAGTACGTCAGGAGTATTTTCTGTAACGCAACGATGAATAGCTTGTTTTGCAGAAGAACACATCCATGCACAAACAAAGTTTTCAGGCAAACGACTTTTCAGAAGAAGTTGCATATATCGCAATACAAGCGTGTCATTATCAACAATTGCGTAAGTAGTGTTCATACAATATATGGTATCTTGTTTTGGAATCCACTTATCAAGAGATGTGCGATTGTATTGTTTTTCTCAAATTATCAAGATTGTACACATTAAAGTGCCATACGCTAGCACTTTCCGTTGGCACACTCCATTCTTCGGTTTTACCATTCGCAGTAAAGCGAATTATTTGAGTTGTTGGCTTATTTATAACTTCAAAATTAGTGAGTTGATTCCACGGAATGCAACGAAGATGCTTATCGTCTAATTTAGCTAGATTACCCGAGCCTAAAATGGCATTCGGATTAACAACAATAAACTCATTATTAGTGGCAGCAACAATACGCGCATTAACGCCTTGCGCTACATAGAATAATTTAGGTAACAAAAATAGTTTGATTAAATCTTTCCACCAAGGGTCGTATTTCATTGTAAATACATACGTCTTATCAACTGAAAGATTGTGATCTTTAAAATACTTGACGATATCTTCTTCTCGTATACCGCGCAAAGGATTAGTCATAATAAGCACCTCCTTGTGATTCTTGTTTTGTAAATTATCAACATACTAACGTGTAGATTTTATCTACACAAATAGGCGTACCTATTTTTAACGATAGTGCTTTTAGAAAACTTTTACTATTAGCAGTTTGCATGTTCTCAACAATCAATATTTAAGAACATTTACATTTTGAAGCTATTTTTAAATAGAGGCGTACTTATGGAGTTATCGTGGCAGTTTTTGTGATTTTTGCAATTTTTGCCACGATAACGTGCGGTTGCGTTGAATATATTGCAAAATAATATAATTTAGATTATTATAATTATGATTATAATAATCGCGATTATAATAACTTGAGCGCAGATTCAGCAGCCATAAGATGCGCTGAAAAATATTGCAATTATTGGCGTATCGGCAGGTGGAATATGGTTTTTGTTGGCAGACAAGACGAGTTACAAGTACTGGAAAAACTGTATGAAAACAGCAAACACTCGTTCCAGATGGCAATAGTTTATGGCCGAAGACGAATAGGAAAAACTTCGCTTATTTCACAATTTTGTAAAAATAAGCGCGCAATACTTTTTACTGCTCGCGAACAAACTAATATTGAGAATTTACGTGATTTCTCGCGCGTTGTGTATGATTTCTTCAATCTTCCATCAACTACAGGATCGTTTAATAATTGGAACAACGCTTTAGATTTTGTTGCACAACAATCTAACAACGCAAATCAAAGCGCTTCTCAATCTCCACTTATTCTAGTTTTCGACGAATTTCCATACGCAGCTCAAGCAGATAAATCCTTAGCGTCAACATTCCAAGTCGCAATAGATCATAAATTTAAGAACACAAACATGACTCTTATTTTGTGCGGCAGTAACGAAGGATTCATGGAAAGTGAAGTGCTTGGCAAAAAGAGTCCACTTTACGGAAGACGTACCGCACAGATTCGCTTACAACCATTTAATCTTTTTGAAGCATCTGAGCTTATGCCAAATAATGCTACTTGGGAAGATAAAATCAACTATTTTGCATCTCTTGGAGGAACGCCATACTATATTGAACAGTTAGATAATAAGTCTTCGTTTGCGGAAAATCTTGAGCAATTATGTTTTAACATTTCGGGAATTTTGTACGCTGAACCAGACATGCTTATGCGTCAGGAATTGCGCGATCCGTCAACATACAATAGTGTGCTAAATGCTCTTGCAACGGGATGCCATACTCCGACTTTGATATCGGATCGTATTGGATTGCCAGCTACATCAGTGAACGTGTATTTGAAAACATTAGAAGGCCTTGGGTTAATTGAAAGAAATATTCCATTCGGTATGAATCCACTTCATTGCAAAAAAGGATTATGGCAGATTTGTGACCCATTTTTTGCGTATTGGTATAGGTTTGTAGCGCCTAATAAAGGATTGATCGAACGCGGACTTTCACACGCTGCCGCAAGTAGCATTCTTGGCGGCGAGCATGAAGCGTTTAGTACTTTTGTAGGTCAACAGTTTGAGAAAATGTGCGAACAGTGGATTGTGCGCCAATGCAAAGTTGGAGGAATGGACTTTTTACCAACTAAGTTAGGTAAATGGTGGGGTTCTGATCCTATTGCTCGTGAGCAAACCGATATTGATATTGTTGCAGAAGACGATATTAACAAGCAGCTTCTTATTGCAGAATGTAAGTGGCGTAATAATCTTAACGAAGCCGAATCGGTGAGCAAGTTGTTGCAGCGCGCAACTTTAGTTGAGAATGCAAAAAATAGCGATTATAAGAAAATATTTATGCTGTTTACAAAGTATCCAACTTCTTACAATCCTCGTCATGCTAAAACAAGCATCAACTTTGTTGACGCACAAACAATGTTTTTTAACTGATTACGCGACAATAGTTACGACCATATCGCGCAGCCGAAATCACGCGTTATCGTGGCAGATTTTGCTAGATTTGCAATTTTTGCCACGATAACTCTTATAAAATAGCAACGAAACACCATTCTGCATCGCAGATTAACTTCTTATTTGCGTTTGCTGTGCAAAGCTTCGTCCAAATACTCGATTAAAACGCATCCTTAACATTTCTTGTTGACACAACAAACAAGTAAATCTATCATGTTGGTGGGAGGCACATTGCCCCCCCCCCGACAAATAAGTTGGAGGTTTACGATGAAGAAAATTTCACGTATTGCATCGACAGTAGTACTAGCAGTTTCCATGGCATTGGTGCCATGTGCTACTGCATATTGGGATTGCAAATAATCTGTATGTATGAATAACTTATCATAGGGGATGCGATGTCTCGATTGTTGCGTTCATTGTCATGCGCACTTGTTCTTCTGCTTGCATTATTTGCATCGCTGTTAGGTTTGACAAAAATGAACGACTCCTTGGGTGATTGTATTGCTATATATCCACAAACGAGTCGCCTTTTTTCATTACGCGGTGTGACAGAAGACAAAGCTGATCAAATTTATGCATTACTCAAGAATACTGTTGCTCAGCATAATGCTTTTGTGGTTCGTAATGATATGCGCTTGGCAGCGAGTGACGCCGGTGTAGATGGTTTTGAGCTTGGCATATTTGGCAATCCTCGAGGTAAAGAAGACCTTATTACCTTGTCATATCTCGGAACGCCGATTCTGACATCGCATGCCTTTACGCAATTATTGCACAGCGAAAGTAGCAAAACGCTTGGACTTGATATGGCAAAAGCAGATATGCTTGCTGATCTGCCCACTATTTCCATTGAGGGTTCGCGTTTAGTTGTTCGTCAATTAGATGCCCTCGTCAACAATAGTAAAACAAAGCTTGGTGATTACAGGATTGTGGGACTTTCCAATCGAGACTACCATGCATTAGTTACTCAAGCTGCTCGCATCGCTGGTACAACCTACCAAGATTTTCAACGTGGAAAATCTGGAATAGCACGATCCAATAGTTTTAATCAACTTACTTTTATTATTGTCTGCATTGTAACAGTGTTGCTTCTTGGCATTACGATAATCGCTGATGGGTATCTTTCGTATAGAACATTGGGAAGCTACTTGTTGCTGGGTTGGTCGCGTTCATCGTTTGCTTTGCGTCATCTTATGCCGATACTTGTTTCAGCACTCGCCGTATATCCTCTTGTTTGTATCGTGATGAGTTTATTTACTCACGGATTTATATGGAATATTCAATTGTTAATGCAGGCGCTGATTATAGCGTTGCCAGTTATTGCAGTTGTGTTGCTTCTCAGTGCATTAGTTATTTTGATGATTATTTCTGTGAAACCAGTAGATGCAATTCGTAATCGTATCACCAAACGCGGTATGCTTATTGCTCTTGCACTCGTTTATGCTATTGCATCAACATGCGTATTAGAAGGCGTGCATAGCATAGATGGGCCAATAGGCGAGTTGGCGAAAAGTGTGGAAGTTGCTCGTATGTGGCATCCTGTATTAAACCAGAGAATTATGTATCACCACCTCGTAGGGCAAGACGGTGCTTCGGTATCTGGTCAATCGACGCAGTATTCCAAAGATGCTTTTGCATGGTATCGTTCTATTGAGGATAAGCCAGGAGTAAGGCTTATTTACACAAGCTTCTTTGATACAGATATACTACAAGATTGGCGCAATGGTAGCGTATACAAGCATGTGCCTTCTAAGCCATTCTGGTCGTTTGTGGCATCTCCTAAGTACTTGCAAGATCAAGGGTTTACTGTAGATAACGAGGTCAAAAACCTTGCTCGTCAGGGTGTGCGCATTTACTTCATTCCCGACACGTATAATCCTCAAGAGCAGACTTCGATGAGGCGGTGGCTTCAAGAGTCAGACAACCTAACGTCTACTGATGTTTCGACCAAGTTTACTGCGCATCCACAATTCGCATTCCGCACGTATCATCCTTCTCGCGAGTGGTTTAACTGGTCTACGGATATTCATCATAAAGTTATGGTAAAAGATCCTATTATTTTTTATGCGACGAGCGATAATTTAAATGCATCTGAAAGTGAATCATTACTTGCTGGCGGCCTTGACAATAGCTACATTAAATTGAATGATCAAGCAGCAGCTCGATATCTGAGCGACGCTTATACTGCACGGTATCATCTTGATGATAATCATCTTCAATTCTTACAAGTAGGAGAATGCATTGCAGGCTACCAAAAGACGATTATGCAGACGTTGCAATTGTTCGGTAGCGTAATTCTGCTTATTACCCTGCTTATGTTGATATTGCTTATAGCGATTATTGCTATGTTTGCAGCATGCTATCAAGAAAGTATTGCAGTGAAACGATTGCTTGGTTTTTCGCTATTACGCATATTCTCTATGCCATTCTTGCTTGTGGGACTCGTTCAAGGAGTACTTTTTATTATTGCTTCGATTGAACGGACTCGTTCTGGCATGATATATGTGCTGATTTCGGCAATTATTGAACTCATATTATTAACGATACAAACATATTATTTGAGTAATAAACACATTACTTCTATGGTAAAGGAGTAGTTGATAATGCAAAACAATGGTATTGAACCTTTAATAAGTGTACGCAATCTTTATAAATCATATGGGAATCGACCGGTTTTACATAATCTTAGTTTTAGTGTGCAACAAGGAGAATCGTTAGCAATCATGGGGGCTTCCGGCTCTGGAAAATCCACTATTCTAAACATTCTCGGCATGCTTGAAACCTATGATAAAGGTGAAATAAAGATTGCTGGCAAAGAACTTCCAGCCATTAATTCTGTTGCTGCTACTAAGTTACGTCGTTATCATATTAGCTATTTATTTCAATCGTTTGCATTGCTCAATAATCGAACCGTATTTGATAATTTGTGGATTGCGATGGCATATAATAAAGAGTCAAAGTCTGTTAAACACCAAATGATTGATGCAGTTCTTGCTGAACTCAATATTGAGTATGCTAAAAATGACCGTATTGCTGTACTTTCTGGTGGTGAACAGCAGCGAGTTGCGATTGCTCGCGCAATGCTGAAACCTGGCTCGTTGATTTTGGCAGATGAACCGACGGGTTCACTTGATAGAGATCTTGCTGATAAAGTGTTTGCGCAATTGCAAGCGATGAATAAAGAATATAACAAGACATTGCTTGTAGTGACACATGATCCTTTGATTGCTCAGCGATGTGATCGTGTGTTGCATATTGAGGCGCTAGCTCGGTAGTTGCATTGCTTCTCTTCTCTTCGTTAAATTTCGGGTTATCATGGCAGAAATTGCAAAATTCGCAAAAATTGCCACGATAACTCGGTTTTGTGTTTTATAAGTCCTGTAACGCAATTCTTTTATCTTCTGCAGACTGCTTAGATGACTTATCGTCCTTCTTAAGAGAATGCGCATATCGAATAAGACTTCTTGCAATAAAGAACACCAAAGCACATATAGCAAGTGCGATAAGAATGTCAATTATCGGACCAAATAATGCATAGCTCATGATTCATCCTTTCTTTTTCTATATTCGTTTATGAGTGTTCGAGCTGTGTCAACATCGTATTTATCGTCAATAGCAAGACTCTTTACTAAAAGAACGAACGGGTCTTCTGGTTCATTGTCGCTTATACGCAGTTTTTCAATGAGCCTGTTAAGCCTGATTCTCATCGTTGGGTAAGAGACTTGATACATTTGCGACATTTCTTTTAACGATCCAGACGATAATACAAAGTTCTTTATAAACGACATGTCTTCGTCTGTGAGATTAGCCATCCATCTTGGAATATGATCCATATCCCCCCTTTCTTCAACCTATAAAACTTTAATTAAATTAAACTTTTATTAAAAATATTAAAGTTGCTGTATGGGTTTGTCAAGAACAAACATGAGAGATATGGCACAAAGCGACATTTTTATGTCGCCAAAATTGCCGTCTTGTCGCCAATGTATACAAATTTAGTCATTTTGCTTAGCACTAAGAATGTTCAGTAAGTTTATAGTCTCATCAAGTACGTTTGAAAATGTTATTCCTTTTGTATAACTATATTTTTTCGAATAATTTTGCCACTGTTGATTTTGCGTATAATCAGTTTTGAAGGATTCTAGAAGCTTAATTATCTTATTAAAATCTAGTTCTGTTTCACGATATAAGAAAGTTCTCTGGCAAGCTATCTCTAATTGCGAAAAATCAATATCATCCTTTTTTAATTTTAAAAGAATGAAAATATCATAAAAATCTTTACTACGACTATTTAAAAAATTGCGTGAATAAATAGTCTGAAGCTTTTCTGCTAATATGCTTTCAACGTTATATGCAATAATTGGGAATGTTTCATCGGTAAAAATAGCTTTATAGTAGTAATTTATTGGCTGTGGTGTAACAACATCGCCAGTAGCAATATCCAAATGAACAACTTGTTTAATATTTTCCAACTCGCACAAAATTGTTGCGCGATATCCTCCATAATCATCGCTTTCTTTAATGGCTGTAATAGACTGAATGGAAAAACTTATATCATCTTTTGAATTTGCAAAAACTTCTGTTAGTTGTTTTTTAACTTTTTCTTTTGAAAGCTCCATTTTATGAAACTGAAAGTCAATATCTACCGTACTGCGCGAATTGATACCTATTATGTTTGACAGAAGGAATCCACCTTTGAAAACATAGTGATCTGAATAATTACTTTGACTTAATTTTTTCAAAATAACTTCAAGAAAATAATAAATCATAACAGAATTAAATGTTAAACCAGTCTTTGCGGACATTTTATGACACAATGCTGTTAATTTTGCCTTATTCACAGTAGCACTTCCAGTGTTTGCTTGACTTTATTGGATGTATTCATTTTTGTTGCATACTCATGAAGCTTTATAAGATCTTTCCCGTTATACCTACTGTAAGCTTGAAGAGTTTTAACAAAGAGTTCAGAATCAATACTGTTTCTGTTTATTATAAAATCACAAATAATGCGTTCAAAATCATAAACACGTACTTTATTCCCCATTGTGGTAATCGTTGTAGTAATGCCTAATTTGCTATACAATTTTGAGACCCAATGAATAGTTAAATTTGATGGTGGATTATTAAAACGATATCCTCTAGGAACGCTTACTTCAAAATGTTGTGGAATTTCATCTGTAAAACCTTGAAGATAAAGAGCTGAAACATAAGAGAATACAGCTTGTGGATAACGATATTGAAAGAAGTAATATTCGTCATAATCACCATTGGAAGAGAGAAAAATTCCCCTTTCAATTCGATTAAGAACACCTTCGTTTTTCAAACGAGTTAAATATATAGTTGGAATATTTAATGTTTTACAATCTTTGTATGTAATTATTCCATGATGGTTATCTAAATAGTCAAGGAGCATCTCTTTGTTTGACATAATAGCCTCACTTCTGTTGCTTTCATACTAATATTTTATCTTTTTTGTAGTGTAAAAGCAACAAGAATTGCAGACGTCATATTTTTTAACAAGTTATCATGGCAAAAATTGCAAAATTAGCAAAAACTGCCACGATAACTCAGTAAGTACGCGGATATTTAAAAATAGTTCCAAAACGGAAATATTCTTAAATAATTAAATAAAAAAGGTTGCTTATGAAAGTACATAAGCAACCTAATTAATTAGTAAAGCGACTAGTGGTTAGCGACTAGCGATTAGAAGTCCCAATCGTCGTCATCGGTTTCAACAGACTTGCCCATAATGTAGCTGGAACCAGAGCCAGAGAAGAAGTCATGATTTTCGTCGGCTGCAGGAGAAAGAGCTGCGAGAATTTCTGGGCTTACGTGGGTTTCTTCTTCGCTGTACTTAGCAGGGTAGCCAAGGTTCATCAAAGCTTTGTTAGCGTTATAACGCACGAAATCAAAAACGTCATCGTGGAAGTCAAATCCTTCGTAAATCTGACCAGAATACTCAACTTCCAAATCGTACAAAGTATCAAGCAAGTTCATAGTGAACTTTTCAAGATTCTTCTTATCGTTCTCGCTTCTAAGCTCCAATCCGCGCTGGAATTTGTAGCCAGAATAGTAGCCGTGAATCGCTTTATCGCGTAAAATCAAGCGAATCATATCTGCAGTGTTCATCATCTTGCCGCGAGAAGCAAAGTAAAGTGGAAGATAGAATCCCGCGTAAAGAAGCAACGAAGAAAGCATAGTCGCTGCAATCTTGCGCTTAAGCGGATCTTCGCTCTCGTACTCGCAAAGCACGGTTGTAACACGCTGCTGCAAAACGTCGTTGCCAACAGCCCAACGGTAAGCTTCGTCAATCTCTTCGCTAGAGCAAAGAGTAGAGAAAATAGAGGAGTAGGAGCGAGCGTGAATCGACTGCATAAAAGCAATATTCGTGTAAATAGCCTGCTCGTGCTCCGTGCGAGCGTGCTCAATCTGGCAAAGCTCACCAATAGTTGCTTGGCTGGTATCAAGTAAAGTCAAGCCTGTAAAAACGCGAGTAGTGGTCTTGCGCTCAAGATCGGTGAGGGAGCGCCAAGAAGGAATATCATTGCTCAGCGGAACTTTTTCTGGAAGCCAGAAGTTAGCAATAAGACGATTCCAAACGTCCAAATCCTTGTCGTCAACAATATTGTTCCAATTAACTGGGCGCACGCGCGAACCGTGATGATAGCGATACTGAGCTGGAGTGATGGAAGCTGCCATCATAGCGTCATCTGCGATTACGCGGTTCGTGCCGAAAGGCTTATCGAGGCTACTTCTAAGCTCGGTTGGGCTGAGTTCTGTCATAATTACTCCTGATTCTGTGTTTACGTTTTATAAAATTTTTAAGTTTTTGATTTAATTTGCGAAAGATTTACAACCATAAGGTTTACAGCGTGCAGCTTACGCAACCCTCGATTTCCGTACCTTCCAAAGCCTTCTGGCGAATACGAATGTAGTAAAGAGTCTTAATGCCCTTACGCCACGCGTAAATCTGAGCTTTGTTCAAATCGCGAGTAGTCGTAGTGTCTGGGAAGAACAAAGTAAGCGACAATCCTTGATCCACATGCTGAGTTGCTTCAGCGTAAGTATCAATAATTGCCTTCCAGCCAATCTCGTATGCATCCTTAAAGTACTGCATATTGTCGTTCGTCATGTATGCAGCAGGGTAGTAGACGCGGCCAACTTTGCCCTCTTTGCGAATCTCAATGCGAGAAGCAATCGGGTGGATTGAACTTGTGGAATGGTTGATGTACGAGATTGAGCCAGTTGGAGGAACAGCTTGCAAATACTCGTTGTAAATGCCGTCGCGCAAAATCTCATCGCGCAAAGTCGCCCAGTCGTTTGCGGTTGGAATTGCAACGTTAAAACGGGCAAACAAATCGCGAACCTTTTGAGTTCTAGGCTCAAGAGAACGGCTGCCATCGGTGTACTTATCGAAGTAGTTTCCTTTGCCTGCAGGCTTAGCGTAAGCGCTCGTCTTAAAGCTTGCAAAAGCGTGGCCGCGCTCCACAGCCAAAGCGTGAGAAGCCTTATAGGCGTGGTAGGCAACCGTCATAAAGTACATGTCTGTAAAGTCAAGAGCTTCTTCGCTTCCGTACTGCATGTGCTCGCGAGCAAGGAAACCATGCAAATTCATTTGACCCAAGCCAATAGCGTGGCCTTCCGCGTTTCCGCGACGAATCGAAGGCACGGAATCAATCGAAGTATGCTCCGAAACAGACGTGAGCGCGCGCACAGCCAAATCAACGCTTGCACCTAAGTCACCATCCATAGCCTTAGCGATATTAAGAGAGCCAAGATTGCAAGAAATATCGCGGCCAACGTGACTATAAGACAAGTCGGCGTTATACGTACTTGCTTCCTGAGTTTGCAAAATCTCTGAGCACAAGTTGCTCATAGTAATGCGACCCTCAATAGGATTCGTGCGATTTACAGTATCCTCAAACAAAATGTAAGGGTATCCAGACTCAAACTGAATCTCTGCAAGTGTCATAAAGAATTCGCGAGCGTCGATGTACTTCTTGTGAATACGAGGATTTGCAACCATCTCATCATAATGTTCGGTAACGGAGATATCTGCAAAAGGCTTGCCATATTCTCGCTCAACGTCGTAAGGGCTAAACAAAGCCATTTTTTCCTTACGCTTAGCAAGCTCAAAAGTAATATCTGGAATCACAACGCCCAAAGAAAGCGACTTAATACGAATCTTCTCATCCGCGTTCTCTCGCTTAGTATCGAGGAAACGCATAATATCTGGGTGGTGAGCGCTAATATACACAGCACCAGCACCCTGACGCGCGCCAAGCTGATTAGCGTATGAGAACGAATCTTCCAAAAGCTTCATAACAGGCACAACGCCACTCGACTGATTCTCGATGCGCTTAATAGGAGCACCAAGTTCGCGCAAATTCGTAAGCAGAAGAGCTACGCCGCCGCCTCGCTTAGAAAGCTGCAAAGCAGAATTAATTCCGCGCGCAATAGATTCCATATTGTCTTCCAAACGCACAAGGAAGCAGCTCACAGCTTCACCGCGCTGAGCTTTGCCAAGATTCAAGAACGTTGGGGTGGCTGGCTGGAAACGGCCTGCAAGCATCTCGTCCAAATAGTTGAGTGCTGCTTTTTCGCTGCCATCTGCAAGCTCCAAAGCAACAGCAGCTGCGCGCTGAGCGAAGTTTTCCAAATACTGCTTGCCATCAAAAGTCTTCAAAGCGTAAGAAGTGTAGAACTTAAAAGCGCCCAAGAATGTGCCGAAAGTGTGGTGAGCGGCTTCTGCGTGCTCATAGAACTTATCTAGAAACTCGTCGCTATATTTGTGGAAAACGTTGCCGTTGTAGTAATAGTTGTCAATTAAATAATTCAAGCGCTCGCGAGTGGAAGCAAACTTCATGCTGTGCTCTTGCACGTAACCCGAAACGTAAAGCTTCTCTGCTTCCTGATCTTTATCAAACTGAATGCCTTTTTCTGGGTCGAAAAGACCGAGCATAGCGTTAAGAACGTGGTAGTCGCGGCTGTTGCGAATGCGATCGGCTGTGCTGCTAGCAATGCTGGCGTCGTCAGTGTGATCAAGATTAAGCGAAGTAGATTCGCTCATCGGATCCGTGCTATTCATGGGTTTTATTCCTTTCTTTGTGCGTTAGTTTTGCTTTTCAAACGCTGGTTGATTTTGTTTGTCTTTGTTTGTTTATCTTTATTTATCTGCTTCTTTTAATTGCCTTAAAAATCTTGGTATTCCCTGCGCTACTTTTTCAATATCTTCCGCAGTTCCCGTGAGCTCAAACGAGTACATATTTGGAATTGCGCATTTTCCTGCAATTTGACCGCCTGCAGCGCAATATGCGTCACCAAAATTCGTATTTCCAGAAGATATTACGCCGCGAATAAACGAACGATTTTCGCGATTGTTTAAGAATTTGCGCACTTGAATCGGTATCGCTTTCTTAATGTTTCCACCGCCGTAAGTTGGAACAATCAAAACATATGGTTCGCGTACGTTTAGTTCTGGCTCTTTTGGTCGAAGCGGTATGCGATAAACGTTCACATTATTGCTTGGAAAGTCGCAATTTTTCACGAATCGTAGTGTGTTTTCGGAGACGGAAGAAAAATAGACTACAGCTCCGATTGATTCGCCTTGCGCGCGCGCTTCTGGCTCGCTTGTTTGTGACATATTTTCTTGATCACACATTTTATGCTTCTTAATTGCTTTAATTGCTTTGATTATTTTGATTGTTGATTGCTTTAATTGTTTTCGTTTAGATTTTCGTCTTCTAGTTGACTTGCGATTTGCGCAATCAGGTCTGGACGGTATCCGCTCCAAGATGAATCTGGTGTAATCACAACTGGCGCCTGACGGTATCCTGCTGCGCGCAACTGGTCTAAAGTAGAAGGGCTTTGAGTTAAGTCTACTGTTTCAAAATTCACGCCGAGCTTAGTGAATTGACGCTTTGTGGCATCGCACTGTGGGCAATGTGGCTTGGTGAAAACTGTAATAGTCACGGTTCGTCTCCCTTCGTTATGTGGTGTTTAAGTTTTTTGCTTTATTTCGTGCTTTTTGGCACGATTTAACAGTCTACTACCACTTAACACTATTTGTAGTGGCGTGTTGTATAGCTAATCACTATATCTAGTGTCTCCAAATTTGAGCCAGCACGCGTGTCTATAAGATTTAAGCGGCATCTAAGACTTTTTAAATAGGTTTGAATAAAAGTAAAAATGTAATCTTTATCACAAAATCGCGATTCTTGTGTGATCTTTAAATATGTGCTTTATCTTGTGCATATAGGTCGATAAACTTAAAAAAGTGTGTTTTGATTTGTTAAGTGTTAAAAGATAAAACAATCATAAAATAATAAAACGGTTATAAATATTACTGTTATAAATATTAAAAGATAGAGGTGCAAAATGGCGGAAACTCAAGCTAGAGCAAATATTGGCGTTGTTGGCTTGGCTGCAATGGGATCGAATTTAGCGCGAAATCTTGCGCATCACGGCAATACAGTTGCTGTTTATAATCGTCATTATTCGCGCACTGAAACTTTGATGAATGAGCATGGCAGTGAAGGTGCTTTTGTGCCTGCAAAAACCGTTGAAGAATTTGTGGCTTCGCTTAAGCGTCCACGCACAGCAATCATTATGGTAAAAGCTGGTGCTCCTACAGATGCTGTTATTGAAGAACTTGCAAACGCTATGGAACCGGGAGATATTATCGTTGACGGCGGAAACTCCTACTTTGAAGACACGATTCGCCGAGAGCGTGACATTCGCGCGCGTGGACTTCATTATGTTGGTTGCGGTGTTTCTGGTGGCGAAGAAGGAGCTTTGCGCGGCCCTTCGATGATGCCAGGTGGCACGGAGGAATCTTGGAAGACTCTTGGTCCTATCTTAAAGTCGATTGCGGCTGTTGCAGAAGGTGAGCCTTGCGTAACTCATATCGGCACCGATGGTGCTGGCCACTTTGTGAAGATGGTTCACAATGGCATCGAGTACTCGGATATGCAGCTTATTGCAGAAAGCTATGATTTAATGCTTCGCGGTTTGGGAATGAAGTCCGACGAAATTGCGGACGTGTTCAGCGAGTGGAACAAGGGTGAGCTTGATTCTTATTTGATTGAGATTACGGCTGATGTTTTGCGTCAGAAAGACGCTAAGACTGGTAAGCCTTTGGTTGAAATGATGGTGGATCACGCTGGTATGAAGGGCACTGGTACTTGGACTGTGCAATCTGCGCTTTCGCTTGGAATCCCTGTAACTGGTATTGCGGAAGCTGTGTTTGCTCGCGGACTTTCAAGCCAGGTTGCTTTGCGAGAAGCTGCAGAAAACCAAGGTTTGACTGGTCCAGATATGCATTTTGATTTGAACGATGCTGAGCGCGAGGCATTTATTGAGGATATTCGCCAAGCTTTGTACGCTTCTAAGATTGTTTCTTATGCTCAGGGCTTCGATGAGATTGCAGCCGCGGCTATTGAACATGATTGGAAGATTGACCAGGCTGCTGTTGCTCGCATTTGGCGTGGTGGTTGCATTATTCGCGCTCAGTTCTTGAACCGCGTTTCTGAGGCTTTTGAGTCCGGTGAGGCAAGCGTTTCTCTGCTTTTTGCTCCTTACTTTAAGGATGCTATTGAAAAGTCTCAGGCTGCTTGGCGTCGTGTTATTGCGCGCGCAGTGGAGCACGGTGTTCCTGTTCCAGCGTTCTCCAGCTTGCTTGCATACTACGATGGCTTGCGTTCTAAGCGTTTGCCAGCATCGCTTATTCAAGCTCAGCGCGATTTCTTTGGCGCTCACACTTACGGTCGTATTGACGAGCCAGGCGTATTCCACACTTTGTGGGCAGAGCCTAATCGCCCAGAAGTAAAGCAAGATTAGTGCATGTAAAAGTGCATATATAAAATTTAAAATGTCAATTATGTAAAAAGCGTCACATGCGTTGTTATTCTGCATGCGACGCTTTGTTTTTACAACACAGAAGCTATGTAGTACGGTAGGTAAAGCAGTTTGCCTTCTCGTTTAATTTCTCCGTGGTGAAGCACGATTCCTTCTCTACTGGTTTTACTAAAAGTCTCCATAAAGTTTGTAATTGACTTTACACTTTTGCTACTGCCAGATTTAACTTCTACTGGAATAATCTTGTTATTTTTTCGTAAGAGAAAATCTATTTCCATTACTGTTTTTTTGGTATCGGTACTTGTTTTTTTGTAAAAATACGCGTTGTGTCCATTTGCTTTTAAACACTGTGAGACAATATTTTCTATTATCATTCCTTCATTAATGTGTAATTTGTCTAGCAGGATTGCCTTATAAAGTTCATTTTCTAAGTAAGGTCTATCTTTGTATGCTAATGAAGTTAAAAGTCCTGTGTCCATCATGTAACATTTGAAGGAAGGGTTGATAGTAGATAGATTCAAAGCTACACTTGGGTCTTCAACGCTGTTTGCAATATTTATTATCATTGCTTCTTCTAGCCAACGTATTGGATTCCTATACTCTTTAATACGCGCGTTGGAGTCTACGTGGGATAGCACGTAACGCTTGTCGTGTTTGGAAAGCTCTGCAGGAATTCTATCGAAAAAATTAGTTACGTAACTAGGGTTCTCTTCTTCCTGATCTTGCATATCTTGCTTATAAAGATTGATTATTTGCTGTTTAGCAAAATCAACCTTCGCAAAATCTTTTGTATCAACGTATGCTTGAACAGCTTGTGGCATTCCACCAACCAGCATGTATTCTCTGAAAGACTTCATTATGCTCTGGTGCATACTGCCCATAGGTTTGAGTGATTCAAAGTGATTTTTGATAGTGGGGAAAATCAGGTCGTTGCCGTTCGCTGATAAGTATTCTTCATAATCAAGTGGCAGTACTTCTAATGTGTACTCTTCTGAAGGTATTAGAATATCCTTGCTCTTCTTTGTAATAGAAGCAAGCGATCCTGTTTCAATGTAATCATAGCGAGCGTCTTCAAGTAGAGTTTTTATTGCTTGCCGCGCTTGTGGGAATAATTGTATTTCATCAAGTATTATAAGAGATTCTCGCTTATAAAGTCTGGTATTGTAAGCTAACTGTATCGTGTTAAATAGAGTATCTAAATCTCTTAGACTGTTTATAAAAAGCTGCTTAATATCTTCTTCGGTTTGATCGAAACGAATCAGAATATAAGACTTGTATTCTTCTTTTCCAAGCTTTTCTGCTAACGTTGTTTTACCGACTCGTCTTGCTCCCTTAAGAAAAAGCGCATAATTTGGTGCATATTCATGCTTCCATTTCAGCATTTCTTTGTATATCTTTCTATCAAACATGTGGTTTTTGCGCTCTTTCTTGGATTATAAATTTGTGCTTGATTTGTTCAATTGTTGCAGAGTGTAGTTTTCCTTGATATTTCAATGGTTTTATAAAGATTTTCCCAAATGCGCCATGTTTTGTCAAGTGGATTTTCCCAAATGCGCCATGTTTTTAGGGGCTGTTTTTCCCCAATGCGCTATGTTTTGAAAGCCATATTTTCGCAAATGCGACATCTAGGCTATGTTTATTCAATTTTTAGTTGATTGAATATTATGCAGATTACTGAATTGCAGCGCGCAAAGTTTCGGCAGTGGTTAGCCATGCGATTTCATCCGTGCCGTTGGCAAAAGACGCAGGATAGTCTGGGTTATTAGCTCCAGAAAGTGAATTCATTAAAGCCTTTCCTTTTTGCTCGCCAGCTGTTAAAAACCAAGTTCGGCGACTGTGAGCCAGCACAGGAACTGTAAGCGATAATCGCATTGGCGGCTGCTTAGGGGAGTGATTCACGCCAACAACAATGCGCTCGCGATTATGAATCTGTGGTAATCCTGGGAAAAGTGAAGCCATATGCGCATCTGGTCCCATGCCAAGAATCGCCAAATCAAAGTGAGGCTCTGGCCCAAGTAATTCTATAATTTCTTCTTCGTAATCGCGTGCTGAAGCGTCTAAAATCGCATCATTTTCAGCGTCGCTAGCACTCGAAATTTCTTGTGCATTGCGCTCATCTGCAGGCATTTCGTGAATATGAGACTCCTGCAAAACTTTGTGATCGCTAAGCATGTTAAGAAGTAGCTCGCGAGCCTTGCGCGCATTGCGATCGTCGCTGTTATAAGCTACAAAACGTTCATCTGCCCACCAAATATGCACATTAGACCAGTTGATTGCTGGAAGTAACGGATTGCTAGCTAGCATTTGAAACATGCGAATCGAATCTGTTCCACCTGTTAGCAAAAGATGGAATGGCTTATTAAGATTTTCAACATTGTTTTGCCATTGCATAATCAAAGTCACAAGTTTTTGTGCGGCAACTGCAGCTAGAATATCCTGATTATTGTATCCGTATACGGTTGCGTTGTGTGCAAATCTAAAATCTTCAGCCATAATGAATCCTTTTATTATTTTTACACGTTGTATTAAAGTTCGTTATCCTGCATTGTGCAACAATCTGCGTGAACAAGTTGAGCATAGATTTCATCTGGATCGATTCTACGCAATTCCTCACTCAAGCAATCTTCTAAAGATCTAATTGGCATGGCAATTGGCTGTGTTGCTTGTCCTGGAAGGCTTATCATTGCTTGTTCTTCTCCAGAAGGACGAGTCAAAGAAAGCTCGCCATCTTGTCTTTTAAGACTTACTTCCGTAATCGCATGCGCGCTTGGATCTTCAACAATTTCAACAGGAACATTAAGCGATATTTTTAGCCATTGCGCGAGCAAATGCATAGGAACATAATGCTTTGGACCGCTAACCTTAGCGCTAATAACAGGTAAATGCGGAGGCTGGTCAAGCATAGAAGCTAGCATTGCACGCCAAGGAGTGAGACGAGTCCAAGAAAGATCAACATCTTTAGAAGACCAATTTTTGCGCAAATTTTTCACAGTTTCAAGAGTGTTGTCCGCATTTTGAGCATCAGTGATTCTGCTACTTGCCATAGCTCCAAGTAAGTCCTTAGCAGGATTTTCTGGTGCATTTGTAGGCCACCACGCAACAATTGGCGCATCTGGGACAAGCAGAGGAATAACAAGCGTATCTGGATGTCGAACTAAGCCATTATGAGGGTAGAGAATAATGATTTCCCCAGCTCCAGCATCTGCACCAAAACGCACTTGCGCGTCTAAGTTTGGCATTTCTTCGCTTTGTGAATCTGCTGTATTGACTTGTGATTCTCGAACAATGGCAATAACTCGGCAAGGATGCTCTCGACTAGCCGAATTTGCTGCTCCCAGTGCATTTTCCAAATCGTTAAGAGTGGTGTCAATAAGAAGAGTGAGCACGCGTCCAGTTGCAGATTCTCCACGCTCTTCGTGAAGCTCGTCGATTTTCGCAGAGATTTTGCTTGTATTAGTATCAGGAAGATTAATAATCATGGCAGCCTCCAATGGCGATTATCGCGAGCAAGCATAGCGTCAGCTTCTGCTGGACCCCACGTTCCAGCACGGTATGGCTGAGGTTGTGTGCCAAGCGAACTCCAAAAATCTTCAATAGGATCTAAAATTTTCCAACTTAAATCAACTTCTTGTGTAGTTGGGAAAAGCGGTGGCTCGCCAAGTAAAACGTCTAGAATAAGGCGCTCGTAGGCTTCTGGAGAGTTCTCTGTAAAAGATCTTCCATAACTAAAGTCCATAGAAACATCGCGAACTTCCATAGATGTTCCGCCTGGCACTTTTGCCCCAAACCGCATTGTCACGCCTTCATCTGGCTGCACGCGAATCACAATCGCATTACTACCAAGTTCACGCACAGCAGTGGACTCAAAAGGCAAGTGTGGAGCGCGCTTAAAAATCACGGCAATCTCTGTAACGCGCTTGCCTAAGCGCTTGCCCGTTCGCAAGTAGAATGGCACTCCAGCCCAGCGACGAGTATCTACATCTAAACGCACGGCAGCGTATGTTTCCGTAGTGCTTTTAGGATCTATGCCTTGCTCTTGTAAATATCCAATAGCCTTATACGATCCTTGCCATCCTTCTGCGTATTGTCCTCGCGCAGTATTAGAAGCCAAGTTTTGAGGTAGTCGGATTGCGGATAAAACTTTCGTTTTTTCAGCCGTCAAGTCGCTAGCACTAAAACTCACTGGTTCTTCCATAGCAGTAAGAGCCATTAGTTGCAGCAGATGATTTTGAATAACATCTCTGGCTGCTCCAATTCCATCATAATATCCAGCTCTGCCGCCTATTCCAATGTCTTCTGCCATAGTGATTTGCACGTGATCAACATAATTAGCGTTCCAAATTGGCTCATACATTGCATTTGCAAAACGAAAAGCTAGCAAATTTTGCACAGTTTCTTTGCCTAAATAGTGGTCTATGCGGAATACAGAATTAGGGTCAAAAACTTCGGAAACTACGCGATCCAACTCTTGAGCGCTTGCTAAATCGTGGCCAAATGGTTTTTCGATTATCACTCGTCTCCATGCGTTTTCGGAGGAATGTGAAAGCCCCGATGCTGCTAACTGCTGTGCCACAACAGGGAAGCTAGAAGGTGGAACTGACATGTAAAACGCGTGATTTCCGCGAGTTCCGCGATCTCTGTCTAATTCGCTTACTGTTTTGCTTAAGCGTTCAAATGCGCTTGCGTCGTCGAATGTTCCGCGAACAAAACGTATGCCTTTAGCAAGGTTAATCCATGTTGATTCACGAAATGGTGTGCGGCAATGTTGTTGAATATTTTCACGCACAAAGTTTACAAAATGTTCATCCGTCCAGTCGCGTCTTGCGAAGCCAGTTAAGCCAAATCCAGGTGGCAAAAGCCCTCGATTTGCTAAATCGTATACGGCTGGCATCAGTTTTTTGCGCGCTAAATCGCCGGTAATTCCGAAGATTACTAAACTGCATGGTCCTGCAATACGAGCCAAACGTAAGTCTCGTGGATCGCGTAGCGGATTTTTCCAAGCTGTGGTTTCTTCGCTATGCGCCGTCGAGCATATTGTGGTTCTTAATTCAGTCATGTATACCATCGTAATGTTTCGACTTGATTTGCTGCGCAGGACTTACCAAGATTTGCGCATGTCTTACCAGGATTCTCACTAGGATTTACCAGTAAATCATCCTCCACACACGGCTAGTCTTATCATTCGCGCGTATTGTGGACCTCCAATAGGAGTCAGATGTATTCCATCGTCTGTTAAGAATTCGGAGTGTCCTGCGCTTAAACCATACCAGTCTATTATTCCAACGTTTTTGCGTTTTGCTGCAAAAGCGCGCAGTCTTGCGTTTGTTTCGTCTTGCCAAGGTTGTGGAACGCGAGTTGTTACAAAATACACTGGTTTGCCACCTGTAACATTTACCATATTTTGCAAAACAGATTCATCCCTAGGAGGTCCGTTTGTTCCAAGCTCATAGATTACGACGCTTCCAGGGTGTTTCTCGACTAAATCTTGTTGATAATCTTCCGCTCCGTGGAATATTTGTCTGCTCACTTTTCCGTCAATCCAAGCATTTGGTAATGCTTGCATAAGGTATGGTTTTGCGCCTTCTGTTACGGAATCTCCGACCATTGTTATGTCTGCAGTGCAAACATTGCGTTTTGAGTCTATTTTCCACGGTTTTGTATTTATGTTTTCTGGCACTTTTTCTGCAATTGGGTTGAGAATCCTATGGTCAGATGGTTTTGTTGGAAGCGTTTGTTTTTCTATGTTCTCGCGCTTTCCGCTTGTTTTTTTCTTCGTATTAGCGGAATTTTTTTCTTGTGTATTTTTTTCTTGAGTTTGGTTTTGTGCAGTTTGGTTTTGCGTATTCGCGTCTTGTGCATTTAATTCTGGTCTTAATTGTATTGCTCGCGCTTGCGCAATACTATTCCAGTTAACTGGCGCTGCAATTATTGCTAGTCCAACGATTGCACAAATCACTATTACCGTTCTTCTCAAAACAAACGGCAATCTTATATTCTTGCTTTTAACGTTTAACGTCTCTGAAGATAAATCAGGAGATAAATCAGGGTTTTTCGCGTCAATATTATCCGAGATAATATCGCCTTTCTGGCTAATGCTAAGAGTTATATGTTTATTGGCAATAGGCATTTCGAATATTCTGTAAAAAACTTCTGCTGCAATAATAACTATTACGCATTGTCCTGCCTGTTCCCAAAGAGTTATCTGTGTGGTTCTTGTAGCAGGGTTTAGTATTTCTAAAATAGGGAAGTGGACTATGTAAATCGCAAAAGATCTTACTCCTATATATTTCAGTGGAGCAATTTCAAGTATTTTAGTGCAAATACTATTTTTCTGTAGACATGACCACATTAAAATCGCGCAAACTATTGCGAATATCGTGTATCCGCCGTAAACAATCCAGGTTTTTGAACCGTCTTCTTTCACTAAGCACCATAGAATAAAAATTAACGCAACCAATCCTATAATCGATTTTTGTAGTGTGCTTAGAGGTTTTTGAAGAGTTTTTGCTATTTTTGCGAATTTACCAGATTCTGATTTATTTTTTAGATCAGTTTTTACGTTATCATTGTTTTCTGATTCGTTGGTTTGTTGCCACTTTTCCCCAGCAATTTCATTATTAGATTCATCGGGTTCGCCATCTTTATCAGATTCCATCATGTTTATTTGCAATCCTGCTCGTAAATCAGCTGGTATCGAGACTTCTGAGTATTGGCTTTTATCTTGCGCATTTTGCGCTTCTATCTCTGATGAATCCTCTATTTTTTCGATTTGTGTTTTTTCTCTTTTGTTTCCAAAAATATATCTACAAGCATCCGCAATAATTTTGAGAATAGAACGTCCACTAAACCATGTGAAATACATTGCGAGTAATGCACCAATTAAGAATTCTCCAGCTCGAGTGTCAATAGAGTAATACACGCGAGCAATGGTTTGACCATCTCCATAAAAAAGGGTAATTGCTAGGTTTGCCAACGAACATGCAAGCATAAGAATCGCAGTAACGCACATTCTTACAAATTTAGAGTGCACAATTTTAAGAATCACCCATAGTATAATCGGCCAAAATACAAAGATTTGCATAATAAGTCCCAAATACCAAAGGTGTTTTATTGGGGATGGTAGTCCTGATTGTTCAAAGTAAGATACTTTTCGCAAAATATACGCCATATTGCTTGTAAAGCTAGCGCCTGTTAGTGCGTCAGATTGCAATTTTGTTAAAAGACTTGGTGAAAATAGCCACATTAGTGGTGCACCCAGAGCAATAATCCCTATAGTAGACGGCCAAATTCGTTTTACGCGTTTAAGCAAGTATTTTAAGTAGGCAATTATTTTAGACTTTGTTTGTGTTTTGGTTTGTTCGTTGGTTGCTGGCGACTTTTGTGCATTTGATGTTTCAAACATTTTTAGCAGAGATACAGTGCTGAAGTATCCAGCCATAACAAGAAACATTGTTACTCCCAAGAATCCTCCTGGAAGTACTATTGGACGTAGGTGGAACGCTACAATCGCAATAACAGCAATAGCACGCATGCCATCTATTGCAGCGTTACGTTTGCTTGTAGTGTTAGCTGCGTTGTTTATCTCTGTCATTTTGCCTGCAACTTGCTAATACGTGGTTTAATTTTGGTTGTGGGCATGAATTGTTTTATGACTAACATCGCCCAAAACGTAGTCATATTATCTACGTATTAAGACACTGTAGTTAGTTATAGCGTGTCTTAGTTTTTCCCTAGTTTTTCCTTGATTTTTCTTATGTTTTTTGCAAGTTTTATAAAATTTTTTAATATGAATTTAAATATTTTTCAAGGTAATTATTCGTTTTTATTAAGATTTTTCTCTGCTATTTTTTTAGTGCGGTTGCTTTCGACTTTTGTTTGCTAAAATGCCAATGTTATACAACGCGTTTTACGTGCTCTTTGCTGCGCGCTAGAGTTAGACTGAACAGTCTAATTTAGGTGTATAAACGTTAGATTGATAAACAGTGTGTTTTACGCATTATTTTACGCATTAAGGAGTAAACATGGCAGAAACATTCAATGTTGTGGTAGAAATCCCACGCGGATCCAAGAATAAATATGAAGTTGATCACGAAACTGGTCGTGTTTTCTTGGATCGTACCCTTTTCACAGCTATGGGTTATCCAGATGATTACGGTTACATTGATGGAACTTTGGGCGAAGATGGCGATCCACTCGATGCTCTTGTTATGATTCCAAACTCTGTGTTCCCAGGATGCGTTGTTGAGTGCCGCGCTGTTGGCTTGTACCACATGGTTGACGAAGCTGGCGGAGACGATAAGGTTTTGTGCGTTCCAGCAGATGTTCGTTTCGACGACATCAAGGATATTGATGACGTGAATGAGTATCACAAGGCTGAAATCAAGCACTTCTTCGAGCAGTACAAGGCTTTGGAGCCAGGTAAGGAAGTTCTTCCTGGTGACTTCTGGGCTGGAGTCGAGCAGGCTGAAAAGGAAATTGTCGCAGCTCGCAAGCGTCTTGAAGAAAGCGAAAAGTAGTTTTCGAGATTAGTCGCGAATCTTCCGAGCGTTTTAGAAACGCGTTTGCTAGTGTCTAACACATTTTTATGTGTTAGACACTTTTTTATTCTAAAAAATTAAGCTATTAGTAGCATTCCTAAACCAGTTGCGTAAACAACCATTCCGCCCATCATCACGGGAATCAAAGCAGTACCAACTTGTGGCAAAAGCATGTCAGTATTGTATTTTGCATCTTTAACCCAAAGATGAGAAAGCCCAGCTAGAACAATTACGGCAAGCAAACCCAATACTGCTACCAGTACGCCAAGTTCTAGAATACGCACGGAGAATGTGAAACGAATAATCGAAGGCAAAAAAAGCCATCCTGGAAGAGCTGCACAAGCGATACTTGCGGTAAGAGAATGTGAAATATTTCTTACCAGATTAGATCTCTCTTCCCTAAGCATTTGACGACCAAAGCTAACAAAAGTTGCAGCAACAAGAATTAGAGCAAAGCTAACAGCCCAACGTTCATATGGGTGAATAGCTGCAATGAACTTATCCATACTAACTTCTGTATTATCGATTACGCTGCTAGGAAGCCAACCTTTTAAAGCTAATGCTGCGCACCACATAGATGCGATTCCAGCAAAAAGCGGAATAGCTTTATCTGCTGTAGAACCTTGTAGCGGCCAGAAAGTAACTAGAGCAAGAAGAATAATCACGCAAACTGTTATAACGGCTTTTGCTGTGGCTATTGGCAGAATGGCCGCAATTGCTAAAAGAGCTATAGCAACGAATTGAGTTACAACAATCGTAATGTGATTATGCATTGCATTATGTGCGATGTTATCGTTGCTCATATTACGCTCCTATCGCGTTTTATAAGATAATTTTAATAAAATATTTAGCCGTATTAACTTATTTTATATGTAAGCGTACACTTGCATGCTCCGATTCGTATTAAGTATCTTAAGTATGGATTACAATTCTCTTTTAACAGCTTGATTTTGAATTTGTTATTCAATTCTATGCGTTCTGGAGGTATCAATATGACGGATATTACATTGATGACCTCTTGTGCCGCGCCTGCAAAGGTTTTGCCATCTTTGACTCTACTTTCGCATAGAGTGCGAGTGCTCCCAATGGAACCGTCTAGTATTCTTAAGATGCCAGAAAACACTATTCTTCTTGTAGATGCTAGAGAAGATTTGTCTTTGGCGAAATCTTTATGCTCTATTGTTCGTGCTTCTAATTTAACAATGTCTGTTATCTTAATTCTTACAGAAGGCGGATTCACGGTTGTTAATGCATCTTGGGGTGTTAGCGATGTTATGCTAACAACCGCTTCGCCAGCCGAAGTAGAAGGTAGACTTAGACTAGCTTCTCAACGAGGTGGGTCGGCTGAATCTACTTCTAAAGAACATGCAGTTGATTCTGGTAGCGTGGAAATTAACAGTAGCGGTCAAATGTGCTCTGGGGATTTAGTCGTAGATACGCAAAGTTACACGGTTAGCTTGCACGGAAAGCCTATTGATTTAGCGTATAAAGAATTTGAGCTTCTTAAATACTTTGTTCAGCATCCTCGGCGAGTATTCACTCGTGCTCACTTACTTCAAGAGGTTTGGGGTTACGATTATTACGGTGGAACTCGTACAGTAGATGTCCACATTCGTAGGCTACGTGCGAAATTAGGCGTTGAATATGAGCACGTTATTGGAACGGTTAGGAATGTTGGGTATCGTTTCGATCCTTTAGAGTCTCAGGATGAAGTTGTAGATTCTGCAGATTCTGATAATAATGATTCGTCGGCGGCTTCCGACTAGAATTCCTGTAGCGGATTAGTGGTTTATTATATTGGTTAAATTACAAAACGTGAATAGTAGTCAAGAATCATCTTCCGATCCTAGAAAATCTAAAAAAATTGCTAGGATGAGCGAAGAGTATCGGATTTTATGTGAAGAAATACCGAATCCAAAGTGTGCATTAAATTTTACAAATCCATTTGAACTACTAGTGGCCACTGTTCTTAGTGCACAAACCACTGATAGACGTGTAAATATCGTAACAGAACAACTTTTTAGAACTTATCCTACTCCAAAAGATTTAGCGCGCGCACCAATATATAAGGTACAAGAGATCATTCATCAACTTGGATTTTATAGAGTAAAAGCGCAGCATATTATAGAGCTTTCGCAAAAACTTATGGACGATTTCAATGGTGTAGTTCCAAATAATATGGATGATCTCACAAAACTTCCAGGTGTAGGAAGAAAAACAGCAAACGTTGTATTAGGCAATGCTTTTGGTATCCCAGGGTTTCCAGTAGATACCCATGTTATGCGTGTAACGTCAAGGCTTAGATGGAGAAGTGATTGGAAGATTGCTAAGTCAGATCCTATAAAAGTTGAGCGTGAAATTACATCTTATTTTCCGCCAGAAGAATGGACTAATTTGTCTCACCGACTTATTCTTCATGGTAGAAAAATATGTACAGCTAGGAATCCGCATTGTGCTGACTGCCCTCTAAGATTTCTGTGCCCATCTGTTTCGCTGTAGCTATGTTGTAGGTTTTGTCGTAGCTGCGTTGTGGTTGTCGTAACGGATTTTTCTAATATCTCATATAATCAACTTTTAGAATATTCTTAGGGTATTTTTAGATTATTTTCTGCATAAATTCTACGTATGATTCAATCGATGATATAGACTGTTGGCTATGTCTGAATTTGAAAGATACTCATCTGGCTCGCATTTGAGAAAAGCACGTTATGCAAAAAAAGCTAAAAAAGGCGTGTCCTCATGGGTTATTTTTATAGTCTTAATTGCCATTATGTCTGTTGTTGCATGGGGCGGATGGCGATTTTTAGATGGAAGATCAATTATTCCAGAGAGTATTGTTCCGGCATCAAGCTCAGTTTTAAAAATAGGCTTGCGTACAGCCCCAGCATCCTTAGATATTAGGACTGACGACAGTGATTCACTGCAACAAGCTCTTATTGAAAACGTTTATGAAACGCTTATTAAACGAGACGGCAATAATGCTTTAAAACCAGGTCTTGCTCAGTCTTGGAGCGTATCTTCCGACGGTTTGAATTATAAGTTTAGGATTCGTTCAGGCGTGAAGTTTGCAAATGGAGACGTAATGGACTCTGGCTCCGTACTGCAATCACTTCAGCAAGGTATTACAAAAAGCTATCCAGGCTATGAAAAGTTGACGAATATTACAAGCGTATCTAACTCAGGACCTGATATTCTAAGCATTTCATTAAAAATGCCAGATCCATTACTGCTGCGAAGGTTAGCAGGTAGAGCTGGAATTGTATATGATACTCGCGCTTCATTAAACTACGCTTCGGACGCGATGGGAACAGGGCCTTTTAAAGTTAACGGTTATAGTAAAGGTTCAGACCTTGTTCTTGTGCGAAATGACAAGTATTGGGGTACAACATCTGGCTGCGCTAGCATAACTCTTAAATACTTTAATGACGATACATCTTTAGCAAATGCCATGCAGAATGGCGATATTCAAATGGCAGTTCCTCTTGATGGCAATGAAAACAAGCGTATGGCGTCAATGCCAAATACTCAGCTTGTTGAAGGTCAGAGCACTAGAATACGAATGATTGCGTATAACACTGGAATATCGTCTATTTTCTGCGATCAGCACGTTCGTAGAGCGAGCAGTTACGCAATGGATATAAACACTGTTTTATCGGCTGATCCATTCGGCGGTCAAATTGTGCGCGGACCAATTTCCCCATTGTCGCCAGGATACGAGGATTTAAGCGGCACTTATCCACATGATCCTCAAAAAGCTCGATCTCTATTCTCATATTTCTCTGCTGCCTACCTTGGTAAAATTACATTCCTCGTACCTCTTGGAATGAGCAATATTGGTAATGCGCTTGGTTCTCAGCTAAACGCTACTGGCGGTTTCCGTGTGACTGTAGAAGAAGTAGATGAGAACACCATGAAACAGCGGATTCATGATGGTAAATATGATTTAGCACTCACATGGATGAATCACACTTTGGATTCTGGAGCGTATGCAGACACAAAGTCTACTTATTTGTTCCAAGATCACGAGTCTCAGAAATATTTTGCCCAAGCAATGAAATCAACCAATGCAGAAGGATATGAGTCAAATATCAAACAGTATGCTAGAGAGTTGAATAATTACGCTGTTTCTGACTGGATGTATGCGCGAAAGAGCATTGTGGTAGCTAAATCTAATGTTAGTGGATATCCTACAAACATGACTGATCAGCTTTTGCCATTGCACGATGTAAACGTAAAATAAATCCAAGATTATTTCAAGGATATAAGTGCGTGTGGTTTGGTATTAGTCGCAAGCAACCGTTGATTTGAATAATTTTTACAAATATTAGTAAAAATATTGACGTTGTCGCGCTGAGTTTCTAATATTCAGTTCATGAGTGAACAGGATAATAACACAGTAAAACACGCACATTTAACGCCTCTTCCTAACAAAGTTGGCGTTGATGGTCTTGAAGACAAGTGGCGTAGCAATTGGGACGAAGCTAAGACTTACGCATTCCATAATTCTCGCGATCGCAAGGCGGTATATTCTATCGATACTCCACCTCCAACCGTTAGTGGCCATTTGCATGTTGGTCACGTATTCTCTTACACGCATACTGATGTGATTGCGCGATATAAGCGCATGCAAGGTTTTGACGTGTTCTACCCAATGGGTTGGGACGATAATGGCTTGCCAACAGAGCGCCGCGTGCAAAACTATTACGGCGTGCGCGTAGACACTTCGCTTAAGTATGACCCTGATTTTAAGCCGCCATTTGAAGGCACAGAAGGCAAGAAAATTGAGGCAAAAGACCAGGTTCCTGTAAGCAGACAGAACTTTATTGAGCTTTGTGAGCGTTTGACTTCTCAAGATGAGAAGCTTTTTGAAGCTTTGTGGCGCAGGCTTGGTCTTTCTGTAGACTGGTCGCAAACTTACCACACTATTGGCGAGCAGCCTCGCAGAGTTGCGCAAAAAGCATTCTTGCGCAATCTTGCTCGTGGAGAGGCTTATCAAAAAGATGCTCCTGGTTTGTGGGATGTGACTTTCCAGACCGCAGTTGCACAAGCTGAGCTTGAAGCGCGCGAATATCCTGGCTTCTACCATAAGATTGCATTCCGCTTTGAAGATGGTACGCCAATTTATATTGAGACTACGCGCCCAGAATTGCTTGCTGCTTGCACTTCTTTGATTGCGCATCCAGACGATGAGCGTTACAAGAAGTACTTTGGTCAGGAAGTCTACTCACCGCTGTTTAAGGTGAAGGTTCCGATTTTGGCGCATCCTGCAGCTCAAATGGACAAGGGTGCTGGCATTGCAATGTGCTGTACTTTCGGTGACGTAACAGACGTTGAGTGGTGGCGCGATTTGAGCTTGCCAACCCGACCAATCATTCAGCGAAACGGCCGCATTGTAATGACTACTCCTGATTGGATTACGGATGAATCCGGTCGCGAAATGTTCGAGAAGATTGCTGGCAAAACCACGTTCTCTGCTCGCAAGGAAGTTGTTGAAGCTTTGCAAGCAGCTGGAGATATGGAAGGCGATCCAAAGCCAACAAAGCGTATGACGAACTTCTACGAAAAGGGCGATAAGCCTTTGGAAATCGTCACTTCTCGCCAGTGGTATTTAAAGAACGGCGGTACGGACGAAAAGCTGAACGCTGAGCTTATTGAGCGCGGTAAGGAACTTAACTTCCATCCAGACTTTATGCGCGTGCGCTATGAGAATTGGGTTCACGGCTTGAATGGTGACTGGCTTATTTCTCGCCAGCGCTTCTTCGGCGTTCCATTCCCACTTTGGTATCCAGTAAACGAAAATGGGGAAGTGGATTACGAGCATCCTTTGACGCCTAGTGAAGACCGTTTACCAATCGATCCAACTATTGACGTTCCAGAAGGATTTGATGAATCTCAGCGAGACCAGCCAAATGGCTTTACTGCTGAGCAGGATATTATGGACACTTGGGCCACATCTTCCTTAACTCCACAAATTGTGACTCGTTGGGAAGAGCCAGGTGAGGAAAATCAAGCTCTGTTTAAGGCTACTTTCCCAATGGATTTGCGTCCGCAAGGCCAGGATATTATTCGTACTTGGCTGTTTAGTACGGTTGATCGCGCGCATCTTGAAAACGGCTGCTTGCCTTGGAAGCATGCTGCGCTTTCTGGCTGGATTCTAGACCCAGACCATAAGAAGATGTCTAAATCTAAAGGCAACGTGGTTGTGCCAAATAAGCCAATCGAAGAGTTTGGTGCGGATGCTGTGCGTTACTGGGCAACTTCTGCAAAGCTCGGCTTGGATGCAACTTACGACGAAGGCCAAATGAAGATTGGCCGACGCCTTGCGATTAAGCTTTTGAATGCTACAAAGTTTGCGCTCGCGATTGGTCGCGAAAACGAGGAGCATCAGGTTCTTGAGTCTGCCAGTGCGGATTGGGATTTTGCAGATGTTACGGAAGTTTTGGATCGCTCTGTTATGGCAAAGCTTGCATCCGTTATTCGTACCGCAACTGATGCGCTTGAATCTTATGAGCATTCTAAGGCTTTGGAAGCAATCGAAACCTTCTTCTGGGAGTTCTGTGACGATTACATTGAGCTTGCAAAGAATCGTGCTTATGGTACTGCAGAATCCACTGGACGCACTCCAAGTGAATCTGCTGTAAAGTCTGCTCGCACAACTCTTGGTCTTGCACTCGATGCTTTGGCTCGCTTGCTTGCTCCTTACTTGCCTTACGCTACTGAAGAAGTGTGGAGCTGGATGCATGATGGCGAAGGTTCTGTACATCGTGCTAGCTGGCCATGCGCTAAGGCTTATGAGGCTGCTGCAAACGGAGTTTCTGCAGACACTTTGGCTTACGCGGGCGAGGCTTTGGCTACTTTGCGCAAGATTAAGTCTGAAGCAAAAGTTTCTATGAAGACTCCTATTTTGCAAGTGACTTTGAATGTTGCAGATAATGCTTATAAGGCTGTTGAGGAAACTTTGGATGACGTTGCTGAAGCTGGACGCGTTACTGGAGAAGTAAAGCTTAACGCTGTTAAGGCAGCAGTTGCTGCTGATACTGAATCTGCTGAAGATTCTGCAGAATCTGATGCAGCTAACGTAAACGTTTCAGTTGCTCAAAGCGAACTCGGCGAAGCTCCTGCAAAAAAGAAGTAGTTGCAAGTAGTCGAAAATAATTAGTCGCAAAACAAAAGCGCTGGAAGTCAATCTTCGACTCCAGCGCTTTTTGCGTATTGCAATCGCGAAGCAGCGTCACTTGCTATAAATTCTGCTGCGATGATCAATATCCACAACAAAAACGGTCAGTACATTATTTTCAATTGCGCAAATTATTCTGTAATCCCTTACCCTATATCTCCAAAACCCCGAATAGTTGCCAGTTAGTGCCTTGCCTCTGATTCGAGGATTGTCGAGATTGCTAATTTCGCGAAGCTCCTTAACGATTTGCTTAGCAATTGTTTTGTCAATTTTCCCTAGCTGTTTTTCAGCTCTTTTAGATAAATTAATCTTCCAAATCAAGGCGCTTCACCACGTCGTCGAGTGGAGATGTTTCTAATTCTCCACGTTTGTATGCTTCAATATCTGCCATTAGTCCATATTCATGTTCAAGTTCATCGATTTGAGCTTCTAGCGCTTGATTCATGTAAAATGAACGAGTGCGGTGAGTGGTTTTAGCGAGCTGATCATAACGATCTAAAACGTTAGACGGTACTCTTAATCCTGTAATTGTTGCAGCCATTTCTAATCTCCATTGTAAAACATGTAAAACATATATTACCTTATATGCAGAATAACGCAATCCAATACGTTATAATCGATAAGCATCGCGCGGTAACGCTAGACTGTAAACCATGAATCCAGAAAGCTTAAGTGAATTAATTGAAAAAATTGCTAAAGATTTAGTAGCAAGCGGTAAAGCTGGCAATCTAACAGAAGATTTGATTCCTGCTGCCGAAAAACTTGCAGTTATGCGACCAAAAGATCGCGCACACGGCGATTGGGCCACGAACGTTGCTATGCAACTCGCTAAAAAAGCTGGTATGAAGCCTCATGATTTAGCCGAACTTTTTGCCGAGCGTTTGCAAGAAGCAGAAGGTATTGCGCGCGTAGAAGTGGCAGGCCCTGGCTTTATTAACATAACGCTTGATTCCGCGTCTGCAGCGGCTGTTGTTGACGAAGTCTTAAATCAGGGTGCTGATTTTGGCAAAAATACGCATTTGAGCGGCAAAACTTTGAATCTTGAGTTTGTTTCCGCAAACCCAACTGGCCCAATCCACATTGGTGGCACGCGCTGGGCTGCAGTTGGTGATTCTATGGCTCGAGTCTTGGAAGCGAACGGCGCAAAAGTTGTGCGCGAATACTACTTCAACGATCATGGTGAGCAAATCAACCGTTTTGCAAAGTCTTTAGTTGCTGCAGCTCACGGCGAAGAAACGCCTGCAGACGGCTACAAAGGCGCGTATATTAACGAAATCGCAGACGCTGTTATAAAAGAAGCAAATGCGGACGGTGTTGACGTTCTTTCTTTGCCTAGAATCGATCTTGGAAAAGACGAAGAAGGCTTGCCACTTGGCGAAGGCGATTCCGAGCAGCGAGAAGAATTCCGCAAGCGCGCAGTTCCAATGATGTTTGCGGAAATTCGCAAATCAATGCGTGATTTTCGTGTTGGTTTTGACGTGTGGTTCCACGAAAACAGCCTGTACGAGGACGGCGAAGTTGAGCGCGCTATTGCGGACTTGCGTGAGCGTGGAGATATTTTTGAAAAAGATGGCGCAACTTGGTTTGAGTCTACTAAGCATGGCGACGACAAGGATCGCGTAATTATTAAGTCCGACGGCAACTACGCTTACTTTGCTGCTGATATTGCGTACTATCGCAACAAGCGTCACCGTGAACAGAATCCTGCGGATGTAGCAATCTACATGCTCGGCGCGGATCATCACGGTTATATTGGCCGAATGATGGCAATGTGCGCGGCTTTTGGAGACAAGCCAGGCGAAAACATGCAGATTCTTATTGGTCAGATGGTAAACGTTATGAAGGATGGCAAGCCAGTACGCATGAGCAAGCGTGCTGGAAACGTTATTACGATTGACGATTTAGTTGATGCAATTGGTGTTGACGCTTCGCGTTATTCGCTTGCTCGCACCGACTACAACACAAGCGTTGATATTGATTTGGATTTGCTTGCTTCTCACAGCAACGATAATCCTGTGTATTACGTGCAATATGCCCACGCGCGCAGCTGCAATGTGGCTCGAAACGCGGCAGACGCTGGAATTAGTGCAGACGGAGCTGATTTAAGCTTGCTTAATACTGAGGCAGATGGCGAAGTACTTGCTGCTTTGGCTCAATGGCCTGCAGCTCTTGCACAAGCTGGCGATTTGCGCGCTCCGCACAGAGTTGCGCATTATCTTGAGGATTTGGCTGCAAGCTACCACAAGTGGTACAACCTTGAGCGCGTAGTGCCAATGGAGTTGAGCGACCCAGAAAATCGCTTGCCAGAAGCGGAGCGTGAGGCAGTTCGCATCGCAAAATGCCCAGAGGCAGCACGTGCAGCAGCGCGTTTAAAGCTTAATGCTGCTGTGCGCACAGTAATCGCCTCTGGCCTTGATTTGCTTGGAGTTTCTGCTCCAGACAAGATGTGATTTAGCGCATTTGCCCTTTATTTAGGACGCTAGCTTTTATGTTAGCGTCCTTTTATTTTTACAAAAAGACACGCGCGAAATTGCAAATTTTTTTCGATTAAGTACATGCGATTTATTAATATACCCCCTAATATTATTTTTCGGTTTCAGTTTTGTTATTCAATGCGTTAAATAATATGCTTAAACAATTTTCACCATATAGGAGGTGTAAGCATGAGCGTCACAACACAAAGTGTCAGCACAGACAGTGCCCCGAAAAAAAGGAACTTGACAATTATTGAATCCGCGTACGTGGCGGTCATGTTGTTTGGCATGTTCTTTGGCGCTGGAAACCTGATTTTCCCAGTATTCCTTGGTGCTAACGCAGGAAACAATTCTGCTCCTGCAGCATTAGGCTTTATTGTTACTGGCGTTGGCTTGCCATTGTTAGGCGTTACTGCTCTTGCAATGAGCCGTGCAAACGGTCTTTTTGAACTTTCAAGCAAAGCTAGCAAAAAATACGGCATGTTCTTTACATGCGTTCTTTATTTAACAATCGGCCCGTTCTTTGCAATTCCGCGCTGTGCAACAACTTCATACACTGTTGGATTGGAGCGAGTTATTCCGCAAGACGGGAACGGTCAATTGTACTTGTTCTTGTTCTCTGTAGTATTCTTTGCGCTCGCGTTCTTCTTTGCTATGAAACCAAGCGGCATACTCACGTGGGTTGGTAAAGTTCTTACGCCAATCTTCCTTGTTTTCTTAGCGATTTTGGTGTTTACCGCACTATTTTCCCCTATAAGCGGTGCTTCTTCAGATGCTGCTCCTATGGGAAATTACGTTAATAAGTCATTCTTTACAGGATTCTTAGATGGCTACAACACAATGGATGCTTTAGCTAGCTTGGCATTTGGAATTGTGGTTGTTAGTACCATTCGCCAGTTTGGTGTAAAAGATCCTAAAGATGTGGCAGTAAATACTGCTCGCTCTGGATTCTTTAGCTGCTTGCTAATGGCTTTGATTTACGTTGCAATTGTTGTTGTTGGTGTGCGTAGCCGCGCGCTATTCCCACCTGCGGAAAATGGTGGCGTAACTTTGGCACAAGTTGCACGCTATCATCTTGGAAATGCTGGCTTATTCGTGCTTGCTGCAACTGTAACACTTGCCTGCTTAAAGACTGCGGTTGGATTAATCGTAAGCTGCTCGGAAACCTTCTCTAAGTTATTCCCTAAGGGTCCTAGCTACCGTGTTTGGGCTGTATTGATTACGCTTGTTTCGTTTGGCCTTGCAAACTTTGGTCTGAGTGCAATCATCGAATACGCGGTTCCAGTATTGATGTTCTTGTACCCACTGTCAATTGTGCTGATTCTTTTGGCTTTATGTGGTCGACTTTTTGGAAATTCCAAGGTCGTGTACGCTTGGACACTTGGTTTTACTGGTGTTGCAGCTGTATTTGACTTTTTGAATAGTTTGCCAACAGCTTTGCGCGACGCATTGCATATGAACGATATGTTGATTGTTGCTCAAAACTGGTTGCCGTTCTCGGAATTTGGCATGGCTTGGGTTTGCCCTGCTGTTGTTGGATTTGTTGTTGGCTATGTTCGCATGGTTTTATGTGACAACAAAGGTATGGAAGAAGTGGCTCGCGTAGCTGCTGGCCCAGATCTTGAAGGCAGTGTTGCTAGTAGTGATGAATATTCTTCAAGCAGCTCTGAGTTTGACGAGCCTAATTTTGGCAATAAATCCTAGTGACTATTGGTATCTATTTGTATAGATAGTTGTAATAATAAATAATCGCCATATTTTGGTGCGTATTTTACGTAACAAGATATGGCGATTTTTGCGACTTGCGACTAGAAGTTGCCGCCGTTCCAACCCCAGTCAGTTGTTGCAGTGTAGCGAATGTAAGTGCGATCTTGTGGAATTCCAAGCTCGCGATTCAAAGCTGCCATAATCTGCTCAGTCAACTTTTCCCAAGCAGATCCTGGAACGCTAGAACCAAAAACGTTCACTTCAACGTAAGCTGCAGGCTTGGTATTATCTCCAGCAAAATAAATTGGCATGTTGTCTTCAAATGGGCACATAAGCCAATGCTCGCTTTTGCCTGGAACTGCGCTAATCGCCTTGCCGTACGCTGCTTTTAAGGCATCGCGCTGAGCAGGTGTAGTGCTTACGGAAACGTGAGTGTGAATAACTGGCATAATCGCTCCTTTGCTAAGTTTTATGAATTTGCTAAGTTTTATAAACTTGTATCACGCAACTTGCGTTACGCAATAATTATAGTGAATTGTTAGCCTCCGCGTGTTTAATTGAATGTATGAAAAAACTTATTGAACAGGTTGTTAAGTTTGGAATCGTAGGCATTATTGCGCTGATCATTGACGTAGCGTTGTTGAATCTGTTGCTTCTTGTACATTTTAATAACGTTGTTGCTGGAACAATATCTTTTATAATCTCTCTTATTTTTAACTACATTGCCAGCATGAAGTACGTGTTTAAACACCGCGAAGACATGGCTCGTTGGATGGAATTGCTGATTTTTGTTATTTCTGCAGTTATTGGTTTGCTTATCAACGATGCGATTATTTGGCTTAGCACGCTTGGAATGGCGCAAACTTTGCGCGGTACTGCGATTTACATGCTTCGCACAAACATTGGCAAGCTTATTGCAACAGTAGTTGTAGCAGTGTGGAATTTTGTTATTAGAAAATGGCTTTTAGATGATACAAAATCGCAAAAACCTGGTTATGATGTCGCTAAGGACAATACTTTTGCGCATAAGTTGGGCGAGTGGTCGTTAAGTCACACTCCAAAAGGATGGAAGTAGGTTTGGAAGTAGGTTTAGAAAATATGAAAGCCACGACTATTCATTTTGTGCGCCACGGAGAAGTGGAAAATCCAAATCACGTGCTTTACGAGAGACTCCCGGGATTTCACTTATCTAATCGTGGCTTAAAAATGGCTCGCGCTACAGCCAAATATATTGCGACTGTTCCGCAAATGCGCGGAATTAGTGCGATTTATTCGTCTCCTTTGGAGCGTACACAAGAAACGGCGCAACAAATCGCAAACGCTTTACAAATCAGCACAATTATTTTAGACAATCGTCTCATCGAAGCGGAAAACAATTTTCGAGGAAAAAGAATCGGCTACGGCGAAGGCGCTTTGTGGAAAAACGACAATTGGAAGCTTGTATCTAACTTGTGGAAGCCGAGTTGGGGAGAATCTTACAAAAGTATTGCGGAACGTGTTGGCGATTTTGCGCGCGAACAAGTGAAAAATCACCCAGGTGAACAAATCGTAGCTGTAACGCACGAATCGCCAATATGGTCTTATCGTCATTTGCTAGAAACGGGTCACGCTGAGCACAATATGCTTTTACGCAAAACGGCTTTGGCGTCAATTACGTCAATTACATATGATTGCGAAAATATGAATGTGCTTTCCATCACATATGTGGATCCTGCGGCGCGTGTGCAGTAGAACGTGTGGAATAATAATCAGTAGACTTAAAAATATGCGTGAAAGATGCGTAGAAACCGTGTTTTTTAAAGCTTAATGCGAAGGACGTTATTATGGGTGATTCTGTAGAAAAGCTGGATTCACAGGCTTTAGATTTGCTTAAAGCCGCATCCATTGCTGCAGCGGATTTAACTAAATTGTGGCCTTTAAGCGAAGCACGCCATTTAGATAATGACGCAAAATATGCTGAAAACCTTGAGGTCAGGGCGATTCGCGCTATTGCTCGAATTGTTACGGATTTAGACGTTACTGTTCCAGATGCAGAATTTGTGTATGAGGGTGCAGATGTGATTCCAGGGCGTCCGCAGGAGATAGTTGATGCTCTTTTGGCAGCAGCAAACGCTTACGACGATATGGATTTATGCTACGACCCAGACTATAGTGAAGCGCAAGAAGAACTAGAAAATAACACGAATGATGTTAGTGCCATTTTCAACAAGCTTGAATCTAATATTCCTAAAGACGTTAATGCAATAAATAGTGCAGCGGATTCTTTAGGTGTTGCAGGAAATTGGTGTGCTGAAAGTCTGCAGGATGCTGTTAGATGCGCAAAACAAGAGTGCGAACAATCATATGAACAAGAGCGTGATTTTTACGCGTTAAATCTTGTAGAATCGCAAAAAATTACAGCAATACTGTCTATTCTTAAAAGTCTTATTGAAAAAACCAGCAACATTTACGAAACTTTGCCTATATTCCTATATGTTAACGAAGTGTGCGAGTGCGCTGGAGTTCCGCGAATGATGTTTAAGGATGATCAGTGGCGTGAGCTTGTTGATTGCGTAAAAAGTGGTAAGACTGGCGATGATGGCGAAAATGGCGAAAATAGTGAAAATAGTGAAAATAATATGAGCGCGCTGGTTGAATTTGCGGCTCCATTGCTTGAGCGTGAATGGGTAAAGCATAAGGAAGACGTACTCTGGGATCCAGAAGAGGCTAAGAAGCTGGCAAAAGAAGAAGACGATAGAAAGTCTCGCGAAGCGCTTGCTGCTAAGTTTGCGCATGTGGAAGGTAATAAGGAATCAACGCAAGCTCTTGACTAGATTGGCACGTCCGTAACGCGCGGCACAATGGAACCTATGACTGATATCGAGGAAACTCAAGAAGTTGCTAATAACGCAACAAAATCCACAAAGCCTGAACTTCCAAAGAATGTTCGCGTGCGTTTTTGCCCTTCGCCAACTGGTACACCTCACGTAGGTATGGTTCGTACCGCGCTGTTTAACTGGGCAGAGGCTCGCCATACTCATGGCAAATTGCTGTTCCGCATTGAAGATACTGATAATGAGCGCGATAGCGAGGAAAGCTACCAGCAGATTATTGAGGCTCTTCGCTGGCTCAATATTGATTGGGATGAGGGTATTGACGTTGGTGGAGATAACGGGCCATACCGCCAGTCCCAGCGTATGGAAATTTATAAAGATGTAGCGCAAAAGCTTTTTAATGCAGGATACGCTTATGAGTCCTTCTCTACTCCTGAAGAAATTAAAGAGCGCAATATTGCTGCAGGGCGGCCAGCTGAGTTTGGTTACGATGGTTATGATCGGAACCTTACTGAGGAGCAGAAGCAAGCTTTCCGCGAGGAGGGTCGCAAGCCTGCACTTCGCTTGAAGATGCCAAATGAAGACATTACTTTTAACGATTTAATTCGTGGTGAAATCACTTTTAAAGCTGGATCTGTTCCAGATTATGTGATTGTGCGCCCGAATGGTGATCCACTTTACACGCTTACGAACCCTGTTGACGACGCATTAATGGACGTGAACGTGGTTTTGCGCGGTGAGGATATTCTTAGCTCCACACCTCGTCAGATTGTGCTTTACCGTTATCTTATGGAAATGGGCATTGCTAAGGAAACTCCGCTTTACGGACACATGCCTTACGTTATGGGCGAAGGCAAGAAGAAGCTTTCTAAGAGAGACCCTGAGTCCAACTTGTTCTTGCATAGAGATAACGGCTTTATTCCAGAAGGCTTGCTGAACTATTTGGCTTTGCTTGGCTGGTCTATTGCGCCTGATCGCGATGTGTTCACTATGGACGAGATGATTGAAAAGTTCGATGTGCGAGACGTTAAGGCAAATCCTGCACACTTTGACTTGGACAAGGCGATTTCCATTAACGCTGAGCATATTCGCATGCTTGATTCGCAAGATTTCTTGAATCGCTCTGTGCCTTACTTGCATAAGGATGGCGTAGTTAGCGCGGACAATTGGGATGCGTTAACTGATCGCGAGCGTGAAGTGCTCACCGCTGCTGCTCCTCTTGTTCAGCCTCGCGTGCGCTTGCTTGGCGAAGTTGCTGGTATGGTCGGTAGTCTGTTAAGCGAAGATGGCTACATTGAGCCAGATGACGATGCGCGTAAACAGTTGAAGGAATCTGCAGGAGCTGTGCTTGACGCGGCTATCTCTGCTTTGAATGGTGTTGATGCTTCTGATTGGCATACTGATTCCTTGCACGAGCTTTTGAACAAGAAGCTTGTTGAGGAAGCTGGGTACAAGCCGCGCTTGGCATTTGGTCCTGTGCGAGTTGCACTTTCTGGCCGTCGTGTTTCTCCGCCACTGTTTGAGTCCATGGAAATCGTGGGCAAAGACGTGACATTGGCGCGTTTGGCTGGATTGCGTGAGCATTTGTAAATCGTAAGCAGCTTTTAAATCTCAAGTAGATTTTGTATAAAGCGGGAATGTAGTGTAATTCTGCATTTCCGCTTTTTGTTTTTATGCGTTTTAGTATATTTTCGACACGCCGCGGTTGCGTATTGAGCAGTTATGTTGTAAAGTCGACATTTGTTGCGTCAAGAGGCGTAGCAGATAAATGAAGCCCCCGTCGTCTAGCGGCCTAGGACTACGCCCTCTCACGGCGCCAACACCGGTTCAAATCCGGTCGGGGGTACAAGACGGAACGGTTCCAAGAGCCGCGAAGCCTGCCAATTGGGGTATGGTGTAATTGGCAACACAGGTGATTCTGGTTCATCCATTCTTGGTTCGAGTCCAGGTACCCCAGCGAATAACCCTCGTATTTTGCGAGGGCTTTTTTGTTATATAGCGTGTTAATTTTGGGCTATTTCCCGCAAAATGTTTAAGCTTTTTGCAAACTTTTCCCGTGTTTGTTGTCGTATTGGCTGAAATAGGGAACAAACGTGGGCAAATTTACGACTTTGCGTTTTGACTGAGATTTGTTACAAATGTCTCATGCATGAGGCATTTGTAACGTTTTTTGACTGATTTTCGTTATATTTGCATCATGTGAGCTACAAATATAACGCAAGCTATTGCTTCTGCTCTAATAGTCTCAGCGAATCGAGGTGATCTCGCGCATTGTGCAGCTCGAAGTCGTCGATTCGCGCAATATACACAAAGCATGACACAATAGTATGTAGTGTGTTTTTTGAAGGGAGCAGGTTCCGTGGGAAGTCGACAAACCTTACAGCGTTGGATGATTACAGTAGGTGGTGTCGAGCAGGCGCGCGTTGGAGCGGGTCAGTCTGTAGAGATCGGCAGAAAGCCTATACGACCTTTGCGCGAAGACGGTTTCATGCGTGTAGACATTGTAGACAATAAGCGCTCAATGTCTAAAAGGCATGCGCTTCTTATAGTAGACACAAGTGGCGTGGCGACTATTCGAGATTTGCATTCTACAAACGGAACTTATCTTGTAAACGAAAGCGGCGATTTGCTGCGATTAGATCCAGATGTTGATTTTCATATGCCAGACAGCATTGTTCGCATGCAATTTGGAGACGTGCCAATTGACTTTGTGCGTATAGAAGAGCCAGCTCCTTTGGCTGAAAATAGTGCGGAGCCTGTGCGCGACTTGTTCTCTTATGCTGCTGACGGTTCCATTAAAGAGCCAGATGCTTCGGATTTGTCGGTCGATGATATTCTTGATATTCGTGCTGGAGAGCCAACAGGCGTTTTCCGTGCACAATCTGTTTCACACCCTAATTTAGTGTGGGATAATCAGTCAAAATTAAATGCTGCAGGTAAAGCTGATGATGTTTATAGTGCAAGCAAGGCTGATATTTCAGTAAATCCTGTAAAACAAAGCGATCCCGTGATTGCTAGTCAGGTTGTTCTTCCTGTTGTGCGTGAAGATTTTGAGTCTGCTGCAGAACCTCGTAATCTTTTTGATGATGCAGCACAAGCTAATGCATCACAAGTTAATGCAGCACAAGTTAGTAGTGACAAAACTAATAGTGATGAAACTGTAAATCCAGATAATATTGTGGATAACAGTGCTGTTGCAGGTAACGCTGCTATTTCTGACAACAGTGTTGTTGCAAATGATTCTTTTGATTCTCACGATGTTCAAGACGATTCTAAAATTCTGGACTCGCAAAATGTAGATGTTGAAAACGAGGATCACACAACGCAAGATCAGAATACTGAACAAGAAGAGATAGCAGAAATTCAAATCAATTATCAAGATGAGAATGAATTACAAGATGGGGCAGAAGATGAGTCGCCAGCAACCGACAATTCATTGCAAGATGAGTCTCAAATTCAACTAAATCATGAACAATTCATTCGATCCAATTCAGTCAATATTCAAGAAGATTCGCAATACACTCCAGCTTTTGAACCAGGGTCTGTGTTCGAAAAAGTGTCAAATGGAGAATTCAACGCGCATAAAGAAATTGTACAAGCAGGTGGATTCACTTCGGAAGAAGCTCAGAAAACCACTGATTTCTCTAAGCAGTTTGAGATAGCAAAATATCAAGAATTACTTCCATTTTTAGCCATGAATACAGGTCTTTATGACGATTTATACGCTTGGCTTTCAGCTCAAGGCAATGCAGACGTAGATGAAGCTTTAGCGCAAAATAGCGGGTATAACGCTTACCGCAACGCAGTAGGTTTATAAACAGGGGAGTTTAGTAGTATGAGCGGCGAACAGAATGATTTTATAAGCCAAGTAAATCAAGCGCATAATGCGAGTGAACAAAATTATCAAGAAGCTTACGAGCAGAATGCGCAAATGAAGCAGGAAAGTGCGCAGGCTACAGCTTTGCGAGATGAAAAGTTAAGGCGAATAAACTCTTGGCGTGAACAATACAAGTCGCAGCTTGCGCCTTCGCCACTTGAAGACATAACAAAACTTTCCGCACAATTAGAATTAACGCATGCTCACCCATCTGGGATAGCGCAACTTTTTGCGAGTGGAAAAGTAACTCTTCAGGCGTTATTCCGCGATTCTGGAATGTTGCGCGCGGCAGGGCGCAGACTAGACAGGGTTTTTGAAGATAGAGATAATAAGGCGCACGAAAATGGTGTTTCGGAGCTTTCGCTTGTTGTTGGAGTGGCATCGTGGAGCGGTAATCATGTGCCAGTTTTAACATACCCAGTGAGAGTTATTCGAGACTCTGGCAAGGATGAAACATACGCAACAATCTACTTTTCTGGCAATGTGCGCTTAAACCATGCTCTTGTTCTTAGATTGCAAGAGAGAGGCGTGAATCTTAGTGAAGATGCGCTTTTTGACGGCGCAAACTATGAGAGCGGAACACCAGAAACGTCAGCTGTTTTTGATGCAATTTGTGCATCTGCTCGCAGCGTGTTCCCAGATTTTGATATTGAACGAGATATTGTTCTTGGATGTTTTACTGATTCGGGATCCAGATTTTTGGCTGAAAGCGCTCAGATTTTGCAGGCGCTTAAAGTTGGGAATGTTGGAAACACTATGATTGATGCGGTTGCTGGCGATGAGCGTGCGCTTCAAGAGTTGGCGGCAAATGATAGGCAAGAGTATTCTCCTCTAGATGTAGACCCTCATGGTGAATATGAAGTCGGTGATGTAGATAATGTTGTACGTTATGCATCTGGTTTAGCCGCTAATGGTGTTTCTCTGGCGCTAGACGTGGATGCTGGATCTGATTCTGCTTCTATCGCAGCTGCAATTTCTTCACGCTGTGTTCTTGCTGGAAAGTCCATTTTATATGTTCCAAATGTTATGGAACAACAGCGTCGATTCCGTCACGCTCTCAGTGCGAATGAGATTTCTTCGCTTGCGCTAGACGTTTCGGATTCTCACCTTGCAAAACATGTGGATTCCCAGCTCATAGCTGCAGTTGGGGCGCGTCAAAGCGTTGCTTCTAGCCGTTTTGAGCAAGTTTGTGACGAGTTAGTTGGTGTTAAAACTCGCTTAAATCGTTATTTGGGAGACTTGCACGGAGTAGATGAGCGTTGGGGCGTATCAGCATATCAGACAATGCAAAATCTTGCTGCTATTGCAATGTTGCCTACTCATCCTTGTACTCATGTAAGACTAGATGTTGCTGCTGCAAGATCGCTTTCTGGTCATTTAGATGAATGGGCGCAAAAATTACATCAAGCAGATGAGCTTGGAGAATTTACTATAAAGCCTGAAGATACCCCGTGGTTTGGCGCGTCTTTGTTCAATGAGAATGAGGCTGTTGCTGTATATCAGCGCGTTGTAGATGTTCTACTAAAGCTTCTTCCTGCAGCACGCGAACATGTTAAATCAACTGTTCAAAACTGCGGTTTTCCTGTTCCTGTTACCGCACGTGAATGGGGTAGACAGGTTACGGTGTTAAAGAATCTTCGCCGAGTTTTAGATGTTTTCCAAGCAGATATTTTTGAACGTGATCTTAGCGCGATGATTGAAGCAAGTAAGCCTAAAGCTGTTCGCAAGCGTGAAGGTACAGTAATGGGCTTCTGGGAGCGTAGACGTCATATTAAAGAAGCGCGTAGTCTTTTGCGTGTAGGAGCTAAAGTAGATGATCTGCATGAGGCTTTGAAGATTGTTGCTCAGCAAGCTGCTCAGTGGCGTACTTTTGTTCCTCATGGGGGGTGGCCTGTGTTGCCGCCTAAGTTAGATGAGATTGTTAGCACTCAGGAGCTTTTGGATCGTAATCTTGTAGCTCTTGACGCTGTTCTTTCCACCACGCGTTTGGGTGCTGATCTTGAAAATGTTGAGTTTACTAAACTTGATGAGCGTTTGCAGGCTTTACATGACGATCGCGCTTCCTTAGATACTTTACCTGGTAGGTGCGTGATTGAGCGCGATTTACGCGGTGTTGGTTTAGAAGACCTTGTTTGCGATTTGCGTAGGCGTAATGTCACTGGTTCTGCGTTAGATGGTGAGCTTCACTTGGCTTGGTGGACTACGGTTTTTGAAGATATCGTTAATTCTTCTGCGATTATTTCTAACCAAGATGGTTCGGCTATGCAAGATGCTTCTGACCGTTTTGTTCAGGTAGATACTGAGCATGTGCGTTCTGTGGGACCTATGGTTCAACAAGAGACTCTAAAGCGTTTGTGTGAACTTCTTTTCGCTAGGTCTCAGGAAGCTAATCAGCTTCACACAACCTTAGCAAGTAATAGTTCTGGCGTGACTTTTACCAAATTGATGAATTCTCATGCAGATCTTCTTCTTGCTGCTAAGCCAATTATGGTGGCTATGCCTTCTACTTTGACTATGATGACTGAATTTAAGCCGATTGTAGACATTGTAATCCTTGATTCTGTTGAGCATTTGAGTAATATCGAGCTTCTTAGCATTCTTGCTCGTGCACGCCAAGTTGTGGTCATTGCTCATAAGAATACGGTAAGTTCGCAGAGTGTTAACGATTTGATTAGTGTTTTGCCTTCTGTACATGTTAAATCTCGTGCTACTAGGCGTTCGCTTCGTCTTGCTAATTTCCTTGAAAATCATGGTTATGGTTCGCTTCGCCACGATGTTCCTGTAGATAGAATGCAAGGTAAAGTTAAACTTCACCAAGTTGAGGCTTCTGGTGTTCCTGTTATGTCTACTGGTTTGATTGAGAGCAGCCAGAGGGAAATTGACGAGGTTGTTTCCTTGATAAAACAGCGTGCTGCGACTTTCACTGTAGTTCCTTCCAGCTATGTTCTTGCAGTTGTAACTCTTACAAGTGTGTTTAGGAATCGTTTAGGAGCGGAGCTTAAGGCTCTTGCTATTAAAGATGAAAATATGAATAGATTCCTTCGTCATGTTCGTCTTGTAGATGCTAGTGAGTCTGTTGGTGCTACCGCTACGGATGCTATTCTTTCATTATGTTATGCAAAAACTTCGCACGGTAGGCTTTTGCAACAATTTGGTGTTTTGGAAGAAGAAGGCGGTAAGGGCATACTGCTTGATTCGTTAGCATTAGCTCGTAGGAATTTAGATATTGTTTGCGCGTTTAAATCTAGTGATATGGAAGATGAACGTTTGCATCAGGATGGTCCTAAGCTACTTAAAGAATTGCTTATTTGGGCTGAGCAGCTGGATGATAGTCCAGTAAATCCAACTGATTTTGACGAACCAAAACCTGAATATGATCAAGATAAGTCAGAAGATAAGTCAGAATCTGCAGGTACACGTGTGGAGGCTTTTGATTCTTCAGTAGACAGTTTTAATAATGTTTTGTTTACTGATTTGGCGGATCGTATTCGCGCTCGCGGATTGTGCGTGGCGGTGAATTACGGATTTGATAATGAACACAGTATTCCTCTTGTTGTTGGTTTGCCAGATAAGCCTTTTGCTCTTGCCGTTTTAACGGATGATATGAGATTCATGAATATAGAATCAACGCGTGAACGTCATCGCATGTTTGCTCAAGATTTAGAGTATCTTGGCTGGTCTGTTATGAATGTTTGGAGCGTTGGAGCATTCGTAAATCCTGAAAAAGAGGTTGAGCGAGTTGTTTCTAGAATAGGCGAGCTTTACGGTGAAGATCAGTGAGCTGTGGTAGGTGACTATAGGTGAGTGACTATAATCCCAATCGTAGATGTTCTAGAACGCATAATCGAGTAGTTCGTAAAGGCTCTGAGCTTTTTGATGCTGATGGCGTTAAGCTGGAGCCTTCGGATTTTCAGACTTTAGACCAGCGCTCTAAAGATGACGATAATCGTATTCTTGGAGAGCTTCCACCTCATTGGGCAGTTTTTAGTGAACGTGGTAGATAAGGCTGTTTTATCCTCGTATTGCAATAACCGCAAGGTTTGGAATAATAGATTGTGTATTTATTATCTGTAACGCAGACTCTGCAGACATGGCTAGTAACGCGTTTTGAGATGAATTACCTGTTTTGACTACTATTACGTCGCGGATAAATGAAATGTTTTTGTTTTCTTGAATAATGTCATTCTCGTTATTATCTCCTCTTGAAACTTTGCTAAATGCTATTGAAATATTTTCGCCAATGTTTAAATCTTGGTTGTTGCTTGCCAGTTTTATTGAAATCGTTGTAAATCCTGGTGGAATTTTTGCTTGTTGTGTAATCTGACTAGTAAAAATAGGCATGCCATATTTGATATTGCAGGTTGCGATAATAGCATTTTTGATCAAATCTTTGTTAATAACATTATTAAAAACACTGTTTTTGGGCACGTTAACATAAGACAAATCATCTTGTTTAATAAGAGTGCCTTTAGATATATCTCTAATTGCTACAGGTATGATTTGCGTTTCTTGACAGCTCGTAATCATATTTATTGCAATAAGTGTTGCAACGCTAATAAAAAATACGGTAAGCGCATTTAACAAAAGTGCTTTCTGCCTGCGTTTTAAAAGCATGGCTGGCACTTGATTTTCGTGCGCATCATGTGTGCTAGATGTGTTTTTTAATATTGATATCATGCTCATAGAAGCATCATCTAATAAAAGGTGATGCTTCTACAAGATATTTTTGTCAATGTGGTTAAAGGTTATTTTCTATTGTAAATCAGACGATTTTTATGCACTTTTCCACAAATTTGCTAATAAGCGAAATTGTTTATGCACATTTCCACAAATTGTTTGTTCCTGCTTGAAAAATTATTTATCAGTGCGATAAAATCCGCTACCTTTAAAATTGATTGGTGGCGCAGAAAACACCTTACGAAGTTCTGGTTTTCCGCATTTTGGACACACTGTAATTGGGTCATCTTCAAACGATTGATATTCCGAAAAATCATATCCACATTGCTTGCAACGGTAATGATAAGTAGGCAACGGTTCCTCCGATCTTTATTTCCATCACATATCCTAGCTCATGCCCGCACCGCATGAAAGATGACTTAAAATATACGCAAAAAGACGCAGTAATTTGTAAAAATTTAATGTAATAATTCCTATAATTGCGACACGCCGAATTGATTTTGGCTCTTCACATCCGTAACGCACTTTATATTTATACGTATGGGTTATGAATCGGTGAGTGCGTTAATTGTATTAATCATCATCATAGCCTTAATGTTTGGTTGGTTGCCTAAGCGCACTGTTAACAGCATGAAGTCAATGTTGGAACACAGCGAAGATAGGTATTCACCTTCGCTGCATATTGTGGATGAGCGTAGTGCTTCGCTGTTCCATGAGTGTAGTGGTGCGATGGCGAAAGGGGTTGGAATGCAACCGTCAGAGAAGCGATCGAATAAAAATAAGAACACTAAAAATAAGAGCAATAAGTCAAAGGTGTTAAGAGATAATTTTACTCCGCAACATGTGTCTCGTATTCGTGCTCTTCGTCGCGCTGCGGTTCGTCGTCGCCGTATTTTGGTTTTTTCTCTTGTTTTCTTGACACTTGTGGTTCTTGTAGCTGGTTTGTCTGGATTATATTCTGCTTGGTTCGCTCTTATACCGTTCGCTTTGGTTTCAACAGTTCTTTACTTTGGCTCTATTGCGGCAAAGCATGCGCGAGATTGGGAAGCGCGAGTTGCTGCCTATAACAAATCTGCTGGCGTGCCGCAAAATTATGGTCAAAAAAGCTATGGTGAATCTGGTGAATCTATTGTGGAACCAGTTTTTGACGCGATTGTCAATTCTGTTGTAACTCATGAAGAAGAGTATCAAAATTATTCATCAGGCTCTGTTACACAATATTCGTCGAATACTCAAGACAATACAGAAACTTCTGTTATGCAGCAGCGTGAAATTAGTATGGCTTTAGAACGCGTCAACTCGCAGAATGCTAATGATTATATTGCTGCTGGTAATCAGTCATCGTCTTTGCCTGATGTGTCTGATTCGTCTGATTCTTCTAAATCTCATCAAGATTTAATATCTTTCTCGTTTGGGTCTGATTCTACAGAATCTTCTTCAAATGACAAGAATAATGGTCCGTTAAGCTTAGAAATAAAGTCCACTAAGCAGGTTGCTAAAGCAATTTCAGCTAAAGAACCGCTTTCTACTAAAGAAGCTTCCGATAATAATGTGGAGCCACCAGTTAGTACTGAAGATTCATTAGGAAAAGCTGATTTGCGAGATGTTTTAGCTCGTCGCGCCGCATGAAAATAAGCTTAAAAGCAGATTAAAATACACATATTTTTAAAAAATTTTCCAAAATTTTAGCACTCTAGTTGGTAGAGTGCTAAAAACGCGCTATTATAAGTCACAGTGCGCGATAGTTTTGACGTGATCGTCAGCCTCGTCAATATTATTTGTGCGAATAGTTACATTTCTCTTAAGAAAGAGGTGGCGACAGTGTCGATTAAGCTCACACCGTTGGAAGATAAGATTATTGTTAAGCAAGCTCAGGCAGAAACTCAAACTGCTTCTGGCTTGTATATTCCAGATAACGCTAAGGAAAAGCCACAACAGGGCGAAGTATTGGCTGTTGGACCAGGTCGTCGCGACGACAAGGGTGAGCGCATTCCTATGGACGTTAAAGTTGGAGACAAGGTTCTATATTCCAAGTATGGTGGCACAGAAGTTCACTACGAAGGCGAAGATTATTTGATTGTTTCGTCTCGTGACGTTCTCGCAATCCTTGGCTGATTTTGATTAATTGTTTGGTTAATTTCTTTATTAATCATTTGTAATTAATCAAACAATATTTGAATCTATTTAACGCTGAAAATAACGGTTCGCCGCTGTTTTCAGCGTTTTTTGTTTAATTTGTTTAATTTGTTTATTTTGCCTAATTTTTCTTAATTTGTTTAAGACACGACTATTATAAAATCATGGATTATAAACATCGCAGTATTCTAGATACTTTGCCAAATTACAAGCAAGGCAAACCAGCGCCCGCATTAGACGGTATTCGCGCATATAAGATTTCTAGCAACGAGAACCCATTTGAGCCGTTAGAAAGTGTGAAAAACGCCATTTCTAGCCGTGCGCTTGGGGTTATTAATCGTTACCCAAATATGCGTGGCACAGAAGTCGTAGAGGAGTTAGCTAAAAAGTTTAGCGTTACACCAGATGAAGTTGTGCTTGGCTGTGGCTCCACGGAGGTTATTACGCAACTCGTAGACTTAGTTGCAGGTCCTGGAGACGAAGTTATATACCCATGGAGAAGCTTCGAGGCATATCCAATTATTGTTACGGGTGCTGGTGCTACAAGTGTGCAAATTCCTAATCGTGCAGATGGATCGCACGATGTGGACGCAATGATTGATGCAATTAATGAGCACACGCGTCTTGTTATTTTGAACAATCCAAACAATCCTACATCCGCGCAACTTTCTGATGAGGATGCTAGAAAGGTTTTGGATGCTGTACCAAGCGACGTTTTGGTGCTTATTGACGAAGCGTATGTGCAATTTAACAACGCAAAGGGTACGGCGGATGGCATGCAGCTTTACCGTGAATATCCGAATGTTGTTGTTGCTCAAACTTTCTCTAAAGCCTACGGATTGGCTGGGTTGCGTATTGGATATGCTGTTGCTGCAGCAGATGTTGTAGAAGGAATGCGAAAAGTGGCTGTTCCGTTTGGAGTAAGCCAAATCGCACAAGTGGCAGCTCTTGCGTCTTTGGAACCTCAAGCGCTTGTAGAAATGCGCAATCGCGTAGATGCGCTTGTTAAGGAGCGTGCACGCGTTGTAAGCGGCTTGCGTGAGCAAGGTTGGAATATTGCTGAGCCGTATGCAAACTTCTTCTGGATGCCGTTTGGTGAAGGCACAGAGCGAGCTAATCAGCGTTTTGTTGAGGCAGGTCTTTCTGTGCGAGCGTTTGCTGGTGAAGGTATTCGCATCACAATCGCAGAAACCGAAGCAAATGACCGTGTTCTTAAAATATGCGAGTCTTTAAAGAAAGATGGTTTTTCGCTTAAATAATCATATTTTTGACCGCATTTAGATGTGATTTTTGCCTTTCGGCGTGTCTTAATCTTGCATTAGTCTCGCGTTCGTGGCAAAATAACAAAGTTGCCGTTTGGAGATATTCCTCTCCGCTCGGAAACATTGGCGGGTTACCAGAGCGGCCAAATGGGACTGACTGTAAATCAGTTGCTTCGTGCTTCAGTGGTTCAAATCCACTACCCGCCACGCCTCGATAGCTCAGTGGTAGAGCACTTCCTTGGTAAGGAAGAGGTCGTGAGTCCGATTCTCACTCGAGGCTCTCTGGCGGGGTAGCTCAGCTGGCTAGAGCGTACGACTCATAATCGTAAGGTCAAGAGTTCGAGTCTCTTCCTCGCTACAATGGCCAGCAGGAGTTGGTCAACACACAATATTCTAGAGGTGAACGAAATGGCAAGTAAGAGCGCAGACATCCGTCCAGGCATTACGCTTGCATGCACGGAGTGCAAGGAGCGTAATTACATCACGACGAAGAATCGTCGTAATACGCCTGATCGTCTCGAGTTGAGCAAGTTCTGCCCACGTTGCGGCAAGCATACTCTCCATCGCGAGACTCGCTAAGCGAGTGAGCTTCGGCGAAGTTTTGTAGCTTTATTACCCCGCGTTTTGCGGGGTTTTTTGTTATTTAGTGCTGTTAGGATTAGGCATATGAGTATGCAATCATCCTTATCTGGATCTGATAATCCAACTTTCGCAGACCTTACAACAATCGGAGTTGGGGGTACTATTGCTCGTTTTGTAGAACCTAATAGCAGGGTGGCTGTTATTGAAGCTGTAGAAGATGCCGATTGTGCGGGATTGCCATTGTGCGTTATTGGTGGCGGATCTAACATGCTCGTTAGTGATGAGTTGTTTAACGGAGTTGTTGTTCGTGATGCTCGGCGTGAAATTTGTGTTTTAGATGAGGCTGCTCCTAGCGAAGATGGCGTTGATAAGGATAGTGGAGATTGTTTAGTTCACGTTAGTGCAGAAGCAGGATGCAATTGGGATGATTTTGTATCGCACACGATTCAGCTTGGATTGGAAGGCGTAGAAGCACTTTCTGGTATTCCTGGAACTGTTGGGGCATCTGTGGTGCAAAACATTGGCGCATATGGGTCAGAAGTAGCGAAAAGTGTTGAATCCGTAGAGGTTTGGGATCGTAAAGACAAAACCACTTTTTATATGAATCTAAAAGACCTTAAATTTGGTTACCGTACGTCTGTTCTTAAGCAAAGCATGTATAGGGCGCCTGGTGTTCCTGCTGATTGCTTTTTCCCAACGCCTAGATACGTTGTTTTATCTGTTACTTTTTGTTTAAAGCATTCAAAAACTGGTGTTGTTGCTCATTCGCAGCTTGCTCATGCGCTTGGAGTGCAGGTTGGGGATCGAATGGAAACAGCTGAGATTCGTCGCGAAGTTTTGCGTGTTAGAGCATCTAAGGGCATGCTTGAAGATGCTATGCGCTACGCAAACAAGTGGATGTGCTACGCAAAAAATGAAAGCGGTGTTGAGTCTGCGATTAGTCTTCAAAATGAAGACTATGTTTGTGGAGATTTGTTAGAAGGCGATTCTAAGTATGCCGATCGTCATAGTTGTGGAAGTTTCTTTATGAATCCGATTTTGACAGAATCTCAGGCAGAGTTGCTCCCAGAAGACGCTCCGCGATTTGATGCCACTTTGCCAGATGGTTCTAAGGGCGTTAAAACTTCTGCAGCATGGCTGATAGATCATTCTGGATTCCATAGAGGATTTAGGCTTACGCAAAACGATGGCATAAAAAGTGAGGCTGGGTTGTCTTCTTTGCACACTTTGGCATTGACTAATCGTAATAATGCAAAATGCAAAGATATTGTTGATTTAGCGCGCAAAATCATAGATGGTGTTTATGATTCTTTTGGCGTAAAACTTGTTCCAGAGCCTGTACTGATCGGCATTAACTTAGATTGTTAATGTAAGTTGTTAACACAAATTTAGCATAATTTAACATAATAAATCGCGATTTGTGTTGTGATTTTCCGCTGAACACAGTACTATGCTCTTTTAATATCGTAAAAATTATTGTTTGATGGCACTTAATGTGTGTTGAACTGTATTTTTTGCGATTAATAACATATATACCCTTATATGGAATGTTTTAGACGTAGTTTTAGAGAAGGTTGGATTATGCAAATATGGAGAAAAAAGTCTGTTGAACAGACTATTGCAGAAACAATGGATGGTGATCGCCATCTTAAGCGTACGTTAAATGCATGGGATTTGGCAGTTATGGGCGTAGCTGTGGCAGTTGGTGCTGGCATCTTCTCCGTTGGTGCTCAGGCTGCAGCTTTCCACGCAGGTCCTGCAGTTATTATTAGCTTTATCATCGCTGGTATTGTTTGCGGAACGGCTGCAATGTGCTACGCGGAGTTTGCTTCGATGATTCCTGTTGCAGGTTCTGCATACACGTTTACATATACCACAGTAGGCGAGCTTATTGCTTGGATTATTGGCTGGGATATGATTCTGGAAATGCTTATGGCAGGATCCGTTATAGCCAAATATTGGGGCGTTTATCTTAACGATTTAATGCACTTGTTTGGTCTTAACGTATCTACTTCGGTAAAGCTTGGTAATTTTACTTTTGATCTTGCTCCAGTAGTTATTGTTGCGTTCTTTACGATTATGCTTGTTGTTGGAACAAAACTTTCTGCTCGTTTTGACGGTGCTTTAACAATTCTTAAGATTGGTATTGTTTTGTTTGTTGTTGTTGTTGGATTCTTCTACATTAAGGCTTCTAACTTCACTCCATTCGTTCCACCTGCAACAGACGTTGCTAGCGTTAAGGGTATTCACGTTTCTGGCACCATGAGCCAGCCGCTTTGGCAGTGGATTACTGGTATGCAGCCAGCTGTTTATGGCGTTACGGGTATTCTTTCTGGCGCAGCTCTTGTGTTCTTTGCTTTTATTGGTTTTGATGTTGTTGCAACTACTGCAGAAGAAACTAAGGATCCACACAAGAATATCCCTAGGGGCATTGGTCTTGGTCTTTTGATTGTGACTGTTCTGTACATTCTTGTGGCTGTTGTTACAACTGGCATGGTTTCATACAAGGATTTGGCTAAGCAAGAGGCTCCTTCGCTTTCTACAAGCTTTGAGCTTGTAGGCGCAACTTGGGCAGCAAAGATTATTTCTCTTGGCATTGTAATCGGCTTAACAACTGTTGTTATGGTTCTTCTTCTTGGTCTTACGCGTATCGTGTTTGCTGTAAGCCGCGATGGTCTTCTTCCTCGTAGCTTCTCTAAGGTGAGCAAGCGCGGTATTCCTGCACGTATTCAGATTGTTTCTGGCGTTGTAGTTGCTATAATCGCTTCTACATTAGATATTGGAATTCTTTCTGATATGGTGAATATCGGTACGCTTTCTGCATTCTTGCTTGTTTCTGCAGGTGTTCCGATTATGCGTATGCGTAGGCCAGATTTGCACCGATCCTTTATGGTTCCATGGAATCCAGTTTTGCCTATTTTTGCTGCGCTTTCTACGTTCTGGCTTATGCTAAACCTTTCCGTGCTTACATGGATTCGTTTTGCGATTTGGCTTGCGATTGGCTTTGCAGTGTACTTCGGCTATTCCTACCGCAATTCTTTGCTTGGAAGGCAGTTACGCAAGGCTAAGAAGCTTGGTGTTCCTGTAGAGTCATTGTTTGCTCAAGATGCTGTTGCAGCTGAAAAGATGGCTCAGGGAGAATCTGAAGATCAGGCTCGTGCAGAAGCTGCTCAAGAGACAGGTAATAATTGATTATAAAATCTTGAATTAAGATATTATCTTATTTTAGATTTATTGATTCTAATCATGTTGAGTCGGCATGCGGTTTTACGCGTGTCGACTCAATTAGTTTTGCGCGCCGTGTTTGCACTATAATAGAAAAGTTAAATTGTTTCATTAGTGCAAAATTAATGCAGAAAGGGGGCGTTTGTTATGCCTTATGTTATTGCAGAACCTTGTGTTGACGTTAAAGATAAAGCGTGTGTTGACGAGTGCCCTGTTGATTGCATTTATGAAGGCGATCGTACGCTTTATATAAATCCTAATGAATGTGTTGATTGTGGTGCTTGTGAACCAGCTTGTCCTGTAGAAGCCATTTTCTACGAGGATGATGTTCCAGAAGAATGGGAATGGTATAAAGACGCCGCTGTAGAGTATTTCAACAAACTTGGCGATTTAGGCGGAGCGCAAGAAGCTGGTCCATCTGGCTGGGATGAAGATCGTGTAGCTGCTCTTCCTAAAAGAGATGCTTAAATACCTAGTTGCGCCGCATTGTTTCCATATTTTTCTCTTACAGCATCTAAAACATGTTCTGCGTGACTTATTCGTGCATAAGTATTTTTTACTGCGTTTTCTCTAATTGGTGTTGAATTTTTGTATGTATCGTTGTTTATTGCGGTTTCTCTTTTGCTTTCTTCAAGAATGTCATTAATGGTTGGTTGAATGAACGTTTTGCTGCATTTTACAAGATTGCTAGCGCTTACTCCTGCCAGTCTAACTGGGCTTAATAAGCAAATATTATTTCCGCCTAATTTATGATTGTGTATTATAGGGTTTGCGTCCATTAACAATGCGTCAACGTGTTTATATAATTCATGGGAAGAATCTGTTGCATTTCTTAACGTTTTAGATCTAGTAACATAGTGCAAATCGCTGAATCGTAGCTTTAACGTAACAGTTTTGGTTGCCATATTGCGTTTGCGTAGTTCTTGTGCCACATCATTGCAGCAGTGCCTGATCAGGTTTTTCACTGCTGCAATATCTGTGGTGTCAGAATTGAGAGTTTGTTCTGTACCAATGGATTTTTCTGGAACATGGGGCATGACTTGCCGATTATCGATTCCGCGCGAAGTGTTATAAAGCATTTGTGCAACAATCTTAGAGCCGGCAATTCGTTCCAGAGTCTTTTCATCTATATTTCTTAGTGTTTCTATACTATTTATTCCCCATGCTGCTAGCTTTTTTGCCAGAGCTGGTCCAATTCCTGGTATTGCTCGTAATGGCATTATTGACACAAAGTCAGCGTTGCGGTTCTGGGGGACAACCAGCATTCCATTTGGCTTTGCATTTGTTGATGCCATTTTTGCTATTAATTTATTGGATGCTATTCCCACTGAGCAGGTGATATGAAACTTACGCGCGACTTCGCTTCGTATCCATTCGCCTATAGCAATAGGTGTATGCCAGCGTAAAAGTGCGGAGTTAACATCCATATAACATTCGTCTACAGAGACTCGTTCAACCCTATCTGTGATTTTTGAAAAAACCTCCTTAAAAATCCTAGATGAAATGGAAACGTAGTATGGCATATCTACCGGTAAGAAAATGCCATTAGGGCACAAGCTTCGTGCTCGCGCTGCAGGCATAGCTGAATTGACGCCATACTTACGTGCCTCGTAGCTGGCTGCCGAAACTACGGAGCGCGAGCCTGTACCAATAATCACAGGTTTACCAAGCAACCTAGGATTACGCGCCGCCTCGAGTGACGCGTAAAACGCATCCATATCGATATGAAGTATTGTGCAGCCAGACGTGTCATGCCCCCAGTCGCGTTTAGCTGCTGTAACTCGCGGTGCTGTGCTCATGGATTTATAGTAGAACAAACGTTCGATTTTATCTATAGTGTGTCGTAATAAATTTTACGAAAAATATAGTCAAAATATGCAAATATAACTACTGCCGTGTAGGGTATGCTGTATGAAACAAATCATAGTGAACGCGCTAAATCGCATGCCTGTTTTGCTTATTGTTGTTGCAGAAGCGGCGATGGTTTATTTAGCAACATCAATAGCAAAAGTCGCGTTTAGCCAGCTCGATCCGTTGTATTCTGTGTGGTATCGCGTTGGATTTATGACTTTGTTTTTGCTTGCTTGGAGAAGACCTTTTTCGCACAAAAAACGTGCGCACAATTCTTTGCCTAAAACGTTAAAAGAATGGTTAGTTGTTGTTGCTGTAGGCGTGTCTGTAGTTCTTATGAACACCATGTTTTATTTAGCTATTAGCTGTATGGCTGTGGGGGTCGCGGTTACTATCGAGTTTGTAGGACCGCTTATGGTTGCTGTTATAACAGGTAAAACGTGGCGTGAGCGCGTTGGTATAGTTATTGCTGCGTGTGGAATCGTGCTTCTTGCAAGCGCGTCGATGGGGTCTAACGAAAGCCCGCATTTTCTTGTTGGATTAGTGGCAATTCTTATTGGCGGATCCATGTGGGGAATGTATATTGTTTCTGGGCGAATGTTGGCTAGAGGTTCTAATGCCATAGACAGAGTTAGTGTAGCTGTTCTAATTGGATGGTTGTTGCAGTCTAGCGTACTTGCCGTTCCTGCTATTTCTCATGTTATATACCCTAAGCCAGGAGCTACTTGGGCTGCACAGTCTGGCGGTTCTATAAAGCTTTTAGCTTTGATGGTTGTTATTGCGATATGCGCATCTTTTATTCCTACGCTGTTGGATCAAGTTCTTTTAAAGCGCGTGTCTTCGGCAAGATATTCTGTTATGCAGGCTTTATATCCTGCTATTGCGGCAGTTGTTGGAATGGGATTTGGAGAAGTGCCAACTTGGATTGACGTTTGTGGAATGGCTCTAGTTATGTTGGCTGTTGCGATTACATTTTCGGGAGACCATAATCCTGCATAAATCTTGCTGTTTGGCTATTCAATCCACTTTTGTGTGTTTGGTGTGTCGCTGAAGCATTGTGCACGTCCTCAAGAGGTGATATAGTCTGAATCTGTTGCTATCTTGAATAGCTACAAAGTGGAGTCATGCCTGAGTGGCCGATAGGGGCACCCTGCTAAGGTGTTAGTCGTGTAAGCGGCTCGAGAGTTCGAATCTCTCTGACTCCGCGGTTTTAGCTCTAAATCGTTGATTTTTCAATGATTTAGAGCTTTTTGCGTTTATGCAGATTCCCGTAATTACAATTTTTCCTTGAGATATTTTGGGCTATTCCCCAGGTTGTTTTCCATTGAATAGTCGCCAGCAACCGCAAGAATTGTGGATAACTCTGTGGATAAGTCGCCTTTAAAATAGGCTTTAACCACATTGATAGATTTTTATTTACATATGAAATTCCTTAAACCATAGTTAGACCCATGAGTGTTCTTGTAGCTCATCGTGACTAGCAAAATGTTGGTTACATTAATTGAAACAATGTTAAGGAGTTTTTTATGGGAAAACATAGTGATAAAAAACCGCCAATCCTACTGAGAAGTATGAGAAGTAAGCGCGTAAGACTTTTCTCATTATTTACAGCACTAGCTGCTTCAATTTCCATTGTGGTTGGTAACGGTGTAATTAGCGGAGCATATGCATTCGATACGATTCCTACGTATTCAAACACAATTACTGGTTGTGGAGTTGTGAGTAATTATCAGAGATTATATGCAGTAGACGATAGAGACACGTATTGCGTTGATACTTATGCTGGGAATAGTTTGTATGCGGATACTTCTTGGAATCCTGTAATAAATAATCGTGAAGTTGCGATCGCTGCAATGATGATAAAGCTCAGCAATCGTGAAAACCAGTATAGAGATAAAGTAGCAATTGCCTATGCTATGCATGAGCATTTTGATTCTGATAAATCTAAATGGGAGGATGCTAAAAGGCGTTCGTTCAGTACTAATGATTTTAGTGAAATAGCTGCTAAAGCTAATGAACTTTGGGAAGAAGCCGCTGGCAAAATTCCTACAAAGGTTTTATTCAAAGATGAAAGTTGGTATGGAAGTGATGTTGGTGAAATAAAGGTAAAAGCAGAAGGTATTACTAGAACAAGATATGACAGAAAAGATGGTGTTAAATTCAAAATAACAGCATCTAATAATAATGTTGTATTCCAAGATAATTCTTATTATGGCAGTAAAGAAAAAACAAAAGAACGAAATGGTGTTATATCTACAAGCGAAGACTATGCAGATAATTTTAAGTGGATTGCAAATGGAGAAGGAAAAGTTAATATTAAAGGCGAGTATTATCTCCCGAACTTAGAGAAACAAAATACAGAACATGGTTGTTATTTGCTTAGATTATCGCAATCCACTGTGAAATATGATTTTGATGGTTCAGTGTCGGTTGATGTTCATAGAGAATTCTACCCAACTGTTACTTCAAAATCAGATATTAATGAGCTAAAACTAGGTGATTCGGTTGAAGATAAGGTTAAAATCGGTGTTAAGCATGAAGATAAAAATCCGTGGATAGAAAATAAGAAGATTCGCGCACGTGGGTATTACTTTGTCGGCTCATATGACAGCATTCTAAAAGAACGAGCAGCAGGTGACAATGTATCAAATTATATAAAGAATTTGCGCGCCGATTCTACTATTAGACAAGTAGCTGCAAGTGATGTTTACTTTAACAAATTGGGTGAAGAAGTTAAAGCAATAGCTCATATAACAAATGGTGACATGAATCCAGAAAACCTCAAAAATTCTGCACAATATAAGGTTACTAATGAGGACGCTGGACTATTTGGAACATGGGTTTGGACTATTTCTAAAGATGAACAAGAAGATGATGTTAAAGGTTTTGTAGCTACTGATTTCATCGAAGGATTTGGTAAAACTAAATCTACATCGGCACATAAAGCAAAAATAAGCATAAAGCATATAAAAGATACTAAGAATAAAGATTCAAATAATGTATCAGACACAATAGTTGTTAGTGGTGTGCCAAAAGACTACGGAAAGTTTAATGGCAGTAAAGACTACGGTTTTAGCAGCGATGCAAAGATGAAAGTTCGACTTTGGTGGAATGCTAATTTAGATGAAAAATTAGATGCAGAACCTAATGAAGATTCCAATCACAGTAAGGTTGGAGAGTGGGAAGTTGCATTGCGAAATGGTACATATACACTTGCTGACGGAAAAATTATGTTGAAGTACAAAGAAAATTCCTCGGCAGAAGAAAAAGTAGAAAAATTAGCCAGCATTGTGAACGTAAATGCTGGTAATACTGGAAAATCTGGATTGTATGTATTTGTATATGATTTCCCTGGATCTTCTAGAGCAGAAGCGTTTAAAACGGCATATAACGATGAAGACAGTAGAAGCAGATTTACTCAAGAAAAAGAAGAGCATAAAACAGTAAATAATAATTCTGCAGGTAATACTGGTGACGCAAAGCCGAGTGACGCAAAGCCGAGTGACGCAAAGCCGAGTGGTGATAAGCCGAGTGGTGATAAGCCGAGTGGTGATGTGAAACCAAATGGTGACAAGCCGAATGGTGGTGACAAGCCGAGCGGTGGGAATAAGCCGAGTGGTGATGTGAAACCAAATGGTGACGTTAAGCCAGATGGTAATAAGCCAGATGGTGGAAATGAGCCGAATGGTGATAAGCCAAATGGTGATAAGCCGAGTGGTGGGAATAAGCCAAGCGGAGATGTAAAGCCAAATGGTGGTGATAAGCCGAATGGTGATAAGCCGAGCGGTGATGTGAAACCAAATGGTGATGTAAAACCAAATGGTGATGTAAAACCAAATGGTGATGTAAAACCAAATGGTGACGTAAAGCCGAGTGGTGATGTGAAACCAAATGGTGACGTTAAGCCAGATGGTAATAAGCCAGATGGTGGGTCTAAGCCTAGTGTGGATTCGCAGGGTGGCAACTCTGGTCAGAATACTCAGAATGGTGTTAATAAAGGTGATAACGTATCTACGAATAACAATGATAATAAAAATGATAATAAAGTAGACAACAATGATAATAGTGGGGAAGAATCTGGTGAAGTCACTAAGAATGAGATAGATCCAAAAACGTCTGCTGGAGGCGCTGTTGTAGACAATATCGTTAACAAGCAAGACTCTCATGATCAAGGTGATCAACAAAATAATAAACAAAATACGCAGTCAAATACTAATCAAAATACACAAAGTCAAGGCAATAGTACCCAGACTGCGCAGAATCAAGGTGACAAAAACTCTGGTTCGCAAAAACAACATCAGCAAACTGGTGATACTGAAGGTAAACAAGATAACAATATTAATGTAGATAATTCTCAGAGTGGTTCTGATTCTCATTCTGCTGTTAACGGTGATAATACAAATGTAAACGGTTCTTCGCAAAAGAATAATGAAAGTAATAAAGTAGATAAAAGTAATAAAGAAAATAATGCTGGCGTAGTAGATAAAACAAACGCTGGTAAAGCAGATAATGCTGGTAAAGCAGAGAATTCTGGTAAAGCAGATAAAGAAGATAAAGCAAGAAACGCTGGTAAATCAGATGCGAATGCTGATAACACAGAAAACACAGGTAATGAGAATTTGAGTAGCAAAAATGTTCACAGTGATAAAGCAGATAAGTCATCTAAGAAAGATTCTGGTAGTAGCGTAACTGGGCATAAAGTCAATACGAATAATGATAAAAAAGATGCTCGCACAACAAAGAAAGCAGCTTCTGCAGCAGTTTCTAGCTTAAATACTGATGAACAGAATGATAATAAATATGAAGAAGGAGCATCTGGTTTAGGATCTGAGTCGTTTGCAGAAAGCCAATCAGGGTCTACAAATACAAAAAGGAATAAGCACAGACATGCCCGTGCAGGTGCTGTAAGTGCCACATCTTTATTTAATGCTGGTATAAAAATTGAGAGTGTTTTGATGCTTTCTATGGCAGTATTACTTATTGCTGGTGCTATAGTTTTGGGCAAAAATATATATCGCGTTGTATATTAACAAAATATTAAATACAAATAAAAATTGTTGCGTTGTATAATATGCATAATTTATTCTATAGATATGGTTTATTGACGTGGTGTAGTTTATGCATGCATACTATACAACGCACAATTTTGATATAGACAATATGTAAGAAGTGCTGTTTATATTACGAGGTTTTATATGAGCGACTACAACATAGATAAAGAAAAAATGTTGGTTCGTCTGCATAGGGTATGTGGACAGGTTCATGCTGTTGAGAATATGATCGAAAAGGGAGAAGATTACACAAATATTCTTATGCAGCTTTCTGCTTCTACGGCGGCTCTTAGAGCTGTTGCTCTTATAGTTGCTCATCAGGAAATCTCAAAAGCTTTAGAGGCTGCTCAAAATGCTTCAGATCAAAAAGTTACCGACAAGAAAGTTGCTGAACTTGTTGATGTCGTAGATCATTTAATGAGATACGATAAATCGTGATTTGTGATTCTAACGGTTTCGTATGATTTATTTGTAGCGTTTAAAACTGTTTGAATTGAAAACGACTTGAATATTAAGTATGAAGAGTATGCGAACCGTAACTGATTTATCTGAAGAGTCTGCGCACTTTGCTTTCGTGGAAAAGAAGTCTGAATTTATTTCAGATGCTTGCCATATAACAACTCTTGAAGAAGCAATAGATTTTGTAGAGTCTATTAGGCTAAAACATCCTAAGGCGAGGCACGTGGCTTATGCTGCTGTGTGCGGAGACAATAATGGCAGACTGTGCGAGCGCATGAGTGACGACGGAGAGCCTTCAGGTACTGCTGGGAAACCTATTCTAGATGTTGTAAGAGCTTCCAATCTTACAGATACAGTTGTAACAGTTACGCGCTATTTTGGTGGTATTTTGCTTGGCTCTGGTGGATTGATGCGAGCTTATTCACGTGCAGCAGCTGGCGCTATACAATCGAGCAAAATGGCAGATATCATAGAATGTAATTGTTTTTCTTGCAAAGTCGAATATACTCAGCTAAGAATGTTTAAAAACTTATTGTTAAAACATAACGCAGAAATTATGGATGAAGAATACGGAATTTCTGTAGATTTAAAGGTTTGTGTTCCTTTTGAAGAGTCAGACAGATTTTTAGAATCAGTAAAAAATACATTTTCAGCTATAGTAATTCCTAAATCATGTGGTGTTTACAGTAGGATTTCCTGATAAAGTTTTTCTCACCTTGTCTGTTTTAGAATTTGTGTCGTAAAACTGATACATTATATTGGACATTGGTAGCTAAAAGGTTGGTGAGTAGATTATGAGTGATATACAAGATCAAAATAATCTTGAACACAATGATGATTCGCGTAGTAATTCTCATGATGATTCTAATGAAATTTATGAGCCTTTGACATCTATTTATGAGCGTTTACGCCACTCCAGTAACTCTAAAGAGCTTCACGAATTTGCTGTAAAAGAACTCCCAGATAGAGCGGATCAAGCAGAATTTTCTAGGGCTACGGCATTACTAGAAGCTGTAGCAGGGAACATAAATACTCCAGAAGAAGATCGTATTCATCTCGCAACAGTGATGCCATTCCCTAATATTTTGGTTAAACTTTCACAAGATAAATCTGATAATGTTCGTTTAGCTGTTGCTAAAAATCGTAATGCTAAAAATTGGCTAGTAGGAAGACTTACTAAAGATTCTTGCGGAGAAGTTAGAGATGCTGCGTTGTGCAATCCGCAGACATCATGGAAAATGCGTCTCGAGGGTGCTCAAACCGAAGGCGTTGGGTCAAAAACATTAGATTACTTAGCCTCACTTGGTGTAGGTGAAGAAAGTAAGGATTCGCCAGTACTTTCCGCAATGGTAAGAAGAGCAGTGGCGCTTAATCCTGGTGTGTCGCAGCCAACATTGATGGCTTTGTCAAAAGACAAAGACCCAGATGTTTCCTCTGCAGCATTAGAAGTTTTAAATAAATAAAGTTTTAAATAAATAAAAAAATTTAGATAAGTCTTGAGTGTAAAATTAAATTAAACAATAATTGCATACGTTTGCATAAAAAACTCACATATATACTACGATGGAAACTATGAACAATAAAAATGAAGAAAGTACTCAGCAGACAAGCCCATTAAGGCGTTTGGCTGAGTTAATGGGAGTACGTTCCAAATTCGTTGGATCGGATGGAGTAGAACATCAGATTGCTGATGACGTGCTTGTAAAAGTATTGCGCTCGCTGTGCGTAGATGCAAGCACCGATAAAGCGATTGAAGAATCAATGCAGAAGATTCTTTTGGAACGTCATACACGTTTAGTTGCTCCGACGGTGTTGCATACAGTTGGTAAAGAAGACACTGTTATAATCAACACGGGTATTTTGGAGTATCCTACAGCGACTTTGATATTGGAAGATGGAGAACAGTACAAAGGTGACTTGCAGATTTCTCCATGCAAAGATGATGTTGCGTTCCCTGTTAATGGTACTTTTGTGGCAAGCTCTTTGTTGACAATTCCAGCAGACGTGCCTATGGGGTATCACACTTTACGAATAAGCGTCGCGGATCGAGTAGAAGAGGCGTCACTTATTAGTGCTCCAGAAAGCATCGATACTCTAGAAAAACTTGAAAAAGATGGAAAGCAGATCTGGGGATGGATGGCTCAGCTTTATTCCATTCGTTCTTCTAAGTCTTGGGGTGTTGGCGATTACGCAGATTTGGCTGATCTTCTTGTGCAATCAAAGAAAAAAACAGGCGCAGATTTTGTGCTTGTAAACCCATTGCATGCAGGTGAACCAGTTGCGCCGTTAACACCATCTCCTTATTTGCCAGTTGCAAGAGGAATGGTTAATGTAACTTATATTCGCCCAGAAATCATTCCAGAATACGATTCGCTTAATGATAAGGATCGTAAGACTGTTGACGATCTTCATAATGAAGTAGAGCCTCTTAATAATGATGCTCAAATTGTTGATCGTGACTCCATGTGGCGAGTAAAAATGCATGCTTTGTGGATTATTTTTAAGTCTGGGCTTTCTGCTGAACGCTCCGAAGAATTTGAAGCATTTAAGCAGGACATGGGTGAGCGTCTTGAATCTTATGCAACCTGGTGCCTTTGCTACGATAAGTGGGGTGCTCCTAAGGGAGAAGACTGCTGGGAGAAGCATCTTACTAAAGATTCCGATGAAATTAGCGCTTTATGTAAACAATTCCCAGATACTCTAGAGTTTTATCGTTGGCTTGAGTGGATTGCGTTTACGCAATTGCATGATGCTCAAGTTGCAGCTAAAAATGCGGGTATGCGCATTGGCATTATGTCGGATATGGCTGTTGGTGTGCATCCTGCAGGCTCCGAGGTTTGGTGGAATCCAGAGCGATTTGCCAATGGTGCTTGCGTAGGTGCGCCTCCTGATTACTTCAATCAGCAGGGTCAAAACTGGTCTCAGCCTCCGCTTAATCCATTCGAGCTTGAGCGCACTGGATTTAAAGTGTACAAAGATATGGTTCACGGAATGTTTGCGTCTGCTGGCGCTGTGCGAATTGACCATATTCTTGGGCTTTTCCGCTTGTGGTGGATTCCAGAAGGATCTACTCCAGGTGACGGAGCTTACGTTTACTACGATGCAGATGTTATGCTTGGCATTCTTGCGATTGAAGCCACGCGCGCAAATGGTGTTGTAGTTGGAGAAGACCTTGGCGTTGTGCCAGCTGAAACTTTGGAAGTTTTGGCTAAGAATAAGGTTCTTGGATGCACAGTTGAGTGGTTTGAACAAAGGGATGGCGAATTCCGCGAGCCTAAGAAGTGGCGTGAAATGACACTTGCTTCTGTAAACACTCACGATTTGCCGCCTGCTGCAGGATACTTAAACTACGAGCACGTTAATATTCGTGAGCGTTTGAATCTTCTTTCGGGATCCGTAGAAGAATTCCGCGCTGGGGCTGTTAAAGAGCATAATGCAATGTTGAAAATGCTTGTTTCTGGAGGTTTCTTAGACAAGAAGGCTCTAGAAAATGAATCTGAGAATGAGCAAGAGATTGTGGAAGCGTTATATCGAGCGCTTAAAGCTGCTCCTTCCAAGCTGCTTGCTGCATCCATTGTTGATGCAACGGGTGAACATCGTGCTCAGAATCAGCCTGGCACCAATGATGAATATCCAAATTGGCGTATTCCTTTGGCTGATGCTAATTGTAATCCTGTTCTTTTAGACAACTTATTTGACTTGCCTAGAGTTAAGTCTTTAGCGCAAATCATGAATAAGTAGTTCTAGATGTGTGATTAATTGCGGGCTGCAGCGTTTGCCGATATTCGCGAGCGTTGCAGTCCGCATTGTATGTAAAATAGAAACTTGCAAATAGTCGTCATATAGCGATATACTTGCAGATTGTTGTGTTTCCCTAAGGGGTCCTTCAAAGCGCTTTTCCCACTCGCCATCGAGGACTTTCAGGGAGCCCACGGATTATGAGCAGCATATCTCCTATAAACCAAGAAGATATAAAGCTCGAAACACAATAGAGAAAAGGTACGATTGTGAAGACTTTCACACCGAAACCAGCAGATTTAACTCATGACTGGTATATTATCGACGCCACTGATGTGGTGCTTGGTCGTTTGGCTTCCCAGGTAGCCATTTTGCTGCGTGGTAAGAATAAGCCAACATTTGCTCCTCATGCTGATTCTGGCAATCACGTCATTATCATTAACGCAGATAAGATTGCTTTAACTGGCAATAAGTTGAGCAAGGAATTGTATTCTCACTCTGGTCGTCCAGGTGGACTTCGTCGCGACAGCTATGCTGAGCTTTTGGAGAAGAATCCAAAGCGCATCATCGTTTCCGCTGTGAGGGGAATGCTTCCAAAGAATCGTCTTGCTAAGGTTCAGCTTGATCGCCTTCGTGTGTTCACTGGTGCTGAGCATCCTCATATTTCGCAAAAACCACAGGTCTTCGAGATCTCTCAGGTCTCTCAGCAGGCTAAGTGAATCGTAAGGAGAATATGATTATGGTAGATAACAACAACTCCGCGGTTCTTGAGAATGAAGAAGAACTGACTAGCTATACAACTGAGACAAACGCTGGCGCAGGCACTGGTACTTCTGCCGTTGCTCCAGGCTATGGCACTGGTCGTCGTAAGGAAGCCGTTGCTCGCGTTCGTTTGATTCCAGGTACTGGCAAGTGGACTATTAATGGTCGCGCTCTTGAGGAATACTTCCCATCTCGCTTATTGCAGCGTGAAGTTAATTCCCCATTTGTGCTTTTGAAGCTTGAAGGTAAGTTCGACGTTGTCGTCTTGGTAGACGGTGGCGGCACCACTGGTCAGGCAGGTGCAATCCGTTTGGGTGTTGCTCGTGCTTTGAACGCTATTGACCGTGATGCAAACCGTGCTTCCTTGAAGAAGGCTGGCTTCTTGACTCGCGACGCTCGCGTTGTGGAGCGCAAGAAGGCTGGTTTGCACAAGGCACGTCGTGCACCTCAGTTCTCAAAGCGTTAAGCTGCGAAGAATTTATATTTTCAATGGCTTCTGGCTTTTGCTGGAAGCCATTTTTGTATCTAATGCGGTTGAATGTTCTAAATGTTATTAATCGTTTATAAGTAATCATTAAATCTAACATTCTAGAAAATTTAGAGGATAATCGCACATAAATAGTCACAAATAATAACAAATAATGAACATTAGAGGATAAACCTCGCTCATAAATAGCGCAACTCGCTGCAAATCCAAAATAGTACAGTAAATCAAGTAGATTGTGAACTGTATCACATTGTTAGACATTTAAGATGTGTTTATAAAGAAGATTCTTCATGTAAATGTCTGCATATGAAATGTAAATATAAAATATATGAATGATCGAGGAGGACCAAATGGCGCAGGCGCAAGAAAAGGCGCAAGAAACAGTGCTTGATGAAAAAGAGCAAGCAGCATTAGCAGCCAAACGAGAAGTAGATGAATTAGCTAAAAAAGCAAAGGTTGCTTTAGAAGAGTTTGAAAAATTAAATCAGGAGCAAGTAGACAGAATCGTAGCCAAAGCGTCTATTGCAGCGTTAAACAAGCATTTAGTCTTAGCAAAAATGGCTGTTGAAGAAACAGGTCGTGGATTAGTTGAAGATAAAGCCACAAAAAACATTTTTGCATGCGAACATATTACTCATTATCTTGCAGGTCAGCGCACAGTAGGAATTATTCGAGAAGATGACGTTCTTGGAATCGATGAAATCGCTGAGCCAGTAGGCATAGTAGCAGGCGTGACTCCAGTTACAAACCCAACATCTACAGCCATTTTTAAATCGCTAATCGCTCTTAAAACTCGTTGCCCAATTATTTTTGGTTTCCATCCATTCGCTCAAAAATGCTCCGCAGAAGCTGCAAGAATTGTGCGCGATGCAGCGATAGAAGCAGGAGCACCAGAAAATTGCATTCAGTGGATTGAACATCCATCAATCGAAGCAACTGGAGCTTTAATGAAGCATCCAGATGTTGCAACAATTCTTGCAACAGGCGGTCCTGGAATGGTTAAGGCTGCTTATTCTTCGGGAAAGCCAGCATTAGGTGTGGGTGCAGGAAACGCTCCAGCATATGTTGATGCGGATGTAGATGTTGTGCGTGCTGCAAACGATTTAGTGCTTTCAAAGCATTTCGATTACGGTATGATTTGCGCAACTGAGCAGGCGATTATTGCGCATAAAGACGTGTATGAGCCATTGTTAAAGGAATTGAAGCGCAGAAAAGCATATTTCGTTAACGCTGATGAAAAAGCGAAACTCGAACAATATATGTTTGGTTGCACTTCGTATTCAGGTCAAACTCCTAAGCTTAATTCAGTTGTTCCAGGAAAATCTCCTCAATATATTGCTCATGAAGCTGGGTTTGAGGTTCCTGAGGATGCTGTGATTTTGATTGCAGAGTGCAAGGAAGTTGGCGAAATGGAGCCTCTAACAATGGAGAAGTTGGCTCCTGTTCACGCTTTGCTTCGCGCTGAAAATAAGGAACAAGGCTTTGAAATGTGCGAGAAAATGCTTGTGCACGGAGCTGGTCACACTGCTGTGATTCATACCAACAATCAGCAGCTTGCTCGCGAATATGGTAGCCGTATGCATGCTTGCCGAATCATTTGGAACTCTCCAGGATCCTTGGGTGGTGTTGGCGATATCTACAATGCAATCGCGCCTTCTCTCACTTTGGGCTGTGGTTCTTATGGTGGAAACTCTGTTTCTGGAAACGTTCAAGCAGTAAATCTTATTAATATAAAGCGCATAGCGCGAAGGAATAACAATATGCAATGGTTCAAGATTCCGGCCAAAACGTATTTTGAGCCGAATGCTGTTCGCTATTTGCGAGATATGTATGGCATTGAGCGCGCAGTTATTGTGTGCGATAAAGTGATGGAACAGCTTGGAATTATAGACAAGGTGATTGATCAGCTTCGCGCTAGAGATAACCGCGTAACGTTTAGAATTATTGACTACGTTGAGCCAGAGCCAAGCGTTGAAACTGTTGAGCGCGGCGCGGAAATGATGCGCGAAGAGTTCCAGCCAGACACGATTATTGCTGTTGGCGGTGGATCTCCTATGGATGCTGCAAAGATTATGTGGCTCCTTTACGAGCATCCAGAAATTTCCTTCGCAGATTTGCGAGAAAAGTTCTTCGATATTCGTAAGCGCGCGTTTAAGATTCCGCCTCTTGGTGAAAAGGCTTGCTTGATTTGTGTGCCAACGTCTTCTGGAACTGGATCGGAAGTTACTCCGTTTGCAGTTATTACAGACCATAAGACTGGCTACAAGTACCCGATTACGGACTATGCGATTACGCCTTCGGTTGCAATCGTGGATCCAGTTTTGGCGCGCACACAGCCTCGTCGTTTGGCTTGCGATTCTGGTTTTGACGCTTTGACGCACTCTATGGAAGCTTTTGCTTCTGTTTATGCTAACGACTTTACGGACGCAATGGCATTGCATGCAGCAAAGTTGATTTGGGATAATCTTAGCGATTCTGTGAATTCAAATGATTCCGAGCGCAAGATTCAAGCCCAAGAAAAGATGCATAACGCTGCTACTATGGCTGGAATGGCGTTTGGTTCGGCGTTCCTTGGAATGTGCCACGCAATGGCGCATACAATCGGCGCTTTGTGCCATGTTGCACACGGCCACACAAATGCAATTTTGCTTCCATACGTGATTCGCTACAATGGTCAAATTCCACAAGAGCCTACAAGCTGGCCAAAGTACAATCGCTACATCGCTCCAGAGCGCTACCAGCAGATTGCAAAGAATCTTGGCGTAGATCCTGGTAAAACTCCTCAAGAGGGCGTTGAGAATTTGGCGCGCGCTGTTGAAAATTATCGAGATAATCTTCTTAGTATGGATGCTTCGTTTAAGGCGTGCGGCGTGGATGAAGAATACTATTGGTCTTTGTTGGATCAGATTGGTATGCGTGCTTACGAAGATCAGTGCGCTCCTGCAAATCCGCGTATTCCTCAAATCGAAGATATGAAGGATATTGCGATTGCAGCGTATTATGGTGTTTCCCAAGAAGAAGGACATCGTATGCGTTTAGAGCGCGAATCTAAGTAATTATTGAATGATTATCTAAGTGATTCTCGAATGATTATTTAGATGATAATTGAGTGATTTATTGTATATTTAGTTGCAAATGGCAGAGGCTGCACTAGCTGTAGTTTCTGCCATTTTTCGTTGGAAAATAGCCGACACGCCCGATTTTTGTTAATCCAAGGTTGATGGTTTAATTACTTAGTTGCCTGTTTTTAAGGCTCGCATATTGTAATTCAAAAAAGCGAGCGCAGAAACAGAAATCGCAATTTTTGTTGATTTTTGTAGGCTGCGCACTGATGTGGAATGACCTTTAGTGTCTATTCTCCCGGTGCCCTTTGATACAGGTTGGTAAACAGTAAACGAATCGCTAGAAAGGGCGGACGGCAATGGCGGGACAGAAAATCCGCATCAGGCTTAAGTCCTATGACCATGAGGTCATCGACCAATCGGCGAAGAAAATCGTCGAGACGGTGACGAACGCGGGCGCCACAGTAGTGGGTCCGGTTCCTCTGCCGACCGAGAAGAACGTGTTTGTTGTTATCCGTTCTCCTCACAAATATAAGGATTCTCGCGAGCATTTCGAGATGCGCACTCATAAGCGCCTCATTGACATCGTTGATCCAACGCCAAAGGCTGTGGATTCTTTGATGCACATTGACCTGCCTGCGGATGTAAATATCGAGATTAAGCTGTAGGAAGGGGGGTAAATAATGTCGCAAAATAAGAATCGCACTGCTTTGCTCGGCCGTAAGCTGGGCATGAGCCAGGTTTGGGATGAGAACGGCCTTTTTGTCCCCGTAACTCTGGTTGAGGTTGCTACTAACGTAGTTACCGCTGTTAAGACCGAAGAAACTGACGGTTATTGCGCCGTACAGCTCGGTTATGGCCAGATTGATCCTACCAAGGTTACCAAGCCATTGGCTGGTCACTTTGCAAAGGCTGGCGTGACTCCTCGTCGTCACCTCGCTGAGGTGCGCACTGAAAATGCAGCAGATTACAAGCCAGGTCAGGAATTGACCGCTGAAGTATTTGCTGAAGGTGCCGAAGTCGACGTAACGGGTACTACAAAGGGTAAAGGCTTTGCTGGCACAATCAAGCGTTGGGGCTTCAAGTCTTACCGTCGTACTCACGGCTCGCACAAGAATGAACGTCGTCCAGGTTCTGTGGGCGCATGTGCAACTCCAAGCCGCATTTTGAAGGGCAAGCGTATGGCTGGTCGCATGGGTCATGTGACTTCTACTGCGCTCAACCTCACAATCGTTTCTTCGGATGTTGAGAACGGTATTTTAGCTATTAAGGGTGCTATTCCAGGACCTAAAGGTGCTATCGTTCTCGTCCGTTCGGCAGTGAAGGGAGCCTGATTTAAATGGCAAACGTAACTCTGAACGTAACTGACACCAAGGGCAATGCAAACGGAACTGTTGAAGCTCCTGCTGAGATTTTCGGCATCTCCAACGAAGACGTTTTGGCTCACGGTCCATTGGTTCATCAGGTCGTTATTGCTCAGCTTGCTGCTGCTCGACAGGGTACTCACGCGGTTAAGAATCGCGCTAATGTATCTGGCGGCGGTAAGAAGCCATGGAAGCAGAAGGGCACTGGTCGTGCTCGTCAAGGCTCCATTCGTGCTCCACAGTGGGTACATGGTGGCGTTGTACATGGTCCAGTTCCTCGCAAGTACGATCAGCGTACTCCAAAGAAGATGAAGGCAGCTGCTCTTCGTTATGCTCTTTCGGATCGTGCAAATGCTGGTCGCATTGCAGTTGTGGACTTTGGTATTAAGGATGTTCCATCCACCAAAGCAGCAGTTGCAGCACTTACACCAGTAACTAAGGATCAGTTCACCACTGTTGTTCTCTCTCGTGAAAACATCAATGAGTGGATGTCTGTTCGTAACATTCCAACGGTGCATGTGATCTTCGCTGATCAGCTCAACACCTACGATGTCATCACCGCTCAGTACGTAGTCTTCTCCAAGGAAGGTTTCGAAGCCTTCGTTGCAGCTAAGACCGAGCCTGAAGTTAAGGAGGCCTGATTTAAATGGTCGCAGTCCATAACCCAGCACATGACATCATTTTAAAGCCAGTTGTTTCTGAAAAAAGCTATGCAGCTTCCGATCGTGGTCAGTACACCTTCGTTGTAGCTCCAAATGCTAACAAGGTTCAGATCAAGCAGGCTATCGAAGAAATCTTCAAAGTCAAGGTAACGAATGTTAACACCTTGAATCGCGCTGGCAAGCTTAAGCGCTCTCGCACCGGCTTCGGTCGTCGTGTGAATCAGAAGCGTGCTATTGTCACCGTGGCACAAGGTCAGACAATCGATATCTTTGGTAACTGAAGGCTAGCCGAGAAAAGTAAAGGAATACTACATTATGGCTATCCGCGTTTATAAGCCTACGACTGCAGGACGTCGTAACGCATCCGTTTCGGACTTCTCCGAGATTACGCGTTCCACTCCTGAAAAGTCGTTGGTACGCAAACTCAGCAAAACTGGCGGTCGTAACTCTTACGGTCGCATGACTTCCCGCCATCGCGGCGGCGGACACAAGCGTCAGTATCGTCTCATCGATTTTAAGCGTTGGGACAAGGATGGCGTGCCAGCAAAGGTTGCTCATATTGAGTATGACCCTAATCGTTCCGCTCGCATCGCATTGTTGCATTATGCAGATGGTGAGAAGCGCTACATTATCGCTCCTGAAGGCATTTCCCAGGGAGATGTTATCGAGACTGGCGCCCAGGCTGATATTAAGCCAGGCAACAACTTGCCTCTTAAGAACATCCCAACTGGTACCGTGGTGCACGCAATCGAGCTTCGTCCACTTGGTGGCGCAAAGATTGCACGCTCCGCAGGTGCTGCCGTTCAGCTCGTAGCTAAGGATGGCGCTTACGCTCAGTTGCGTATGCCATCTGGCGAAATTCGTAACGTGGACGCTCGTTGCCGCGCTACAATCGGCGAGGTTGGTAACTCCGACCACGCTAACATCGAGCTTGGTAAGGCAGGTCGTGCTCGTTGGCTTGGTCGCAGGCCAATCACCCGAGGCGAATCTATGAACCCTGTTGATCACCCTCATGGTGGTCGTACCCGTGGTGGTAAACCACCTGTTTCTCCATGGGGCAAGGGCGAGGTTCGTACCCGCCGTCCGAAGAAGGCTTCGAACAAGATGATTGTTCGTCGTCGTCCGAATGGTAAGAACCGCAAGTAAGGGAGTGTCGAACAGATGACTCGTAGCATCAAGAAGGGCCCTTTCGTCGACGCCCACTTACAGAAGAAAGTCGACGAACAAAACGACAAGGGCACGCATAACGTCATCAAGACGTGGTCGCGTCGTTCGATGATCACTCCTGATTTCATTGGACACACCTTTGCCGTACACGATGGCCGCAAGCATGTGCCGGTATTCGTTACCGAAGCAATGGTTGGTCATAAGCTCGGTGAATTCGCCCCAACCAAGACCTTCAAGGGTCATGTGAAGGACGACAAGAAAGCACGCCGCTAAAGGAGAGTTAGGACACATGGAAGCTAAAGCAATCGCTCGTCACGTACGTGTGACGCCGCGCAAGGCTCGCCGCATGGTCGACCTCATCCGAGGCAAGCGTGCAAGCGAAGCTATTACCATTTTGAAGTTTGCTCCTCAGGACGCATCTTTACCAGTGCGTAAGGTTCTTGAAAGCGCGATCGCTAACGCTCGCGTTAAGGCTGAAAAGGCTGGAGAACCATTCCGTGAGCAAGACTTGGTCATCAAGGAAACCTATGTGGATGAGGGTGTAACGCTTAAGCGTTTCCGCGCTCGTGCACAGGGTCGCGCTGCGCGCATTAACAAGCGCACAAGCCATATCACTGTTATCGTCTCGCTTAAGGAAGGGGATCGCTAAAGATGGGTCAGAAGATCAATCCTTTCGGCTATCGCCTGGGCATTACCGAGAATCATCGCTCTAGGTGGTTCTCTGATTCTACTAAAGCCGGCGAGCGTTACCGTGACTTCGTCCTTGAGGATGACAAGATTCGCAAGGAAATGAGCCATGACCTCGAACGTGCAGGCGTGTCCCGCATCGTTATCGAGCGTACTCGTGACCGCGTTCGTGTTGATATTCACACCGCTCGTCCAGGTATTATTATCGGTCGTCGTGGCGCAGAAGCCGAGCGTGTTCGTGCAAAGCTTGAGAAGCTCACTGGTAAGCAAGTACAGCTCAACATTTTCGAAGTGAAGAACGCTGCACTTGACGCTCAATTGGTTGCTCAGGGAATTGCGGAACAGTTAACCAACCGCGTTACATTCCGTCGCGCTATGCGTAAGGCACAGCAGGATGCAATGCGCGCAGGTGCAAAGGGTATCCGTATTAAGCTCTCCGGTCGCCTTGGTGGCGCCGAAATGAGCCGTTCTGAGTTCTATCGTGAGGGTCGCGTTCCACTGCAGACCCTGCGTGCCCTTATTGATTACGGCTTCTTTGAAGCTAAGACTACCTACGGCCGTATCGGCGTAAAGGTATGGATTTACAAGGGTGATATGACCGAGCGTGAGTTCGAAGAGCAGCAGGCCCAGCAGGGTAAGCGTGAGGGTCGTCGTGGCGATCGTCGTCCACGTCGTGGCGCACGCTCTGCTAACCAGCAGAAGGCTGCCGAAGCACAGGCTGAAAAGCCAGCTGAAGCTGCAGCTGCTGAAGCTCCTGCCGCAACGGAAACGAAGGAGTGAGCAGATGCTTATCCCAAAAAGGACTAAATATCGCAAGCAGCACCGTCCTACCCGTAGCGGCATGTCTAAGGGTGGAACCGCTATCGCTTTCGGCGATTTCGGTATTCAGGCGCTGGCTCCGGCGTACATCACTAACCGTCAGATCGAGGCAGCCCGTATCGCAATGACCCGCTATATTAAGCGTGGTGGTCGCGTGTGGATTACGGTTTTCCCTGATCGTCCATTAACCAAGCACCCGCTTGGTGCACGAATGGGTTCCGGTAAAGGCGCTCCAGAATTCTGGATTGCTAACATCCATCCAGGTCGTGTAATGTTCGAGATCGGTGGTGTTTCTGAGGACGTCGCTCGCGAGGCTTTGCGCCGCGCTATCGACAAGCTCCCAATGAAATGCCGTGTTATTGCGCGTGAAGGCGGTGACATCTGATGCCAGTCGGAACTGCAGACTACACCATCAAGAATTTAAACGAGAAGACTAATGCTGAAATCGAAGGCTTCTTAAAGAAGTCTAAGGAAGAGCTTTTTAACTTGCGCTTCCAGGCAGCAACTGGTCAACTCGAAAACAGCGCTCGCCTCAAGGCGGTCAAGCACGACATAGCCAGGATGTATACTATCCTGCGTGAGCGTGAACTCGGCATCAGCCAAGAGCCTGGCGCCACTGAGGTCAAGGAGAAGTAAGCATGGCTGAGAACCAAGAGCGCAACTTCCGCAAGGTTCGTCGCGGCTACGTCGTGTCCGAGGCCATGGACAAGACAATTGCCGTGGAGCTGGAGCAGCGTTCGACACACCCACTTTACGGTAAAGTCGTCCGCTCCACACGCAAGGTCAAGGCACATGATGAACACAATGAGGCGCATATTGGCGATCTCGTGAGTATCATGGAAACTCGGCCTTTGAGCAAGACCAAGCGTTGGCGTCTCGACTCGATTATCGAGCGCGCCAAGTAAACAAGTTCAGCAAGGCTCCGCGCTTCACCTGTGCCTGTTGTTTAGTAGGTACGGGTGAGCGGGGAGAACCAGCTCGACTAAGGAGAATCAATGATTCAGCAGGAAACGCGGCTTCATGTCGCCGACAACACGGGTGCTAAGGAATTACTTGCCATCCGCGTGCTCGGTGGATCGAAGCGACGCTATGCCGGCATCGGCGACATCATCGTCGCCTCCGTCAAGGACGCTATCCCTGGCGGGTCGGTCAAGAAAGGCGACGTAGTTAAGGCTGTCGTCGTCCGTACTGTCAAGGAACATCGTCGTGTTGATGGTTCCTATATTAAGTTCGACGAGAACGCCGCTGTTATTCTCGGCTCTGGCCGTGAACCAAAGGGCACTCGTATCTTTGGACCAGTCGGTCGTGAATTGCGTGATAAGCGCTTCATGAAGATTGTGTCCCTCGCCCCGGAGGTGATCTGAGATGGTAGCCAAGATTAAGTCCGGCGACCAGGTAAAGGTTATCCGCGGCAAAGATCGCGGTAAGGAAGGCAAAGTACTCCGTGTACTCGCCGAAGACCGTTTGATCGTCGAGGGTGTCCAGGTTGTTAAGAAGCACGTGCGTGCTACCCAGCAGGGTCAGCAGGCAGGCATCGTCTCTGTTGAGGCTCCAATTCACCGTTCTAACGTTATGGTGATTGACCCAGAGACCAAGCAGCCTACCCGCGTGGGCGTGATTGTCAAGCAAGAGGCTCGTGACGGCAAGGTAAAGACCGTGCGCGTGCGTGTCGCTAAGAAGTCCGGAAAGGAGCTGGCATGACCGATACTACAGTTGAGGCGCCGGCAACTCCGCGCTTAAAGCAGCAATACAATGATCAAATCGTTCCAGCTTTGGAAAAGGAATTTGGCCACACTAATCCTATGCAGGTGGCTCGTTTGCAGAAGGTCGTCGTCTCTATGGGCGTTGGCGCTGCAGCTCGTGATTCCAAGCTTATCGAAGGTGCGATTAAGGATCTCACTTTGATCACTGGTCAAAAGCCAAAGGTTACTAAGGCTAAGAAGTCTGTTGCACAGTTCCATCTGCGCGAAGGCCAGGCTATCGGCGCTTACGTAACTCTTCGTGGTGATCGTATGTGGGAATTCTTGGATCGTTTGCTCACTCTGGCTCTGCCACGTATCCGCGATTTCCGTGGTATAAATGGCAACCAGTTCGACGGTCAGGGTAACTATAACTTTGGTCTTACGGAGCAGTCAATGTTCCACGAGATTGATCCTGATTCGATTGATCATCAGCGTGGTATGGACATCACCGTGGTGACCACCACCAAGGACGATGTGGAAGCGAAGTCGCTACTTAAGCACCTCGGTTTCCCATTCAAGGAGAACTGATATGGCAAAAACCGCTCTGAAAAACAAGGCGGCCGCTAAGCCGAAGTTCAAGGTGCGCGCTTATACGCGTTGCCAGGTTTGTGGTCGTCCTCACTCCGTGTATCGCAAGTTCGGTCTGTGCCGTGTATGCCTTCGTGAAAAGGCACATCGCGGTGAGTTGCCGGGTGTTACGAAGTCCAGTTGGTAAATATCGACGCTGAAGGTCCACTGCTTTAAGAATAACTAAAACAGGCGGTGGAAACCACGGCGAGAAAGGGCGTTAGCCCAACATGACAATGACAGATCCTATCGCAGACATGTTGACACGTCTGCGTAATGCGAGCGCGGCAAAGCACGATACCGTGGAAATGCCGTACTCCAAGTTCAAGGCGAATATCGCCGAGATTCTGAAGCGTGAAGGCTATATTAAAGACTTTGCTGCTAAGGAAGCCAAGGTTGGACAGACTTTGGAAGTCACATTAAAGTATGGCTCCAATGGTCAGCGTTCCATCCAGGGCATCAAGCGCATTTCTAAGCCAGGCTTGCGTCGTTACGCAAAGTCTGATTCTTTGCCTATGCCTCTTGGTGGTCTCGGTATCGCTATTATCTCGACCAGCTCGGGATTGTTGACTCAGAAGGAATGCCTCGACAGAGGCATTGGCGGCGAAATCGTCGCCTACGTATGGTGAGAAAGGAGAGCTGAAAATGGCATCGCATATTGGTAAGCTCCCCGTCGACATTCCTGCAGGCGTGGAAGTAAAAATTGAAGGTCAGTCCTTTAGTGCTAAGGGCGCTAAGGGTGCTGATTCCTATGTAATTCCAGAAGGTATTACCGCTGAAGTTGCTGATGGCAAGATCGTTTTAACCCCAGTTGACGATTTGCGTCCAACTCGTGCAAAGCATGGTTTGGCTCGTGCAATCGTAGCGTCCATGGTTAAAGGTGTGCACGAAGGCTACACCAAGACTTTGGACATTGTTGGAACTGGTTATCGTGCTGTGATGAAGGGTAAGGGCATTGAGTTCTCACTCGGATATTCTCACACTATTACCGTTCAGCCACCTGAGGGCATTGAGTTTGAATTGCCAAACGCAAATCAGGTAATCGTCAAGGGTACTGACAAGCAGGCCGTTGGTCAGGCTGCCGCTAACATTCGCAAGCTGCGTGCTCCAGAACCTTATAAGGGTAAGGGCATTAAGTACAGCGATGAGCGTATTTTGCGCAAGGCTGGAAAGGCTGGTAAGTGATATGAGCGTTAAGATTTTCGGTAAGGGTACCAAAGTCGCGCGTTTGCGTCGTCACGCCCGTCTTCGTAAGCGCATTTCTGGCACTCCAGAGCGCCCACGTTTGGTAGTTTCTCGTTCTAACCGTCACATGGTTGCTCAGATTGTGGATGATACTAAGGGTCTTACCCTTGTAAGTGCTTCCACCTTGACTTCTGACTTCGCTGGTTTTACTGGCACGAAGACTGAAGCTGCTACCAAGGTTGGCGAGTTAATCGCTGCCAAGGCGAAGGAAGCGGGTATTACCGCTGTAATCTTCGATCGTGGCGGTAATAAGTATCATGGTCGCGTCGCAGCAGTAGCTGAAGGCGCCCGTCAGGGAGGTCTAGCACTGTGAGCGATAACGAAAAGGAAACCCAAGTGGCTGAAGAAACTCAGAACACTCAGGCATCCGCCGAGGAGCGTACTGACGATCGCCGTTCCCGTCGCTCTAAGGGCGAAGGTAAGCGCGGAGAGCGTCGTAACCGTCGTGAAGAAAACCGCGGCGAAGAGCTTCTGGATCGCGTAGTTACTATTAACCGTGTTTCCAAGACTCACAAGGGTGGTCGTACCTTTAGCTTTGCAGCACTTGTTGTTGTTGGCGACGGTAAGGGCACTGTTGGTGTTGGCTACGGTAAGTCTCGCGAAGTTCCAGCAGCTATCGCTAAGGGTCAGCTTGATGCTAAGAAGCATATGTTCACTGTTCCACGTATTCGTGGTACCGTAACCCACCCTGTGTTGGGTCACGATGCTGCTGGCACAGTTTTGCTTCGTCCAGCTGCTCCAGGTACTGGTGTAATTGCTGGTGGCGCTGTGCGTGCTGTTATGGAGTGCGCTGGCATTACCGATATCCTCACCAAGTCCATGGGCTCTGCAACCGCTGTTAACGTGGTTCGCGCTACTGTGGATGCTTTGAAGAAGCTTGAAGAGCCAGAGGAGATTTGCGCTCGTCGTGGACTTTCCCTCGAGGAAGTTGTACCAGACGCATTGCTTCGTGAGCGCGCTGCAGGCATTGCCGAAGCTCGCAAGGCTCGTGAAGAAGCTCAGGCTGCTAAGGCTGCCCAAGCAAAGGATGGTGAGTGATGGCTAACTTGAAGATCACTCTGGTGCACGGTTTGGTTCATTCCACCGAGCGTCAGCGCGCGAACGTTCAAACTCTCGGTCTTCACAAGATTGGCCAGAGCGTTGTTCGCGAGGACAATCCAGTCAATCGTGGCTTGGTTATGGCCGTTCGCCACTTGCTGAGCGTTGAGGAGGTTGACTGATTATGGCTAATGAAGAACCAATGTTGCACATGCACACGTTGCGTCCAGCTCCAGGAGCTAAGAAGGATCGCATTCGCGTGGGTCGTGGTGAAGGCTCTAAGGGTAAGACTTCGGGTCGTGGCGATAAGGGTACGAAGAAGCGTTACCAAGTTCGTCCAGGCTTTGAAGGCGGCCAGCTTCCACTTTACATGCGTTTGCCTAAGCTTCGTGGCTTTAAGAGCCCATTCAAAAAAGAGTTCCAGGTTGTTAATGTTGCAGCCCTCGAAGAACTCTTCCCAAATGGTGGCGAAGTTACTGTTGCTGATTTGGTAGTTAAGGGCGCTGTGCGTGATGGCTATCCAGTTAAGGTTTTGGGCGATGGCGATCTTAAGGTTGCTTTGACTCTTAAGGGAGTTAAGGCTTCTGCATCCGCTAAAGCCAAGATTGAGGCTGCTGGTGGCTCTGTTAGCGAAGAGTAATGTACTCAGCTGATAATGCTAATTAACGCAGTGATTTAACTGTTTAATAATCCCTCTAGTTTTGGCTAGAGGGATTATTTTTTATTGACTAAACTCACGGAATAACTGTATCGGTATGCACCGTGATATAAACTATTGCCTCAGAGTTTGTTTTTTTACTGTTGCGCCTAGATCGTAGCGCAAAAAAGGGAGGAAGACCCAGGTGAAAACGTTAATCCAGGCCTTCAGGACGAAGGAGTTGAGGAATAAGATCCTCTTCGTCTTCGCAATGATTATCATCTACAGAATCGGTTCCTTTATTCCGATTCCTGGCGTTGATTACAAAGTTATACGTGCTTGCACAGCCAAGCTTGCTTCTTCTAGTGAAAACTTTATTGGTTTGGTGAACCTGTTCTCTGGTGGTTCGCTTTTGCAGCTGTCTATTTTTGCATTGGGTGTTATGCCTTATATTACGGCATCTATTGTTATTCAGCTGCTTAGAGTTGTGATTCCTCGCTTTGAGGCTCTTCACAAAGAAGGTCAGTCTGGAGAAACAAAGCTTACTCAGTACACTCGTTATTTGACTATTGGCTTGGCAATTTTGCAGTCCACAACCATTTTGGTTACTGCACGTTCTGGTGCACTATTTAATTATCAGTGTGGTCAGGTTATTCCAGATGGCTCTATGTGGAGCTTACTGGTTATGGTTTTGATTATGACTGGTGGCACTGGTTTGATCATGTGGATGGCAGAACTTATTACGGATAAGGGTATTGGTCAGGGCATGTCAGTGTTAATCTTCATGTCTATCTGCTCTGGCTTCCTTCCAAAGCTGTGGGAAATTGGTTGGGGAACTAATGGTACTAATGGCGATTGGACCAAGTTCTCTATTGTCGGTGGTGTTCTGCTTGTAATTCTTATTTTCGTTGATTTCGTGGAGCTCGCTCAGCGTCGAATTCCTGTACAGTATACGCGCCGAATGATTGGTCGTAAGATGTACGGCGGTTCTTCCACATACTTACCTCTTAAGGTCAATATGAGTGGTGTTATCCCACCAATTTTCGCGTCTTCGATTCTTGCTATTCCAACTCTTCTTGCTCAGTTTGGTGATAGTCGTAAGGATTGGGTGCGTTGGATTAATGCCAATTTAGCAAATTCTACTTCTGTGTGGTACATAGCTTTGTACACAGTTATGATTGTGTTCTTCTGCTTCTTCTACACTGAGATTACTTTTAATCCAGATGAAACTGCAGATAACATGAAGGAATACGGCGGTTTTATCCCAGGTATTCGTGCTGGTAGTGCTACAAGCCGCTATCTTAGCTATGTTATGAATAGATTAAACACTGTTGGTGCTGTCTATTTGCTATTCGTAGCGTTGATTCCAACAGTTTTGATTATGTCTTTGCACCTTAATATGAAGCTTCCATTTGGTGGTACTACGATTCTTATTATCGCAGGTGTTGGTTTGGATACTTTGCGTCAAGCCAAGGCTCAGACCGAACAGTTCCAGTATGCTGGATTCTTGTTTGATCATGACGATAGTAAACAAGTTGCTAAGTAGTATTACTAGATAGGTTTTGTTGTTAAGATTTGCGATGGAGCATAAGAAACAAGGAGATTAATATGCGATTGCTAATTATGGGACCGCAAGGCGTTGGTAAAGGCACTCAGGCTGCTTTGCTTGCAGAGCATTATGGGATTCCTGCTATTTCTACTGGCGATATTTTCCGTTATAACTTGAAGAATCAAACGGAGCTTGGTAAGAAGGTTCAGGGTTATCTTGATAAGGGTGAGCTTGTTCCAGATGAATTGACAAATAGCATTGTTAAGGACCGTCTTGCTCAGGATGATGCTAAGAATGGCTGGATTCTTGATGGATATCCACGTAATGCATCTCAGGTTAAGGCTTTGGATCTTATGCTTGAGGAGCTTGGCACTCCTTTGGATCATGTTGTTGCTCTTGAAGCGGAGCGTGAGGTTTTGCTTGAGCGTATGAAGAAGCGCGCAATTGAGCAGGGTCGTTCAGATGATACTCCTGAGGTAATTGCTACTCGTTTGGAAACTTACGAGAAGGAAACTGCTCCTCTTCTTGATATTTATGAAAGCCGTGGTCAGCTTGTTGAGGTTGATGGTGTTGGCGATATTGCTGAGATCAACAATCGCATAGTTGAGTCTTTGGTATGAGATTTATTTAAGATTTAGATTTTCTCACATTTATAATGCGCCTTTTGCGACACGCCGAGTGTTGTATTGGGCGCATTTACTGTATCATAGAAGATTGGCGTGTCTTCGGATACGTAAAGTAGTACGTCCAAGGAACGGAACGAGGCTCATGGCAAAAGACGGTGTGATTGAAGTCGAAGGCACGGTAGTTGAAGCACTGCCAAACGCGATGTTTCGCGTTCAGCTTGAGAACGAGCACATTGTACTGGCTACGATTTCTGGAAAGATGCGTAAAAATTATATTCGTATTCTTCCGCAAGATCGTGTTGTGCTGGAGATGAGCCCTTACGATTTGAACCGTGGTCGTATTACGTACCGCTATAAGTAAAGGTACAAGCAAAGGAAAACCATGAAGGTCAGCCCTAGCGTGAAGAGGATCTGCGAAAATTGCCGTGTGATCCGCCGTCACGGTCGCGTCATGGTGATTTGCATCAACCCACGTCATAAGCAGCGTCAGGGCTGAGTGGATCCCCACCGCGAAGATAAAGGAATAAGGCGCTAAGTCGCAGCTAAAGCTGAACCCTGGGTGCGCAGGCCCAGGCCGCAGAATTGCGGGAGACTTGGTGCACGACCTGCGTAATAGTAAAGGAATTACAATGGCACGTCTTGCCGGAGTAGATATTCCCAATGAGAAGCGCATTGAGATTGCCCTCACCTACATTTTTGGTGTAGGCCGTACTCGCGCTAAGGAAACGCTTGCCGCGACCGGTGTTAATCCGGATACCCGCGTCAAGGATCTTACGGATGAACAGTTAATCACTTTGCGTGATTATCTTGAAGCTAATTATAAGATTGAAGGCGATTTGCGTCGTGAAATCGATGCAGACATTCGTCGTAAGATTCAGATCAACTGCTATCAAGGCCAGCGTCATCGCAAGGGTCTTCCTGTGCGTGGTCAGCGTACTAAGACTAATGCTCGTACTCGTAAGGGTCCGAAGCGTACTGTCGCCGGGAAGAAGAAGGCCACCAGATAGTAGTCGGTGGTCGGCTCTAGGCCACGAGTTAATTCTCATCGCCTAGACATACCAACTAATTCGTCATTAGGAAACGAGGGTCAATGGCAGCTGCAAAGCAAGCCTCGCGCAAGCCGCGTCGCCGGGACCGCAAGTCGGTACCGGTTGGGCAGGCGCATATTAAATCAACATTCAATAACACGATTATTTCCATCACCGATCCATCGGGCGCAGTCCTTTCTTGGGCTTCCGGTGGCGATGTCGGCTTTAAGGGTTCCCGCAAGTCGACTCCTTACGCTGCAGGTATGGCTGCTGAGTCTGCTGCTCGTAAGGCAATGGAACATGGCCTGAAGAAGGTCGACGTGTTTGTTAAGGGTCCAGGTTCCGGTCGTGAAACCGCTATCCGTTCCCTTCAATCCGCGGGTCTTGAGGTCGGTTCTATTACCGACGTCACCCCACAAGCGCATAACGGCGTTCGCCCACCAAAGCGTCGCCGCGTCTGAGCACTCTTACGAATCCATCCATCCAACCCGCTTATGGGCGGCGAGTGCACCACCGACCAGAAGCTGAAAGGATACAAAAGTGCTTATCGCACAGCGTCCAACACTTACCGAGGAATCACTGAATCCCCAGCGTTCTCGCTTTACAATTGAGCCGTTGGAACCAGGTTTCGGATACACGCTCGGCAATTCGCTGCGTCGTACCCTGTTGAGCTCCATTCCAGGTGCTGCCGTAACTTCGGTACGCATTTCTGGCGCTCTCCATGAGTTCACGACTCTGCCAGGTGTTGAAGAGGATGTCACTGAAATCCTGCTGAACATTAAGGGTATCGTACTTACAAGTGAGTATGACGAGCCAGTAGTGATGTATCTTCGCAAGAGCGGCAAGGGTGAAGCAACAGCTGGAGATATTACTCCTCCTGCTGGCGTCACTATTGCCAATCCAGAGATGCATATCGCTACACTTGCTGAAGATGGCGAGCTTGAAATTGAGTTCACCGTGGAGCGCGGTCGTGGCTATGTGCCTGCTCAGATGAACAAGCAGGAAAACAGCGAAATCGGTCGCATTCCAGTGGATTCGATCTACTCACCAGTTTTGAAGGTGAGCTATAAGGTCGAAGCTACCCGCGTGGAACAGCGCACGGACTTCGATAAGCTCATCCTGGATGTGGAAACTAAGCCAGCTATTACACCACGAGATGCAGTTGCATCTGCTGGTTCGACTTTGGTTGAGCTTTTCGGTCTTTGCCGTGAGCTTAACGTCGATGCAGAAGGTGTTGAAGTTGGTCCAGCTCCAGTCATGGGAGAAGTTGATTCTCAGATGGCTACCCCGATTGAGGATTTGAATCTTACGCAGCGCAGCTACAACTGCTTGAAGCGTGAGGGAATCCACACTGTCGGCGAGCTGGTAGTACACACTGAGCAGGATTTGCTCGATATTCGTAATTTCGGCATGAAATCCATCGATGAGGTTAAAGAGAAATTGCAGTCTATGGGATTGTCTCTTAAGGCCTCGCCGCTTGGCTTTGACGCCAATAATCTCGAAGGTGGCACGTTCTTCTCGCCAGAAGACGAGTAAACAATCCACCGCCAATCGTCGTGGTTTTTGGATGTTCGGGTTTTTGCCCACCTGAATTCTGCGACAATAAGGAGTAATAATGCCTACACCGAAACAAGGGCCTCGTCTGGCTTCTAGCCCAGCGCATGAGCGCCTGATGCTGGCCAACATGGCTACTAGCCTCTTCCAGCACGGTCGTATTGTGACTACTTTGCCAAAGGCAAAGCGTCTTCGTCCACTTGCTGAGCGTTTGATTACATTCGCTAAGCGTGGCGACTTGCATTCGCGCCGCCGTGTGTTGCGCGTGATTCGCAATAAGTCCGTTGTTCACATGCTTTTCACTCAGATTGCTGAGCAGATGAAGCAGCGTGAAGGTGGCTATACCCGCATCGTTAAGATGGCTCCTCGTCGTGGTGATACTGCTCCACAAGCTATTATTGAGCTTGTTGTTGAGCCAGTAAGCCCAAAGAAGGCTGTCGTTAAGGAAGCTGAGTCTGCTGCTAAGGTTGCTGCTAAAGAAGAAGCAGCCGAGTAGTTTAGATTAGCATCTTGATGCATCGGTAAGTAAATCTTTCGACGAATAGTCGTCGTGTTTTAGATTTATTGAACGGGTTGGAGTTTTATCTCCAGCCCGTTTTTATGTTTTTGTAGTTATCTTTTAATGTCTTTTAATGTCTTCTGATGTTTCTGACGTCTTTTAGTATCAAGCAACATCAAATAATATTAAGTAATATCAAGTATCGATTATTATTGAGTTATGCCAAATATTCTCGATTTAGTGAGCAATGATTTTACTGATTTTACTAATCGTAAATTTAATGCTGTTGATTCGCTCGTTTTTTGCGAACTGGCTTATATTTGCATGCCTGATTCTATTCCAAAATACTATGATGATTCGGATAATTTGAATACTGTTCCTTTGTGCGACTTGCTGCGCGCTGAGGATTTTTCTTCAATGTTTAGCTCTGGTTCAGCTAAAGTTGATGATTTTCGAAAGAGTCTTCTTCTTGCGGTTGCGGCTAGTCCGCGATATAGGGGAATACGCGTCGGTGAGGTTCTTGAGCGTTTTGATGAGTCGAATATTGACGATTCGTGTGAACAGCAGTTTGCTGCAGTAACTTTTGACTTGACTGATTGTGTTGGCTATAGATGTTTTGTTGTTGCTTTCAGGGGGACTGATAACACGCTTGTTGGGTGGAAAGAAGATTTTAATATGGCTTTTCGCTGCCCAGTTCCAGCTCAAGAGTCTGCTGCAGAATATTTGCTTTCGATAGCAAGGCGTGTGCATAAAAATTATTGCAATAATAGCGTTAAGAATAATATTTTTCATAGGATTTTTGGTTATTTTGCGAATTTGTTTGGGAAGAAGCCAGAGCAAGCTGATATGTCGCAAGCTGATACGCTGCAAAACGATATTGTGAATCAAAATAATGATTCTAATATTTTTGTTGTGGGTCATTCAAAAGGCGGGAATATGGCTGCATATGCGGCAATGCGTTTGGACGCAGAAAATCAACAACTTGGTGATCTTGTCAGTAAAATTTATTCTATGGACGGTCCTAGTTTTGGCTCGGATGTTGTTGATCCAAAGGTTTTTTCTCGCGTTGTTTCTAGGATTGAAAAAGTTGTTCCACAATCTGCTTTTATTGGATTGATCATGGATACTGGCGTACCGTATAAAGTTACGGTTGCTGAGTCGATTGGATTGATGCAACATTTTGGCATGTATTGGCAGGTTAAAGACGGAGATTTTGACTATTGTGATCATGTAACTCCGCGTGCGCTTGCTGTTTCTAAAGCTGCTAATGATTGGATGTTGAATTTGTCTTTCGAAGAAAGAAAACGCAGAATTGATGGTGTTTACAACGCTTTAACTAGCTTAGGATATCCTACTTTTGATGAAATTTCTGCGCATTGGTCGGAGCTTTTGCCGAAAATATTGAGCATAGCAACGCATATGGATTCAAAGACTTATGAGTTAATTCGTAATATTATGAGTGCGTTTACTGGTGTTGGTGGATCAGAACATAAGAATTGAAAAGATTATTGTTGCAGTCTGGAGACTAGGGCGACTAGGGCAACTAATATTCGGTTTTTATAATAATTGTTTTGGAAGGTTTTTTTGATGCGTCTTCGTTTGGATTTAGCTTATGATGGCGGTGATTTTTACGGTTGGGCTAGGCAGCCGAATTTAAGAACAGTGCAAGGCACTTTGGAAGACGCTTTATATAAAGTTTTGCGTGTGCATGATGGCGATTCTTGTTTTCCGCTTCGACTCACAGTTGCTGGTCGCACGGATACTGGTGTTCATGCTTCTTATCAGGTTTGTCATTTAGATGTAGAAAATGATATTTTACAAAATTGTGTTGGACACACAAATTTGACGCCTGTAAAAGCTTTAGAATATAGGCTTCGTGGGGTTTTGCCTAAAGATATTTCGATTCACAGTGTAAGCATTGCGCCAAGCGGTTTTGATGCTCGTTTTTCTGCGCTTGATCGCACATACGTGTATAGGATTAGTGATGCTGCAAATCGCGCGAATTTAGATCCGCGTATGCGTGGTTTTGTGTTGCAAATTGATTACGATTTAGACGTCAATTCTATGAATCAGGCAGCACAGATGATTGTTGGTTTGCATGATTTTGGGTCTTTTGCTCGTCCAAATCCTGGTGGAACTACGATTCGCTGTGTTAAAAAAGCGGTTTGGAATCGCGTTTGTTCGGATGGTTGCGAGTCTGTTGGTTCGTCTATTGTTTCTAGGTCAACTGGCAATATTCCACCTATTGAGCATGGTTTGATTGAGTTTACTATTGTTGCTGATGCGTTTGCACATAATATGGTTCGTTCTCTTGTTCAGGCTTGTGTACAAGTTGGTTGCGGTAAGCGTTCTGTTGACTGGTTTAAGGATAAGATTGAAAATCCGATTCGAGAAGGATCTACTGGTCCTATTGCGGCTAATGGTTTGACTTTGGAATATGTTGAATATCCTCCGAAAGATCAACTTGAAGATAGGGCTAATGCGATTCGCGCTCGTCGAACTCTTGAAGAGCTTGATTGATTGTTTGCAAAATTATCAACACAAATTTGTGTATATTCTAGGGTTGGTTTACAATTGAAAAGTTGCGTTTCTTTCTGCGTTTTGCAGTTCGCGCAAAATGGATGAATGTCCGAGCGGTCTAAGGAGCACGCCTCGAAAGCGTGTGAGGGTTACACCCTCCGCGAGTTCAAATCTCGCTTCATCCGCGAATAGGGTTTCTGGCTTTTGCTAGAAACCCTTTTTTGTTCGCGTTTGTGTATTTTTGCCTGCGTTTGTTTCTTTTATCCCGTGTTTGTTCCCAAAATCACCAAATACGTAAACAATCTCGGGCAAGTGTTCTTGCTTTTGTTTACCAAATGGGTCAAAAAGGGAACAAACGCGGGAAGTTAATTGTGTGCGATTGTCTTGTAGCGTGGCATTTGATGTGGCGCCGGTGTGGTATTCGGTTTGCTGTGATGTTTGTGCGGTGCCAGTTTGATGTTGATGTGGTGTCGGCGTGTTGCGTGTGTGGGTTGTGAGGAATGTTGATTTTTCAATGGTTTTATAGTGTTGATGTTCTTGTTTGAGTAGTTTCCTGAGAAAAGTCTGGGAAAATTCTTTAAAAACCTTGAAACAATGTGTTTTTACGGTTTTATTAGTGTTAATCCACAAATATTATGGTGAAAATAGTTTTTAGTGTGGATTAGTTTGTGTGTAACATTATTTTTTTCTGTTTGTTTTGTGTGGTTGGGACTTGACTTTTTTAAACGGGGGGGGGGTATGTTAATAACAGCTGCTAGCTAGATGCTCTAGATGGTGGTTATCCACAATGTTTTGAATGTTGTTGGATGTTTAAGATTTTTCTTCGTGTACCTGCACGGAGGAGAAGAAGAAAGGAAATTAAAATGATGAATAAGAAGGCTATCGCCGCTTTCGCTGCTGGCGCTACTTTGCTTGCCGGCTTCGCAATGGCCACCCCAGCAATGGCTAGTGAAGAGACTGAGCATCTTCATGATCAACTCAGTTTGATCCATGCTCAAAAGAATGTTCACAAAGATCAAAGAGCGCTTAATAAGGCTGCTCGTAGACTTGCGCTTGCTAAGGGCGAGCTTGCTGTTGCAAATGGTCGTTATACTGCTGCTAAGGCTGCTTCTGATGCTGCCAATAAGGCTGTTGAGGATGCTAAGAAGGCTAAGGATGATGCTGCTACTGCTTACGCAGAGAAGAAGATTAAATCTGATACTGCTAAGACTAAGAACTTCGAAGAGTGGAAAACAGCTTATGATAAAGATAATGATGTTAAGGCTGAACGTGAAAAGCTTACTAAGGCTGTAACTGATGCTCAGGCTAAGGTTGATGCTAAGACTCATTCTTATGTTGATGCTGCTGGTAAGACTGTAAGTGGTGAGAAGCTTAGCGATGTAACTGATGCGCTTAAGGCTATTGCTGATTCTGCTCAGTCTAATGTTGAAGTTCAGCAGGCTTTGTTCGATGCTGCTCAGAATACTCTTAATTTTGATCAGCAGTATTTGAAGCTTTTGACTGGTGGAGATGTTAAGCCAGATCAGACCAAGCCTGATCAGACCAAGCCTGATCAGACTAAGCCAGATTCAACTAAGCCAGATCAGACTACCCCAGATCACACCAAGCCTGTTCAGACTGCTGATCCAACTAAGTCTGCTGCTTCTGCTGAGTTGATGCGTACTCAGGTTGTGTTGGCTGAGGCTGATGCTACTAATAAGGATGCTCAGGAGAAGTTTGTTAAGTCTAAGGCTGGTTTTGAGGCTGCTAAGACTCAGATGGCTGCTTTTGATGCTCAGGTGAAGTCTGCTGCTGATCGTGAAGAGGCTCTTCGTGTGGCTGGTAAGACTGATACTGATGCTTACAAGGCTGCTGTTATTGATTTGAAGGCTGCTCAGTCTAAGGCTAATGCTTATAGGACTCATGAGTATGCCAATGCTGAGAAGGATTTCGGCGAGAAGAGTGGTAAGGCTTTGCTTGCTGCTGCTGCTTATAATGCTGCTCTTGTGAATTATCGTTCTGCTTATAATAAGGCTGTTGAGGTTGAGGCTTCTGCTGTTAAGGGCTTTGCTGATCCTAACACTTTGAACCCAGTTTCTACTGATTTCCCTGCTGCTCCTGCTGCTGCTAAGGCTGAGGCTAAGAAGGTTGAAGCTAAGGCTGAGGCTAAGGCTCCTGCTGCTGCTCCAGCCGCTGCTGGTGCTGCTGCTGGTAAGGCTGGTGCCGCTGCTGCTAAGGGTGAGCTTGCTACCAAGGGTGGCAATGGTCATGGTAAGTCTGGCGAGAAGCTTGGTAATGCTGGTGTTGGTGTTGCTTTGACTGCTTTGGCTGCTTCTATGCTTGCTGGTATGGGTGCTGCTGTTCGCAAGATGCGTCACTAAGCACTATTTACCACCTTATTTAAGGTTTGCGCTCAACGACTAGTGTGGTGTTTTGTAGGGAAACATCACACTGGTTTATTCCCGATTCTCTTTGGTTTTATTGTTTTAACATTGGTTTGCTATTGTTTTTCTTTTCTTCCCAGTGTTGATTCGTTTAGCTTATTGGGTTTTGGGTGTTGAGTGTTGTTGCTTTCGGTTTTGTTTGCTACTAGGGGCTTGCAAAACCGGAAGCATTTTTTGTTTTTAAGAGCTTATTGTGTGTGATAGCTTTTATAATTAATACTCTATGAGTATTAATTTTTCGATAGTGAATTTAAAAATTAATTTTTATATAAATTTTGAGCTTTTAATAATAATTATTGATCTTACTAGTGCAGCGATTTTTATTTGAAAACGTTTTCAAATTTATTATTAAGTTTATCGTTAACTGCAATAAAGCCATTATATATAAAGAAAAAATCATATTTTTATTATTTTTATTATTTTGGTAGCGCTTTCAAACAATATGCGTTACTATAAAGGTGTCACAAGCTTTGTCGAGTGGCGTATGAGTTTATTGCCAAGAAGGTTCAAAGGAGAATTCAATGAAAAGGCAAACTATTCTACAGCTGGCATTAGTTGGTGTACTCAGTCTAGGATTGACTTTGTCGGGATGTGGTAATCCTGCTGCTATGAGTAATAATTCTGATGAGTCTACAACTTCTGCAAATTATTGGCCGAATGCAAATAGGAAATTATCAGGAGTTAAGCTGACTTTTTGGGTTGGTCAATCTGATAATAAAGTACCTGTGCGTGTTATAAAGGATTTTGAACATGCTACTGGCGCAAAAGTTGATTTACAAACAATTCCAGACACTTATGAAAATAATGTACAAACAAAGATTACTACTGGAGATATGCCAGATTTAGCGACTTGGGAACCTACAAATTCTATGCTTGCTGGGTTTGTTAGTACAGGAAAATTACAGAAGTTGGATCACGCTCCATGGGTTAAAAATTATGCGTCTGGTATTTCTGAATTAGGGAAAACAAAGGGTCATCGATATGCAGCTTTGATATCCCCAGTTAATGTTATGGGCGTTTGGTACAACAAGAAAGTATTTGAAAAAGCTGGTATTACTGATCTTCCTAAAGGATGGGATGGATTGCTTGAGGCTGCTAAGAAAATACAAAAGACGCATGCAGCACAGTCTCCATTCTTCGAAATGGGTGGTTCTCAATGGGGTACTCAGTGGGGTGTTCAGGTTCAACTTGCAGAATCGGCTCGTGCTGGACTTTGGGATCGTGTAAATAGCGGCAAAGAGAAGTTTACAGACAAAATCATTATGACTGCTATAAAGAATTATAAGAAGTTATTTGATGATGGATTGTTTAATAATGATGCTGGTTCTGCAACGCTTAATGATCAAGCTGCAGCATTATTTGAAGGCAAAGCAGGTATGATTTTTGGTAATAACGCTCAATTTAATATTGCTGCTGCATTAGCCAATAATGATAAGAAAGTTATAGATGATACTTTAGGGTTCTTGCCGATTTCTGCTTCTGGTAATATTTCGTCGTTGTCTCCTGGAGCTTCAAGCGCAGTAGTAGCTTTCAAGACTGGTGATGCGCAACGTGAATCTGCTGCACGACAATTCTTGAATTTCTGGATGTCTGTTGGTTATAAGAATTTTGTTAATGATCGTAACCTTGTTTCCGCTCTTAAGACTGTTGCATCTCCATCAACTGTTCCTCAAGCTTTGATTGATGCTGCTAATTCTATTGGTCATAGTGCTCCATCTATGCAGTCAGCTGCTATTGCTAATCCAGATCTTTATTTGAATCTCGCTAACATGATAAATGGAACTGTGAATCCAGAACAAGTAGCTAAAGCAACGCAAGATCAGTTTGCCCAGATTGCAAAAGCACAGGGTGCAAAAGGATTCTAACAGAGTTTTGATTCTTAAAAATATTCATTAATGAGGTGATTAAGAGATTTATTTTTTAAATCTCTTAATCACCTATAGCGGGTATTGAATTATATTCATCTGTCTGCGTGAAGTTATTTGAAAGGTATTTATTATGGGTACTCATAGTAGTTTAATGAGAAAAAATTACCCCTTAGCTTTTTTGATTCCTGCAGGTGTTATGCTGACAGTTTTCTTTATTGCTCCAACAATTATGAATTTTGTTTATGCATTTACTGATTGGTCTGCTTTTAAAAATACGATTAATTTTAATGGTTTTGATAATTTTCTTTCATTATTCCAAAACGGAATCTTAATGAAAGATATACAAATAACATTGTTTTATGCCATATGTATTGCTATTTTTCAAAATGTATTTGGATTATTCTTGGCTGTTTTGTTAGAAAAGGATACTCTGTTAAATAGATTAGCAAGAATAATGTTTTTTATCCCTGTAATTATGTCTGCATTAGCTGTTGGATATATTTGGCAGGCAGTTTTAAAAAATTCAGGTGCGCTAGATCAGATTCTCTCAGGTATATTTGGTCATAGTATAACTACTGGATTATTGGCTAATACCCATACTGCAATCATTACAATTGCGTTCGTTCAAGGATGGAAGTGGATGGGTTTGTCAATGCTTATATTCCTTGCAGGATTAAAAACTATTGATTCAGATGTTCTTGAAGCTGCTTATATCGATGGTGCAAGTAGCGGTCAGATTTTCTGGAAAATTAAATTCCCTCTGTTAGCTCCCGCATTCACGTTTAATGTTGCAACAAGTTTACTTGGTTCATTAAATGGATTCGATATGGTGCAGGCTATGACAAAGGGTGGACCTGGTGGTTCTACAGAAATTCTTAACATCTTTATTTGGCGTACATTTGGGCAAGGATTATATGCTCAATCGACAACAATGAGTATGATTCTTTTCATTTTAGTAGCACTTATTGCTTTACCTGTTATATATATTCTACGCCGTAGGGAAAGGAATATTTTCTGATGTTAATGCGTTTGTTAAATTTATGTTTTCGCAATCGGACGATTGTAAATTCCAATAGTTCTGTTAGATTATCAAAGATTAATCGCGTTGCTCGACGTGTAGTTCATGATATTTTTGTAATTTTTATCATGATTATATTTCTTGCAATTCCATTTTGGCTGTTGATAATTACCGCTGGTAAAACACAGAGTGAAGCACTGAAACTTGGTATGTCTGTTCCTAAACAATGGCATTTGCTTGAAAATTTTTTGACTGTTATACGTGATGGGAAAATGTTAGCGGCATTTTTTGGATCTATAATTGTTACATTACCATCTGTGTTTATTGCTATATTTGTCGGGTCAATGGCTTCGTGGGTTTTAGCAAGACGTGCAACTAAGCCTGTTGCAGCTTTGTATGTTGTAGGTATATCTGGGCTAATATTGCCTCCTGCCGTAGTTACAGTAATGATGCTGTTGAAAATGATTGGTCTTTCTGGAACTGCAGTAGGAATGATTTGCGTTTATGTTGGTATTTATTTGTCTACAGTTATATTCTTTGTAACTGGATTTATTCGTACTATACCTACGGCTTTAGAAGAATCGATGAGGGTAGATGGTGCTTCGCCTATTAGAATATTCTTCATGCTAATTCTTCCGCTTCTTGCACCAACAATTGCTACTGCAACCATTCTTCTTATACTCTATATATGGAATGACGTTTTTTACGCTCTATTTATACTTTCTGGAAAGATGAGTACATTGCCTCTTAATTTGTATAATGTTGCTAGCGCTGGATTGTATCTTAATAATTGGCATTTGATTTTTGCGTATATAGTTCTTATGAGTCTGCCATTGCTTATAGTTTTTGGTATAGCACAGCGAAAGATAATCAGTGGTATTACTGGAGGTGCAGTAAAGTAGTAGCTGCTATTTGTGGTTGCATTGGTTGTTAGATTTAATTAGTAGTTTTAATATTAAATTGTGGTTTTGATGGGAGATTATATTGTGACAAAGAGGTCGAACAATAATAATAAACCGCCATCTATTAGTGATGTGGCTAAGCTTGCTGAAGTATCTACATCGTCTGTATCTAGGTATCTTAATCATTCTGAGAGTTTAACGCCAGCTAAGAGGGAAAGTATTGCTAATGCTATTAAATTACTTGATTATCATCCGTCATTGCTGGCGCAAGGTTTAGCTTCAAAGCGATCTAATGTAATAACATTTTTCGCTGGTCAAGATTTACTATATGGCGTTGTTGGTTGCATAAAAGGCGTTGAAAGAATAGCTTCGCAATCAGGAGTTGTGGTTAACGTTATTTTGTTTGATGAGCATCAATCTCCTTATACTCTTAAGCAATGTATTAAGTCAGCATTAAGTACTAATCCATTGGGAATAATAATTGATCAACCTCGATATGGAATAGCGTGTGATGAAATTATTAGAAATGCGCAGAAAGATTTACCAATTGTTCTTATTGGTGGGAATAGGCGTAAGGGACAGTATCAATTGTTCACTCACGATGATCAGGGTGGATATGCGATAACAAAATATTTGTTATCTCTCGGATCAGATACTGTCTATTATGTTGCGCCTCCAGAAGAAGATGAAGAGCAAACTAGGCAATCTGGTTGGAAAAAAGCCTTAGAGGAAGCTGGAGCAGTAATACCAAATCCATATAAAACCTCGTGGGATCCATTAGATGCTGAAAAAATTGGTGTGTCTCTTGGCAGGCGCAATGATGTAACTGCTATTTTTGCTGGTAATGATGAAATTGCTTTAGGAGTTATGCGTGGTTTATATTCAGTTGGTAAACATGTTCCTGAAGATATAAATGTTATTGGATTTGACGATAACCCAATTGCTAGATTATCTGTTCCAGCATTAACTACATGGCACCAAGATTTTGAACTTTTTGGAGCTTATGCTGCTCAGATAATTCTAGATCAGTCAAATGGTAAAGCAGTAATAGATAAAGATGAGCCACATTTTATAGGTCATAATACAGAGCAATTAGTTATTCGTGAATCTACTCGTTATCGTAAAAATGGATAGTTTATATGGCTCTTGTGTTGCTAGTGGTTAATCAGGTGAAAGAATAAATATGGTGTTGAAAACTAAAATTTTTACAAATAATGGGATATCGGTTATTTATCGAAATATAGGTTGCGATAACGTTGATTTTATATTGGTTCCAGAGAACTTTGCCGATAAAGCAATGCGTGATGATTGCAAGCCAGAACCATTAGTACAAGCGAAAATTGTTGGTGATTCTTATCCAGATGGTTTCGCGCAAGGCAGAACAATGAGAAATTCATCTACGGTGCAGGGCATGCATTTTGTTTCTCAGAATTGCGTTATGAGAGGCAAATCTTCGTTTATTACTACAGTATTAGAAGACAGTAGACATGTACAGTATATTCATAATTTGCAATTTGGAGCTTGTTCGTCAACTATAGAGATCGCTACAGAAGTAAAAAATTGTGGAAATAAACCCGTTACGTTAGAGATGTTGTCGAGTTTTACTTTAGGTTCTCTATCGCCATTATTGACAGGTCTTGCAGCAGAAAGCATGAGAATACACAGACTTCATAGTACTTGGAGTGCAGAGGGACGTTTAATCACAGAAAGACCAGAAGATCTTCAGCTAGAGCCTGATTGGCAACAACATAGTGCAAATTCTTTACGGTTTGGAAGTGTAGGGTCTTTCCCTGTGAGAGAGTGGGCTCCTTTTATTGCAATAGAAGATATTGTAAATAATGTTACATGGGCTGTATCAACAACTCATGCTTCTAGCTGGCAGATGGAAATATATAGGCGCGATAATGGTCTTTCTATATCTGGAGGTATTGCAGATCGTGAGTTTGGTCATTGGATGCATACAATTAACCCTGGGGAATCTTTTACTGCTCCTTCTGCTATCGCAACTGTAGTGCAAGGTGGAGTTGACTTAGCATCTCAATGTTTATTGGAGCATACTCGTGAGAATTTATCTCTGCCGAAAAATGAGAAGGCATATCTTCCTATAATTTTTAATGAATATTGCTCAACATGGGGATTGCCTACTGAGAAAAGTGTTCTTTCGCAATCTAAAATAATAAGTAAGCATGATATTGACTATGTTGTTATTGATGCTGGTTGGTTTGATCATGAGTCGTTTGATACTGCAATAAGGTTCGGAAAATGGTGTGTTGATAAGCAATCTTTTCCTCACGGTATGAAATATGTTGTAGAAAGGCTTCATAACTTAGGTTTAAAAGTTGGAATATGGTTTGAATTTGAAGCAGTGGGAGAAGATGAAGAATCCTTATTCAATCGTACGCAATGGCTGCTTAAAAGGGATGGTGTTCCTATAACGTCAGGGCAACGTCGTTTTTGGGATATGAGAAATAAAAATGTAAGAGAATACTTACGTGTGCGAGTAATTAATTTCTTGAAAGAAAATAAAATTGATTACCTTAAAGTGGATTACAATGACTCTATAGGCATAGGTTGTGAAACCTTAGATTGCGATTATAGGTGTGATTGTAACTCTCTTGGTGATGGTCTTTACTCGCATATTCAAGCTACTATGTCTTTCTTTGATGAAATACGAAAATCTTTACCTAATCTTGTTATTGAAATATGTTCAGCTGGTGGTCATAGATTAGTTCAATCTTTTATGCAAATTGCTTCAATGGCTAGCTTCTCTGATGCACATGAATGTATTGAATCTCCTATCATTGCAGCCAATATGCATAGGATGATTTTGCCGAGACAATCGCAAATTTGGGCAGTGATGAGGGAAAATCTCGATGAGAATGCTGTCATTTATAGGCTTTGTACGGGTTTTCTAGGTAGATTGTGCCTATCTGGGGATGTTGAAAGTTTATCTGATTGGCAATGGAGGTTAATAGATAAGGCTATAGGTCTGTATCAAAAAATTAATAAAACAATCGATTGTGGTATAAGCAGTTGGATTGGTAGTGGAATAGTCAGCTATCGTAGTCCTAAAGGTTGGCAAGCAATCATAAGGAAACCTATGGATTGTAATAATCCTCTGTTTGTTGTGCTGCATACTTTTGCTAAATCACCTTGTAAAGTTATATTGCCTATTCCGCATCAATTTGTGAATAAAAATATAGAAACTTTTATGTCAGAAAGTATGAAAATATCGTTCGATGGCGATAGCTTGTGTATAAGTAATCTTCATGATTTTGAAGCGGCTGTTATTGTTTTTGACTAAAATGAGAAAATTTTGCAGGGGTTAATGTAGCGTTTAAAAATTGATATGTTTTTGATAATTCGGAATTAAGGGTTTATATATGTGACTTATTGATTCATTGTCATCGCGGCTACGAGTGATTTATGGTGGACGGTATAAGTGGCAAACCAAAATTCTCGTAGCTTTCTCCTATAGGGCGGCATGAAGTTTGTGTTTTACATGAGCTTCATGCCGCTTTGCTTGTATTTGTGCATGTTTTGTGTTGAATCTGGTGTAAAGCGTGGTCATGTCGCTCGCGCGGTTTAAGAACGAAGTCGTAGATTCGCCCGTGTTTGTTTCCAAAATCACCAAATACGTAAACAATCTCGGGAAAAAAGAAACGAACACGAGCAAGTATTCCCGCATTTGTTCCTATATTTGCTAAAAAAGGGAACAAACGCGGGCTTAATCCTTATGTTCTCATGTTTTGACCTTTTGATCATATTGTTGTGTATTTGGTATCGTATAATTCATTGATTTTGTGTGCAATTTACATTTGTGAGTTATCGGTCCATTGGCATGTGTTGCTTGCTGATTTAATTAAGCTATTTTTCTAGTCTCAAGTAAATTTGTAAGAAACGCCGAAATAGTAAAATCATTTGACAAACTTAGGTTAATCATTTTACTATATTGATATCGGCATGAAGTCGTGCTGGTTTGAGCAAAGGAGCAATATGAGTTTATGGGATATTGATAAGATCGAATATGTAGGTAGAGCGCAAGGTCCAAAGGAGGGTCTAGCTTTTCACTACTACGATGCAGATAGAGTTGTAGCTGGAAAAAAGATGAAAGATTGGTTGCGCTTTGCTGTTGCATGGTGGCATACTTTCGACCAAACTCTTGTTGATCCATTTGGAACTGGTACAGCTCATAGACCGTATTATGGCAAATATAGTGATCCTATGGATGAGGCTTTAGCTAAAGTCGATTATGCATTTGAGCTTTTCCAGAAATTGTCGGTAGGATATTTCTGCTTCCATGATCGCGACATAGCTCCAGAAGGTGATACTCTTCGTGAAACCAATCGTAATCTCGATCGTGTAGTTGATAAAATTGAAGAGAATATGAAGTCAACAGGTATTAAATTGCTATGGAATACCTCGTCGCTGTTTACAAATCCTAGATTTGTGTCTGGCGCTTCAACGTCTCCATTTGCGGATATTTATGCATACTCTGCAGGTCAGCTAAAGCATAGTTTAGAGATTGGCAAACGCTTAGGTGCTGAAAATTATGTATTCTGGGGTGGTCGTGAAGGATACGAAAACCTGTGGAATACACAAATGAAGCGCGAACAAGAACATATGGCAAAATTCTTCCACATGTGCCATGATTATGCGCAGGAAATTGGTTTCGATGCGCAATTCTTGATTGAGCCAAAGGCTAAAGAGCCTACGATGCATCAGTATGATTTTGATGCTTCGACTGCAATCGCATTCTTGAGAACATATGATTTGATGGATGTATTTAAGCTGAATCTCGAAGGTAATCATGCTAATTTAGCTGGTCATACTTATCAACATGAGATTCGTACTGCTAGAGAAGCAGGTGTTCTTGGATCTTTGGATGCAAACCAAGGCGACAAGCTTATTGGGTGGGATATGGATGAATTCCCAACCGATCTTTATGAAACTTCAACTGTAATGTGGGAAGTTTTGCAAGAAGGGTCGATTGGTCCTCATGGTGGTCTTAATTTTGATGCTAAGCCACGTCGTACGTCTTTTGATGCTGAGGATTTGTTCCGTTCTCATATTGCTGGTATGGATTCATTTGCAGCAGGTTTGTTGGTAGCTGCAAAAATGCATGAAGATAAATTCATTGAGAATTTACAGGCAGATCGTTACTCTTCATATGATTCTGGTATTGGCTTAACTGTAGAAAACGGCACAGCCAGCTTGTCGTCTCTTGAAGAATATGCTTTGGATATTCCTCAAGAAAAGTTGATTGCTGCAACTAAATCTGATCATCTTGAATCAGTGAAGGCAACGATTAACAATTATATTATTGATGCTCTAAGAGAAGGGTGATTCAAACTGTATCTAGTATGACTGAGTAAAAGTATGAATATTTAATAACAAAATATTTGTTAGAGTTATTGCGTCATTCTCTTCCTTCCTCCTAACTTGGCGTGTCGCTCTGATTTTTTCGGGGTGACACGCTTGGTTGTATGTAAGTATTTGAAAAGATATTTTACAATTTGTCGTTATTTACTAAATAATATTCCGTTCAAAGCCGAAAGGGATAATGATGAAAAAGTGGAAAAAGATTATTGGTATCGCCGGTGCATTGGCTATGTTGTTGCCATTTGCTGCTTGCGGAGCTCCTTCTACTCGAGGTGGTGCTAGTGGAGCTGCTAATAAGACTGGAAAGATTAGTGTTGGAATTTCTATGCCAGAACAGCAATTGGAACGCTGGCAGATTGATGGCGAGAATCTTAAGAAAGAACTTGAGCATTTTGGCTATAAAGTCACCCTGCAATATGCTGATGGTAAAACTGATTTACAGTCTTCTCAAATTCAGAATATGGCAAATCAAGGTGCAAATTATGTAGTTATTGCATCAATCGATGGAACTGCTACTGGAGCCGCTGCTGAGCTTGCTGAGTCTAATGGTGCAAAAGTTATTGCCTATGATCGCTTGATTATGAACACTGATGCTGTTGATTATTATGCTACATTCTCTTTGACAGATGTTGGTCGTATGCAGGGAGAGTACATTGTAGACAAGCTTGGTCTTAAGGAAGGTAAAAAGGGACCATTTAATGTCGAATTGATGTCTGGATCTCCAACAGATAATAATGCTAGATATTATTATGAAGGTGCTTGGAAAGTGCTAGAGCCTTATTTTAAATCTGGTGTCTTGAAATCTAAGTCCGGCAAAGTTCCAAAGAGTCTTGATGATTGGAAGTCAATAGGTATTGACAATTGGGATAGGCAAAAGGGACAGGCTGAAATGGAAAACCGCATTAATTCCTTCTATAACGATGGTACGAAGTTAGATGCAGTTCTTGCGCCAAATGATGCTATTGCGTTGGGTACTGTCAACGCTGTTGAGTCTGCTGGATGGAATTATTTCCCAATTATTACTGGTCAAGATGCTGAAAAGGCTAATGTTGCCGCAATTGTTCAAGGCAAACAGGCGATGACAGTGTATAAAGATACGCGTAAGCTCGCTAAGGCTACAGCAAAAATGATTAAAGATCTTGTTGATGGTAAGAAGCCAAATACAAAGGATGTCTTTAATAACGGTAATAAGGATGTTACTTCTGTTCTTCTGTCACCAGTATCTGTAGATAAAACAAATGCCAAGAAAGAGCTTGTTGATTCTGGCTATATCTCGGCAGCTGATGCTGGTTTGTGATACTAGTTGAGCACTCGGCTGCTAAACAATTATGTAGCCGAGTGCATTTGATACTGGTTCAGTTGCGACAATATCGTATTTCATTAGGAAAGGAAAAAATCAGTGACTGACAAACAAGATGTCATCCTTGAAATGCGTCATATCGTGAAACGTTTTGGTTCGGTTACAGCGCTTGAAGACGTAACATTGAAAGTCCGACGTGGACAAATATTTTCAATATGTGGAGAGAATGGCGCTGGTAAATCAACGTTGATGAATGTTCTTTCTGGTGTATATCCTCATGGAACATATGAGGGAGACATTATTTATGAAGGTAATGTTTGTAAATTTAAAACGATTCGTGATTCTGAGGCAAAAGGAATTGTTATCATTCATCAAGAGTTAGCTTTAGTGCCGTATATGAGTATTGCTGATAATATTTTCCTCAGCAATAGGATTAAAAAGGGAATTGCTATAGATGATACTGAACAATATCGTATTGCTCGCGAAGTTATGAAAACTGTTGGATTGGATGAAGATCCAAGTAATCTTATTGCTAACATTGGTGTCGGTAAACAACAGCTTGTTGAGATTGCGAAAGCTTTGACTAAAGATGTAAAGCTTTTAATTCTTGATGAACCTACTGCAGCCTTAAATGATGAGGATTCTGCAAATTTGCTTCATCTGATTGATCGTTTGCGTCGTGAGCGTGGTATTACAGCTATTATTATTTCTCATAAACTTAATGAAATAGCTTATATTGCTGATGCTGTACAAGTGATACGTGATGGTAAGACAATTACTCATATTGATGTTGATGATCAGCATCCATTGGATCAAGATGAGTTGATTCGCCATATGGTAGGTCGTCCTCTTACTAATAGGTATCCTGAGCATGTTGCAAAAATTGGTAATGAGGCTTTTCGAATAGAACATTGGAAAGTGCATCATCCGTTGGATGAAAAACGATTAGTTGCTAATGATGTTAGTTTCAATGTGCGTAAGGGTGAGATTGTTGGCTTAGCTGGATTGATTGGTGCAGGACGAACTGAAACTGCGATGAGTGTTTTTGGTCGGCAATATGGCACTAATGCGTCTGGTAAATTGTACTTAGATGGCAAAGAGGTTAAATTCAATTCTGTTCGTTCTGCAATTGATCATGCTGTGGCATACGCTACAGAAAATCGTAAAGTTTACGGATTGAATTTATTAGCTTCTATTCGAGAAAATACGTCGTTAGCTAATTTAAAGTCAGTTAGTAATCTGGGTGTTATTGATAGACATAAGGAAGCGAAAGTTGCTGAAGAATATCGTCACGATTTTCGTATGAAGTGTAACACTATTGAAATGCCTGTTGGCAATCTTTCAGGTGGTAATCAGCAGAAGGTTGTATTGGCAAAATGGGTGGCAACTCAGCCTAAGCTTCTTATCCTTGATGAGCCTACGCGTGGCATTGATGTAGGCGCTAAGTATGACATTTATGAGATTATCGACAAGTTAGCGGATTCTGGTAGTGCAATAATTGTTATTTCTTCGGAATTGCCAGAATTGCTTGGTATATGTGATCGTATATACACGATGAGTCAAGGCAAAATTACAGCTTGTTTGAATGCTCATGAGACAAATCAAGAAGAATTAATGAAGTATATGACTTGTGATGTTCCATTGGAATATGAGAAGTCATTTACCGTTGAATAGTTCAATCTATCAGATTTTATTAGTAATTAAACTTCGCATCGTTGCGTAGCAAAGAAAGAGGATATTATGTTTGGATCAATATCTGCTTATTCAAAGAAGAAAAATACAGCTATTGGTGCTCCTGGATTAAAAGAGCTATTGCTGGGGAATGCTCGTTCTTACGGTATTTATCTTGCTCTCGTTGCTGTTATCATTATTTTCCAAGTGTTGACTGGAAATAGGTTGTTGTATCCAAATAATGTTGTTGCATTATTCCAACAAAATGCATATGTTATGATTACGGCAATCGGAATGCTTATGATTGTTGTTGCTACACATATTGATTTATCTGTTGGATCTGCTGTTGCATTCATTGGCGGCTTAGGTGCCTTTGCTATGAAGCATTGGGGAATGAATTGGATGCTTGCAATCGCTTTCATGCTTTTCATAGGTTTACTAATAGGTGCTTGGCATGGATTCTGGGTAGCGTATGTTGAAGTTCCTGCATTCGTAACCACTTTAGGTGGCATGTTGATCTTTAGAGGTTTGGCAACTGTTGTTGCAGGCGAGTCTATTCCATTACGTTCTCGCGAATTCAGAGCTATTGCAAAAGATTATCTTCCTAATATTTTTGGATTCTGGGGCGGATATGATGGATTAACTATCGTTGTAGGTGCTCTTGCCATTGTAGGCGTAATTGTTGTGCAGCTGCGTAAGAGAGCGAAGTCGTTGAAGACTGGATTATTGATTGAGCCACTTTCGTTTACTATTACGAAAATTGTTGTATCTGTTGCAGCTATTGGTTTTATTACTTATTTATTGGCATCTTCTGGAAATTCTCAGCAAGGCGGTATTCCAATAGTATTGGTTATTATTGCGGTTCTCGTTGGAGTTTTTTGGTTCGTGTTGAATCGCATGATTTTTGGTCGTGATATTTATGCTGTTGGTGGAAATAGAAAAGCAGCTATTCTTTCTGGCATAAATACTAAATTGGTTGATTTCAAGATTTTCTTAACGATGGGTGTTCTTACAGCAATAGCGTCTGTCGTAACATTGTCTCGACTTGCATCTGCTACCGCTGCAACTGGGCAAGAATTTGAGATGGATGCTATTGCTGCATGCTTCATTGGTGGTGCTGCTGTTTCTGGTGGAACTGGTACGATTCCTGGCGCTATGGTTGGTGCATTAATTATGGGTGTTCTCAATCAGGGCTTGTCTATTATGGGTGCGGATGCCGCTATTGTCAAAACTATTAAAGGTTTGGTGGTTGTGGCTGCTGTTGCCTATGATTTGATTAGCAAGAAGCGCAAAAAGTAATTGTATTAATTAATGTACTTAAGTAGCTTTAGTAATTATTGTAATTAAATTATTGTAATTAAATTATTGTAATCAAAATTGTGCATGTATCGTAAGGTGCATGCACTTTTTATATTTTTAAATACACATGCATATATTAAAATGCTCTGTTATATTACATTGAACAATGTGCTATAACAGAGCATTTTCAAATAAATGTCTTATTGGAATATTTATTTTATTTATTTTTCTAAGTTGCGGTAATGTAAATACTTTTTATATATTTCTTCGTTAGGTTCTCCAGACAAAGTTGTTTCTATTTCATTCTGCCAAATAGGTGGATACTCTTTACCTGAAAGAGTCCAAGCTGCTTGTCTTGCAGCACCGATAGCAACATATTCGTCGGTTTTTGGTAAAGTGACATCACTTCCTAATATAGATGGTGCTAATGCTCGTATTGCTGATGATTTTGCGCCACCTCCAATTAGTAGAATCTTTTTTACTGTGACTCCTAGTGATTTTATTAATTCCAAACAATCGCGCTGAGAGCATAACAATCCTTCTGTAAAAGCGCGCGCTATGTTAGAAGGTTTTGTGTTTGCTAATGTTAGCCCATATATACTAGCCGTAGAATTTGGTCTATCTGGAGTGCGTTCTCCGTCAAAATATGGTATAAGTGTAATTCCTTGTGCTCCTGGTATGCTTTGTGCTGATAGATTTGCGAATTGTTCGTAGTCGACGCTTAGCGCTTTGCATCCAGCGTCTATTATTCTCGAACCATTAATTGTGCATGCTAATGGAAGCCAGTGCCCAGTGCAGTCGGCAAAACCTGCAACTGAAGTAGTCATATCGTATATTGGTGTTTGACAAACGGCTGCGGCTACTCCTGATGTTCCTAGTGATATAGATACATCTCCAATTCCCATGTTTAAACCCAAAGCAGCCATAGCGTTATCTGCGCCTCCGGGAGCTATTAAGCATCCTCCAGCCACATTTTTACCTGCTATTTCTGGATCTGCATATGCTCCTATTTCATTAGGGTTTAAAACTTTAGGTAAAATTACATCGTCTCTACCGAATGCAAGTTTTATCAAATCTCGTCTGTAGTTATTAGTGGTTGAATCAAAGTATCCTGTGCCAGAAGCATCTGAGCGATCCGTGAAAAGTTTATCAAGTCCAATAGTATCCCTATTAGAAGGATTAGAAGAGCTAGATGGACCATATCCTGCAATTCTCCAGCTTAGCCAATCGTGAGGTAAGCAAATAGCCGCTACTTTATTTGCTAGTTCAGGTTCATGATTGGCTACCCAAGCAATTTTTGTTACAGTGAATGACGCTACAGGGGATGATCCAACTGCACGAACCCAGTTGCGCTTTCCTTCAAGGGTTTGGCTTTGTTTATCAGTGTTTTTTTCTGATTTACCTTGTAGACTCTCGATTAACTGTGTAGCCTCTGGTGCTGAGCGAGTATCATTCCATAGTAGTGCATCTCTAACGATGTTTCCTTGCTTGTCTAGAAGTACCATACCATGTTGTTGACCTCCGACTGACAGTGCGCTGACGTCATCTAGTCCTCCGGCTTGTTCTTTTGCTTTTAGGAACGCTTCCCACCATCTATCTGGGTGTATGCTGGTTCCTTCTGGGTGTTTTGCTTGTCCGAAACGTACTAATTTTCCTGTTTCGGCATCTGTAATTCGTATTTTTGTTGATTGAGTTGATGTGTCAATTCCAGCAACAAGTATTTGTGTCATAGTTACTCCTGTGTAGACTGTTATTCTTTTTGACATTTTTATTTTTTCTATTCATCTGAAGGCAATTGCGCAAAAACTGCACTCGCTGATTTGCAATTAGTTAGATGAATGAACTAAAATAAAGTTTAACACGGTTTATGAGAATTTTCCATTAGTCTTGTGGCTTACAGGTTGATTACTTGTGCGTTAGATTTATGTGTCGTATTAGAATTTGTCAAGTAATGAAAGAGGTAGCATGTCAGCTTTACGAAGTATAAATCAGGATGATTTGCGCAATCATAATTTGTCTGTTGTTTTAGACACTATTTTGCGCTCTGTAGAGCCTATGACTCGTGCGGAATTGGCTCGCGCAACTGGTTTAACCAAGGCTACAATATCTTTGCTTGTGCAAATACTTATATCTAGTAAGGTTCTTCATGAGGCAGATAGCGTTTCTGTGCATTATGGTCGTCCTGGTACGTCACTTGCTGTGAGCGTTGGAAGTTTTTGTGCTTTTGGATTACAAATAAATACTGATGGTTATGGTTTTGCTGCTGTTGATATAAATGGTGATGTTATTGACGAGCAATGGGTTGATTGCGATATGGAACAGCTCACCGCTAATGAAGTTTTTGATAATTTAAATAATATTGTGCTTGATAGTGAAACAAAAGCTAGAGAATTAGGGTATGTTATACTCGGCGGTGCATTAGCTTTGCCTGGTGTTGTGATTGATGGATCTATCTTGTTGGCGTCGCCGAATTTAGGATGGAAAAACCTTAATCTTGGACAATATGAGCTTGTTAAGAGACTTAATGTGTTTGCTGCAAATGAAGCTAATCTTGCGGCTATAGCGCAGATTCCTGGTTTTGCTACGCAGCGTAAAAACGATAGCATTATGAAGCCTTCGGATTCTTTTATCTACATATCAACAGATATTGGTATTGGTGGTGCTGTTGTTAGAGATGGCCATGTTGTTTATGGTGAAAATGGTTTTGCTGGAGAAATAGGTCATGTGTCTGTGTCTTTAGATGGTCCTGTTTGCAGGTGTGGAAGGCGTGGATGCTTGGAAGCATTTGCTGGTAGGAGAGCATTGGTTGAAACTGCTCACATTGCTAGTGGGTGTGATGCAACAAAAATTGAAGCTGTAAATGTTTTACTTGAACGTTGGAAATCTGGTGATGAGATAGTCGTTAGCGCTGTCGATAAAGCAGTAGAAGCTTTAGTATCTGTAATTGGGTCTGCTGTGAATCTACTGGATATTAATACGGTTATTTTAGGTGGTATTTGGCAGCGATTTGGTGTTGGTCTTACGCAAAGAATTAGTAAAGAACTTACTTCTGAAGTATTATGCAGCGAAGCTGTAAATGTTAGAGTATTAATGTCAGAAGTTGGTGGAAGGTCTGCATTGCTTGGAGCAGCACAAGTCGCGCTTCGAAGGTTTATTGATAAACCATTAGATTATATTGAGCAATCAAGCATTGACGAATGAAGTGAGAATTTATAATTTTATACCTTTTATCGTAGTCATCTTGTTTTTATCATAATTTTCTCGTTTTTGTCATAATTGTTGCGTTATTTGTAGTTGTGTAGATGAGTCTGAATAGATATTGTTGTGTAGTTTTTAATAGCAATAACTATGGCAGTGTGCTATAGACGACACGCCAATTAAATGCAAACCTTAAAAAAACCTGAAAGAATCTTAAAAAAAGTCTATATACGGCGTGTCTTGGATATTTTTCTGTTTTTAAATATGATTAGTCGTAATTTTTACGTTTTATTGGGTATATTATTATGTATTTTCAGAAAAACTTCAAAACAAACCTGAATGTAAGCTGAATGTTTTGGTTGATTTTTGTTAAAGCATGTTGTATCTTTTGAATCAGCAACCAGTGAATCCCTAGTTCAACTGGTGCTACGCGGGAAACCGCATAAGGCAAATTCTTTTTCGTGTTCCTAGCACGGAGGAGAAGAAGAAAGGAAATTAAAATGATGAATAAGAAGGCTATCGCCGCTTTCGCTGCTGGCGCTACTTTGCTTGCTGGCTTCGCAATGGCAACCCCAGCATTCGCTGGTGCTAAGACTGATGCTAAAACTGCTGAAACTAAGGTTGATCCTGCAGCTAAGGCTCAGCGTATCAAGGAAATTAAAGAGCAGCTTCCTATGGTTGAGAAGCAGATTAATGCTCTTGAGAACGGTGATGAAGGCGTTGCTTATGGCAACGAGATGTTGTATTCTAGCGCAGTAGTTGTTGAGTTTGACAAAGCACAGCAGACTCTTGGTGAGGCTGATAGCGCTGTAAGCAAAGCTTCCAGTGATTATGACACAGTTCGTGGATTATTCTACGGTGATTCTGCCAATAAGAATAAGACCTTTACAAAAGACGAAACTGTTAAGTTTAAGTTTGAGGATGGTGCATGGAAGGTAGATAATTCTGGTGATGTAACTGGAAAATCTATTTATGCTGCTTTGACAGATGCACAGGCTAAGTATGCGCAAGCTCAGGAAGCTTTTAACAATGCTTCCGCGAAGCGCGACGCTTTCAACGCTAGGTACAATGCTGTCGTTGCTGAGAGGAATAAGCTTAAGGCTGAACTTGATGTATTGGAAGGTAGGAAGCCAGCTCCAACCCCAACCCCAACCCCAGATCACACTAAGCCAGATCACACTAAGCCAGATCACACTACCCCTGTTCAGCCAGCTCAGCCAGGTTCTAAGACTGAGGCTATTAAGAATGTTCTTGCTAAGAAGGTAGATGTTGATGCTGCTGAGCACAACTTTGCTGAGAAGAAGGAAGCTTACACCAAGGCTGCTACTACTTTGGCTGCTGCTAAGGCTGAGCTTGATGCTGCTCAGCATGATAAGGCTGTTGCAGAGCAGGCTTTGTCTGATTTTGAGGCTTCTGGCGTGAATGATTCTGCTAAGTTGCAGAGCTTGAAAGAGGCTGTTGCTCGTGCTGAAGCTCATGTAGTTCGTACTACTAATGCTTTCAACAAGGCTTTGGTTGATTTCAATGATGCTAAGACTGCTGATTTGGCTGCTCAGGCTGCTTATAAGGCTGCTAAGGATGCTTATGATGAGGCTTACAATGCTGCTATCAAGCTTGGTGTGAATCCTGCTTTGCTTCCTTCTGTGACTGCTGTTGATCCATTGTCTCCTGCTTTCCCACAGCTTGCTCAGGCTCAGAAGATTTATGCTGATGCTTTGGCTGGTAAGTTTGGTGCTGCTGCTCAGAAGGCTGTTCAGAAGGCTGAGGCTAAGGCTCAGGCTGCTGCTCCAGCTGCTGCCGCTGGTAAGGCTGGTGCCGCTGCTGCTAAGGGTGAGCTTGCTACCAAGGGTGGCAATGGCCATGGTGGTAAGGCTGGCGAGAAGCTTGGTAATGCTGGTGTTGGTGTTGCTTTGACTGCTTTGGCTGCTTCTATGCTTGCTGGTATGGGTGCTGCTGTTCGCAAGATGCGTCACTAAGCACTACCTACTTGGCTTTACTAAACTAAGAGCGTATGCTCTTGCAGTAGAGCTGAGTAAGTTGCAACTTTCAGTGGTTTAGTTCCGCTAAATCACTTGGGGGCTGGGTTCTCTCAGCCCCCATTTTTGTATCTAAAATAAATTACTCATTGAATCGAGGCGACGTTGCCTATGTTTAATAAAACTGTAAACGATACTTCATATTCGTCTAATAAGAATGATTTGTATAAGAATAGTATTAAGAAAATTACTGATCATCCTAAAGAATCTACAATATTGAATGTTCTAGGTATTATATTTACTGTACTTTTATCTACTTCTATCATATTAATAATATTTACACATAATTTTAAACTTTCTACGTGTGAGGCTTTTTCATTAATTTTATTGCTGGTATCTGCTTTTATTATAAATTTATTCTTCAGAGATCGTTATATACGTGGCTTTACAATTAGTCTTAGTGCGTATATATGTTCTATTGCGTATATGGATGTATTGAATAATATTATCCAACGTATTCCTATCATCGGAGATTTTATTGCTATATTAGTTGCTGCCATTTATTTTGCAATAACATGTTCTCTTATATACAGATTTTTCCAAATTTTTTTGAAAGAAAATACAAAATATATAATACCGATATCCTTTTTGCCTATAATTTTAGGGATTATTTTTAGTAGTAGAGGAATATTCAATAATGATATTTCCTTCTTTATTACTGCCTTAATAGGATTTTTTACAGTTTTAGTTAGCTTTGAAAATTTGACTGTTTTGGCTAGGAAAATATTTAGATTAAATATAAAAGACACAGAAGAAAATAAATATAAATTAATTAAGACTAAGGTATTGATTCTTCTATCTCAAGTGTTGATTGTTTTATCAATGGTATGCCTAAATTCCTTATATAAAAATTATTGTGGCGGAAAAAATAAAAACTTTTTAAAATGTTGCAATATTGATTCATATGCATGGAATGGATTATTTTTAATAATTATTTTTCTAATTTTTTACGCTATAACATGCCTAATATTTTTCATGTGTAAAAAATCAATAAAGAAATTTATAGAAAAACATCTAGATTATTAAAAAAGTATTAAGCATGAAGTTCATACTTACCGAAACCATAGATACATCTGTAAGTTTAAAAAGCGCAAAAATGTAGAATAGTGCAATGCTAATACTGGATTTATGTGTTGTTACTCTGAACAATCATGAGTCATATCTTATTGTTAATAAGACATGAAGAAGTGTGCATAAGACATAGTGCGCATACAGAATAAGCAATGTAGATTTATAAATTAGATTTACATTGCTTATTTTAAGCATGTGTTCTAATAAAAAGTGGTTGTTTTAACGGACTCAATATAATCTTTTTACTTATTAAAGAGAAGTGCATATCGTTCTTTGAAAGAGTACTATACTCGTAATCCTTTGTTTTAATGTTACGTTGTCGATTCTGATAGCCCGCGTTCGTTTATTTTTGCCCGCGTTTGTTGTCGAATTTAGTGGTTTGATAAACAAACGCGGGGAAGTGTTCTTGGTTTTGTAGTCGAATGAGCCGTTGTATATGATCTTATTTCCAATATTTTCGTGGGTATCAATATGAATTACTGTTTTTACGAGAGCTTGTAACAAACGTATATTTCAGATGATTTAATTTTTTATTCTGCAAGTAGAATTTCTAATAGTTAACGTTAATGGTAATTGAATATGTTTTGTTTCTCCATTAAAACTTATTAATTCTAAAGTAGATTTAGCAATAGCTTCAAATGGTTGCTGCAATGTTGTTAAGCTAGGATGCGCCCATTTGCCAATATGAATTCCATCGCAGCCTATTACAGATAAATCATCTGGTATCTTTAATCCATATCTTTCAGCTGCTCCAAGTAACCCTAGTGCTGAAATATCTGAGCTACAGAATATTGCGGTTGGTGGATCTGGGTTACTTACTATGTATGGGAATATACTTTCTCCAAATTCCTCAGTATATGGACCAGAAAATATTAAAGAATCGTCGTATAATATTTTGCTATTTGATAAAGCGGATAAATAGCCATGTTTTCTGTCTGAGGTTGTGCTTAATCCATCTGGTCCTGACACGTAGGCTATTCTCTTATGTCCCAGGGAAAGTAGATAACAGACGGCTTGGTATGCTCCAGAGTAATTGTCAACAGTTACTGTTGATATATTAGATAATTTTTCATCATTCATTTGCTCATCTATTAGAACGGCATTCATTCCAGAAGGTATTACTTTACGCAAAGCTATATTATTGTTATTTAATCCAGCGTATATAAGTCCAATATACTTTTGCTCTTTAATTATGGATTCAACAATATTTCTTTCTTTTATTGGATTTCCTTGCGATATTTTAATATTTAATGCATATCCTAAACCATCTGCTGCCATTGATAGTTGTTGACATAGTTCACTATAGAATGGGTTATTTAATCCAGGAATAACAAGCGCCAGTGCTTTGTAAGTTGTCTTTGAGTTTATTTTAGTTGTGTATTTATAGAAATGTGCAGCCTCGTCAATTCTTTGTGCTGTAGAGTCTTCTACGTTTAACGTACCATGCAAATATCTCGATACGGTAGATGTAGATACATTTGCTCTTCTAGCCACTTGAACAATTGACATATAGACTCCATAAGTTTTATTGAAAAAGCAATAGTTTAATAAGTAATTTAATACTGTTAATGCTACTATTGCGCAAAAACTTTTACAATAGAAAAATTTGCGCAAAAATATTATAGTATTCTAGCAATGAAGCCCTTTTAGCCCATATTTTTAGCGTTTTTTGTGTTTGTTTTATTTGCGCAAAAGATTTATTATTTTTTATAAGAACATCCTTAATGCGTGAGATTTACAAAGTAGAGATGTTTTTATTCATTAAAAGCAAAGGAGCTGTTTATATGACAAAAGTTTTACTAGCTGGAGAATCTTGGATTTCATCCACTACAGAATATAAAGGTTTTGATGAATTCACATCCACTAAATTAGAAATTGGTTGCGTGGAATTTCTTGATGCTCTTAGAAAGTTTGGTCACGATGTTACACATCTAAAAGCTCATGATGTTCCAGAAAACTTTCCATGGACAATGGATGAATTAAACAAATACGATGTTGTGATACTTTCAGATATAGGAAGTAATTCATTTTTACTACCTAATAGGGTATTTGGTGAAGGAAAAAGATGCGTAAATCGTTTAGATTTATTAGCTAAATGGGTTCGTGAAGGCCATGGACTGATGATGGCAGGCGGATATCTTTCCTTTGCTGGATTTGAAGGTAAAGCTCATTATCATGGTACATCTATTGAAGATGTGCTTCCTGTTGAAATAAGTCCATTTGATGATAGAGCTGAAAAGCCTCAAGGTGTAATTCCTAAAATAGTATCCAATCATCCAATTGTGAATGATTTGAGTCCTATTCCAATTCTTCTTGGATATCAAAAGCTTTTAGCTAAAGAAAGTTCTAATATTCTCATGAAAGTTGATGATAATCCTTTGCTCATTGTTAATGAGGTAGATAAAGGCAGAAGTATTGCTTTTGCATCAGATATAGCTCCTCATTGGGCTCCGGAAGCGTTTATGCAATGGAGTGGATATGGTCAACTATTTTCTAATTGTGTTAAGTGGCTTTCTAAAGAAATTTAATAATTGCAAATTAAAATTATTATTCACTATAAGAGTGAAGAATTATATGAAAGGAGATAATCATTATGAATAGTAAACAACGTTACATGGTTCCTTTATTGTTCATTGGAACGGTATTGGCTGGTATGCTTTCTCCAATGCAATCTGCTGTGAATGGACAATTGGGAAAAGAATTAGCTGATGGCAATGCTTGCGCAGTAGTATCATTCGGTTCGGGACTTGTTGTTATGTTTATCATAATTCTCTCTCGAGCGTCTACAAGACAACAATTTGCTTCAATTCCTTCGAAAATTCGCTCTAATAATATACCTTGGTGGAGTTGGCTAGCTGGATTATGTGGAGCTATGGTTGTTTTTTCTGAAGGAGCATCTGCGTCCGTACTTGGTGTTGCAACATTCCAGACAACTTTAATCTGCGGAATGGTTTTGTCTGGATTATTATGCGATAGATTTGGAATAGGTGTAGATACAAAGCAACCGTTTAATTTACCTCGTATATCTGGTGCAATTCTTGCAATTGTTGCAACTATTATGGTTGTTTCACCAAGCTGGCATGCTCCGTCGGTTGTATTTCTAGCTGTTCTACCATTTGCTGCTGGTCTTTTAGCGGGATGGCAACCTGCTGGTAATTCGGCAGTGGCTAATGAAACTGGTTCTATGTTAGTTTCTATAACTTGGAACTTTATAGTAGGTTTTTCCGTACTAGCAATTGCTCTTATTGTTAGAATCGCTACAGGTCAGACTTCTTTCCATCTTCCATTGACTTGGTGGATGTACTTAGGTGGTCCGCTTGGATTATTGTCTATAGCATTAATGGCTTTATTGGTGAGAGGATTAGGTCTACTTCTTCTAGGACTAGCTTCGACGGCTGGACAATTACTTGGGTCTGTGTTGATCGACTGGCTTGTTCCAGCGTTAGGTGCAAAAGTATACGTTATTACACTTATTGGAACAGTTGTAGCACTAGTAGGTGCTGTTATAGCTGCAATACCTTCTGCTCGTAATGATCAGGATGAATTAGTCTCACAAGTCAATTGATAAAAAGTTTTTATTTTCAGTTAGTTATTATAAAGGAGTAATAACAATGTGTACTGGAATTGGAATAAGAAGCAAACAAGGAAATTCATATTGGGGAAGAACCCAAGATTTTGAACAAGAGTTTGAATATGCTGGTATGAAGATACCGTCTGGTACCTCTATAGAATCAACCTATACACCATTTATTACTAAATGTGCGGTAATGGGTGTTGCTTGGGCTAAAGATGTGCATAAGAACCCTGTTATTTTAGATGGAATAAATGAATACGGAATATGCGGTGGGTCTTTCTATTTCGATCACTTCTTCCGATATGTGAGTAAGAAAGAAATTGATGATTCTAATAAAATTGCGCTTCGTGGAGAAGAATTAGTTACATGGATATTAACTCAGTATCGTTCTCTCGATGAGATCATTAATTCACTCAATTCGGATTTAGGAATAGTTAATGAACCTGGTCCAATGATGGGGATGTCTGTTCCGCAACATGCTGTTTTTTCCGACGAAACAGGGAGATCTATAGTTGTAGAACCTTCTATTTCTAATGGTTTTAAAATATTTGAAAATACAGTTGGTGTATTTACAAATGCTCCGACCTTTGACTGGCATCTTAATAATTTGAAGGCTCATCTTGAACGTTCTACCAATCGCAAATATCTTTATGACAACAATGAAGCTGTGAATAATGTAGGATTGGATGAGAACATAAGTGGATTACTCGATATACCTAGCGACTATAAACCAGAAAGTCGATTTTTGAGAGCGGCTTATGCAAAATTAATGTCTATGCCAGTTGATGACGGGAATGCGATTAATGAAGTATTTCAATTGTTGTCAATGGAGAACACCCCTAAGGGAGTTCTACGAATATCGGTAGATGATGAGATGTTGGTCCCATGGACTCAATATACGTCTGCATACGACATAAGTAATAAAGATTTATACGCATTTTCGTATGATAATCACAATTTGAAATTATTACATTTTGGTAATCCTGACGAATGGGATCATGTAAGATATTTTGATTTTGTTTTGAAACAAACATATGAACCATTTGAAGAAGAATTGTAATTAGAAATAAGTTGGGTGTGCATGCTTTTGCATAGTAAATATGCGTAGCATGCACACCATTGTATTGTCGTATTAATTTAAGTTTTTAATATAATTGTGTTTTTTGTTGATTCTGATAGCCTGCGTTTGTTTATTTTTGCCCGCGTTTGTTTTCGGATGTGGCGATTTTGGGAACAAACGCGGGGAAGTGGTCTTGGTTTTGTAGTCGGATTTGGCTATTTGGGGAACAAACGCGGGGAGGTGTTCTTGGTTTTGTGGTCGGATTTACGTTGATGGGGAACAAATGTGGGAGTGTGGATTGCGCGATTAGCGTTTAGAACAAAAAAGACCGCAGCGACGAGACTGCGGTCTTAGATAGTTAGCGCGTTACGCTTGCGATTAGTTACGCATTACGCGATTTATCGCGATTAATCACGCATTGTGATTGCGTTTAAACGCGCCATACAATCCTGCGCAAGCAGCGCTAGCGATTGCAGCCTTAATAATATCGCCCACAATAAAGCCAGTGGAAGCAACGGCGATTGTCCAAACAGGCAAATGCATCATAAGCGATTGACCTACAAATCCAAATGCGTAAATCACAAGAGAACCAACAACAGATGCGGCAAAATACGCGCCAAATCGTGCAAATTTCTTAGCAACAGAATCCTCTGGCATAGCGGCATTAACAACGCCTTCGAGCGCAGACTTTACGAGCGCAATCGCAGCCACACCAAACACGAATCCAACAAGGAATCCAACGCTAGGACCTGCAAAAGCCACAACGCCGCTCTTTCCGCCTGCAAACACTGGCATTCCAGCAGCACCAATCGCAAGGTACATAAGCACAGAGCTAACGGCCTGACGCCAAGTCAAAGTAAGACCAGCCAAAGCCAAAACCAAAGTTTGCAAAGTTACAGGAACAGGAGTTCCAGGAATCGGCAATGCGCCAGCCATAGTTGCTGCGCTAATAAGAACAGTAAACAAAAACGCCTTAGCAAATGGAACAGCCAAACGATTAACGTCAAAAGCCTTAGATGCAACTGCGCTAGAGCTTGCGCCAGAGTTTGCACCAGAGTTAGATTCAAAATTAGCCACGATATCCTTCTTTCGTATTGTTTTTCGTTGCTGAATCAAAGATTAGACAAAAATCGAGCGCTGCGCGTTGGAGAAGTTTACAAAAAATCGCATAATGTTTTGTTCAAATTCACGGATACTATAAGCCAAATTTCCTATAACTTGTAACGTATGGTTACGAATATCAAAAAAATACTTGTGGCAAATCGCGGCGAAATCGCGCTTAGAGTGATTCGCACTGCTCAAGAAATGGGAATACAAACTGTAGCTATTTATGCGGCATCCGACCGTCAAGCACAGTATGTTGAGATGGCAAGCGAAGCGTACGCGCTTTCTGGAGACACGTACAGAGACACTTATTTAAACGAAGACGCGATTATAGACATTTTGCATAAAAGCGGAGCGGATGCTGTACACCCAGGCTACGGATTTTTATCGGAAGTAGCTAGTTTTGCGCAAAAGGTGATTGATGCTGGCGCTGTGTGGATTGGCCCGAAGCCAGAAGCGCTTATTGATTTAGGGGATAAAATAACCGCTCGCCGCGTGGCAACTCGCGCTAAAGTGCCGCCCGTACCAGGCATATCGGAGCCTGTAAAAGACATTCGAGAATTGTTGACTTTTGCGCAAACACACGGCTACCCGGTTATGATGAAGCGCACGGATGGCGGCGGCGGTCGCGGAATAACCGTTGTGCACAACGATGACGAGCTTCGCGGATTCTACATGAACCACGACGCTTTGCAAGGCGGCGACCTTGACGAGTACTTTATTGAGCGTTTTATAGACAAGGCGCGCCACGTGGAAACACAAGTTGGCCGCGATTCTCATGGAAACTTCACCATATATTCCACGCGCGACTGCTCGGTGCAGCGCCGAAACCAAAAGTTGGTTGAGGAAGCACCAGCGCCATTCCTTACCGATGACGAGAACGCGCAGCTTCACCGATATTCTCGTAACCTATTTGAAGCTGTTGACTACGTTGGTTTGGGCACGTGCGAATATATGGTGACATCTCAACACAAAGTTTACTTCTTGGAAGTGAACCCACGATTGCAAGTGGAGCACACAGTTAGTGAGGAAGTTAGCGGACTAGATCTTGTGCGCGAACAGCTTACGATTGCTGACGGCGGTGAGCTTACGCAAAATCATCCTTCGCGCGGGCATAGTTTTGAGCTTAGAATCACTTCGGAAGACCCAGCAACGAATCTTACGCCTAGCGCAGGCACGCTAACAAAAATAGAGTGGCCATCTGGACCTGGAATACGCGTGGATTCTGGCGTAGAAGTTGGAGATAGCGTGTCTCCAAAATTCGACTCCATGATGGGCAAGCTTATTGTTACGGCTCAAAATCGCGATGCGGCGATTGCTCGTGTAAGACGCGCGCTTAAGGAGCTTTGCATCGAGGGAGTGCCTACTCCTGCGAAGCTTTTTGAGCAAATTTTTAACGATCCTGATTTTACGGCGCAAGATCACGATTTTGATATTTCTACAAAATGGCTTGAACGCAAGTATTTGAACCGCACTGCTGCAGCGGCAAATGGCGGACAGCCTGCTTCTTTGGATTCCAATAAGTCTGGTGAAGAATCACAAAATAAGACAACTAAAATGGAGTCTTTTGTAATAGAAGTAGACAATAAGCGCGTAAAGCTTACGATTCCGCAAGATATTGTAGACAATCTTACTGGCTCTGCGCGAGTTAGAAGCACGGTTCGCGCATCGCAGCCGCTTAGAGGACGAGGATTAAGAGGAGATACTCACAAGTCGGAAACGCCAAAGGATGCTCCTGGCGTGATTTCTGCTCCAATGCAAGCTGTGATTACACGCGTAAACGTTGCGGAAGGTCAGAGCGTAGCAAAAGGCGATTTACTTGCTGTTCTTGAATCCATGAAAATGGAAAACTACGTTTATGCACCTGCAGCTGGCGTAGTTACTGGCATTTTTGTAGGGCCTGGAGATGGTGTAGAAGCAGGCGAAAAGCTTGTAACAATTGACGTGACTAAAGGCGGTAGTGCAAAATGAGTGCGCTTACTAAAGATGCTACACAAGTTGCAAAAGATGTTAATAAAGATGCTGCGCAAGTTAATAAAGACTCACAAACTATGCAAAATGCGCAGCCTACGCAGCCTCAGCGTGGAAAAGCAGCCGTAGAACACGCGGCTCGCCTTGCTAGAGACGCCGAGCAGAATGCTTTAGAGCGCCAGCATGCAAAGGGAAAATCCACGGCAAGAGAGCGTTTGGATTTGCTTTTTGATACGGGAACGTTTGAAGAAATAGGCCGCTTTAACGGTGGAGACATAAATAACGATATTGCAGGATGCGCAGTAATCACGGGCTTTGGCGAAGTGTACGGCAAAAAAGTGGCAGTTTATGCTCAGGATTTTTCCGTTCGTGGCGGCACGCTTGGACGCGCTGAAGGCCAGAAAATTTGCCATCTTCTAGACATGGCGTTGCAGCTTGCAGTTCCAGTTGTTGCGCTAATCGACTCGGGCGGCGCTCGCATTCAAGAAGGCGTTAACGCACTTACGCAATATGGCAGAATCTTCAAAAAAACTTGTGAAGCAAGCGGTTTAATTCCACAAATCTCCTTGATTTTAGGACCTTGTGCCGGTGGCGCAGTTTATTGCCCTGCTCTTACGGATTTTATAATCATGACTCGCGAACACTCCAACATGTTTGTAACTGGTCCAGATGTTGTTAAGGCTGCCACAGGCGAGTCGATTAGCATGGACGATTTGGGTGGTGGATATGTGCATAACTCCACTTCGGGCGTTGCTCACTACTTGGGCGAAGACGAGGCGGACGCCATTGACTATGCGCGCACAATCTTGGCTTATTTGCCGCAAAATTGCAATCAAAATCCGCCAACATTCGCATACGCTGCCACGCGCGCAGACAGAGAAACCGCTAAGCAGCTTGCGACTATTGTTCCGAGCAATGATCGCCAGCCGTACGACGTTTTAGACGTTATTCGCGCAATCGTAGATTATGGCGAATTTGTGCAAGTTCAAGAGCTTTACGCAGCATCCGCAGTAGTCGGTTTTGCTTGCATAGAAGGTCATCCTGTTGGAATAGTGGCAAATCAGCCTAAAGTCAATGCTGGAATTCTAGACGTTAATTCTTCCGAAAAAGTAGCGCGATTTGTGCGATTGTGCGACGCGTTTAATCTTCCTGTTGTAACTCTTGTAGACACTCCTGGATACAAGCCAGGGTCGGATCAGGAGCACGCTGGAATTATTCGCAGAGGCGCAAAAGTGATTTACGCGTACGCAAACGCGCAAGTTCCGCTTGTTACTGTGATTTTGCGCAAAGCTTTTGGTGGAGCATACATTGTAATGGGCTCAAAGTCTATGGGTGCAGACTTTAACTACGCTTGGCCTACCAGCCAGATAGCGGTTTTGGGTGCTCAAGGAGCTGTAAACATTATTCATCGCAAGGATTTGCAAAAAGCAAAAGAGCGCGGACAAGATGTTGACGCTTTAAGAAAAAAGCTTGTTGAGAATTACGAAAATACCACTGTAAACGCGAATCTTTCGCTGGAAACTGGCCAGATTGACGCAATGATAGATCCAGAGCAAACAAGAGATGTTATTGCTAATTCTTTGAAGATTTTAAGAAGTAAAAAACGTGTTTCGAGAACGGGGAAGCATCATGGAAACCAGCCAATGTGATTTGGGAATAATTCGAGAATAATTCGGGAATTATTTGGAAAACACTCAAAAGTCGCCAGCAACCGCGCATAAAGCGACCAAAGATAAATAAATCCAAAAAACACAAATAAATTTTAAAAATAAAACTTAAACCCACGAACAAAGGAAAATAAAATGACAACATACTTATTTGACCAGCTCGCACAAACACCACACATTCTTACCTTCGCAGGACAATCCACACCATGGGTGCAAGCCTTAAAAGAAACACAAAACGATGCAGAATTAAATAAAGAATTACGCGAATATAACAAATTAGCAAAAACTTTACTATCAAACATATATCCACAGTTATTAGCAAATGCTGGAACTGACATAAACGTATTCGATGCTTTAGAAAATCCTAAAATCAACACAGCCAGCGCACAATTAAGCGTACCAGGAATCACAATTGCTCAGCTTGCAAGCGTAAGAGACCTAACAAACTTAGGCTACAACTTTGAAGTAAACAAGCCGATTGCAAGCCTTGGACACTCTCAAGGCATAATAGCCGCAAAAATAGTAGAAGCTCGTATAAAAGCAGGGTCATGGCAAAACGCGCAAAACCAAATAGCTGAACTTATAGCAATCGCATACATAATCGGAGCGGCAGCAGACCGCGAAGCGCGAATGTTAGAAATCAGTGGAAACGGCGAAAAAACACCAATGCTATCGCTAAAAGGCGTTACGTTTGAACAGGCGAAAGCCTTGATTAAGCGAGTAGAAAGAACCAGAGGCGTTATATCAATCGCAGTTAAAAACTCGCGAAATCACATTGTGCTATCAGGATATCCAGAAGACATGGAAGCCGTGCAAAATCAGGCACAGAAAGAGTCGCAGCGCTCCAAAAAAATGCGCGAAATGAAGGAACGAGGCGGATCGGTTTTTGCGCCAATCGCAGAGTATTTAGATGTTACAGTGCCATTCCATTCTCCAATCATGAAACCTGCTGTAGAGCAAGTTGAAGCCTGGGCAAAGGACGCAGGATTAGATGCTGAACTTGCACTAAAGATTGCAAACGCTGTGCTAGTAGAGCCAGTAGATTGGGCGAAGCAAATAGAAAAAGTTTTAAATAACGTGAATGCGCGAGAGTTATACGTACTAGACATGGGTCCAGGAGAAGTGCTTGGCAAGTTAACAAACGTGCTACTACAAGGAAGCGGAGCTGGCGTAGTAGAAGTTGGAACAATGAACGCGCGCGCAAAAGCAAGCACAACTAGCGCTGCAGAAGCTGAATTATTGCGTACTGGCTGCTGGGCGGATTTTGCGCCGCGAGTAATCGATACTCCAGCTGGAAAGAAAGTTGTAACAAAATTCAGCAAGCTAACAGGCAAAGCTCCTGTGCTTCTTGCTGGCATGACTCCAACCACAGTAGACCCAGAAATTGTAGCCGCCGCAGCCAACGCAGGATATTGGGCAGAACTTGCAGGCGGTGGACAAGTAACAGAAGAAGTATTCGACAGGCACATGGACTCTTTGAGCAGGCAATTGCAAGAAGGAGCAACCGTAGAATTCAACGCCATGTTTATGGACCGCTATTTGTGGAATTTACAATTTGGCAGCAAACGTATAGTTCCAAAAAAGCGTGCTTCTGGAGCACCAATCGACGGCGTAGTAATATCTGCAGGAATCCCAGAGTTAGACGAGGCAAAAGAACTTGTTGAAACTCTTCAAGCCGACGGATTCCCATATGTTGCTTTTAAGCCAGGAACAGTAGAGCAGATTCGCCAAGTAGTTCGCATTGCAAAAGCTGTTAAACCAGCAACAATTATTGCGCAAGTAGAAGGCGGATCTGCAGGCGGCCACCACTCTTGGGAGTCGCTAGACGATTTGCTGATTAGCACTTATGCTCAAGTGCGCGAATGCAATAATTTGGTGCTTGTAGCAGGTGGCGGAATCGGCACTCCTTCGCGAGCTGCCGATTACATTAGTGGCGAATGGTCCAATAAATACGGTTTGCCAAATATGCCAGTAGATGCTGTGATGATCGGCACTGCAGCAATGACAGCAAAGGAAGCGCACACAAGCGCGCAAGTTAAGCGCATGTTGGTGGAGACGCCTGGAATCACAGAAGCAAATGATGCATGTGTGGAAGGTCTTGGCGCAAGTGAAGATCCGTTTGCTCCTATTGGCGAGCGCTGGGTGCCTTCTGGAAAGGTTGTTGGCGGAGTAACAAGCGGATTAAGCCATTTGCACGCGGATATTTACGAGATTGAAAACGCGTCCGCGCGCTGTGGTCGTCTTCTTGTTCATATGATGAAGCATCCAGAAGAGCTTGAGTTACGTAAAGACGAGGTTATTGCTGCGCTTAACTCTACAGCAAAGCCATATTTTGGCGATGTTGAAAATATGACATATACCCAGTTTGCGCAGCGATTCCTTGATTTAAGCTATCCTTGGGCAGATCCTACTTACGCGGATCGCTACCTGCATTTGTTGCAGAGAATTGAAGCGCGTTTAATAAGCCAAGATTCTGGCGAATTTACTTCGATTTTGCCAGATATTAAGCAGGTTGCTGAAAATCCTCAGTCTGCTCTCGATTCTCTTGTGCAAGTTTTTCCTAATGCGAGCACGATGAACGTTGTTCCAATGGATGCTGCGTGGTTCCCAACCTTGGTGCGTGAATATCCTAAGCCAATGCCATTTGTGCCAGTAATTGACAATGATCTTCTTCGCTGGTGGGGTCAGGATCAGCTTTGGCAGTCGGAAGATTCGCGCTATTCTGCGGATGCTGTGCGAGTAATTCCAGGACCTATTTCTGTTGCAGGAATAACCACAATGGATGAGCCAATCGCGGATATTTTAGGAAGATTTGAGGCTGCGGTTATAAATCGTTCGGCTGCTTGCGACTTGCCTCTGGGCTTTAATCAAAACGCGTTTAGCCAAATAGATTGTGCGCAAAATATTGAAGAATATGTACGCTCATGTCCGAATATTTCTTGGATTGGTCACGTAACCAATAATCCTGCTTATAAAACGCAAAATAATAGTGAAAACTATGTTATAACCGTAATAAGTGAAGAAAATAGCGTAATTAAGCTTGATCTAGACATTAAACTAGACACGTTCTGGGATGAGCACGAATCAGACAATGAAAATAGCGGCAAGAATAGCGTAAAGAACAGCGGCAAAAATCATGCTGTTAGAGATATAGTAATTCCGCTTATTGTAGACGCAAAGCGTGCTGGAAGCATACCAGTAGTAGACCGCGAGCGACTACCAAAACACGTTTATAACATGTTGGCAGCAACCGCAGGCATTGGAAATACTGCGATTACTGGAGATGTTTTAAGCGAAATGCCAAAAGTAGACGCAAGCCAAGAAGCGTGCGAACAAGTTAAAAAAGAAATAGCTTGTAGAAAAGCTAACAAATCAGCCTGTGAAACAACATGTGAAACAGCCTGCGAAATGCCGTTTGGCGTGGTTAAATCAGCATACACGCTTTCTAGAAACCTAGGAATCGACCACGAATCCGCTACAGCTGGACGCCTACCAGAAGGTTTACAAGCATCAAGAATCGTGCCAGACGCGCTAGTAGGTCCAGCATGGCCAACAATATACTCAGCACTAGGATCCGTAATGGTAGACGGATACCCAGTAATTGAAGGACTACTCAACGCAGTACATTTAGACCACCTAATAGAACTAGATGTATCTACAGACGACCTGCAAAAATATGTTGGAACACGCATAAACCTCACTGGTTGGGCAGAAGATTACGCCGAATCAGCTTCTGGGCGAGTAGTGACAATACACATAATTCACAATGCGCAAGACGGAACAAAAATCGCGCACGAAACAGAACGATTCGCGATTCGTGGGCGAAGCTACAGTGCAGCACTACCAAAGTCTGCTCCAGAATACGGAGATGCGGCAGAATTACACGGATTTAGCGTAGACAACACGCCTAGACGAGCGCTTAGACGCGTCGTAATTCGCGCACCTAAAGACATGACAGCTTTTGCGCGCACATCAGGTGACTTTAACCCAATACACACATCCAAAAGAGGAGCCGCAATCTCTGGACTTTCCGCACCTCTAGTACACGGAATGTGGCTTTCAGCAGCAGCTCAGCATGTTGCTCAAGCATTGGATGAAAAAGGCGCACACTATGATCTTGTTGGCTGGACGTACAACATGTACGGCATGGTGCAGCTTAACGACGAGGTAGAAATTACCGTAGAACGAGTAGGGAAAGTACGCCGCGGAGGGCTAGCTCTAGAAATCACATGCCGAGTAAACGGGCAAATAGTTTCTAAAGCGAGCGCACTTACACGCGCGCCGCGAGCAGCATTCGTATACCCAGGACAAGGTATTCAAAAACAAGGAATGTCATTGGATGAGCGCGCCAAATCGCCAGCTGTGCGCGAAACTTGGGAGCGTGCAGACAAGCTTACTCGCGAAAAACTAGGATTCTCAATTCTTGCTGTAGTGCGAGATAATCCTAAGGAATTAACAGCAAATGGCGTAACATATCGTCATCCAGAAGGCTTGCTCAACTTAACGCAATTTACTCAAGTTGCGCTCGCTACTGTTGCTTTTGCGCAAACCGCGCGCTTAAGAGAAGCAGGATGCGATATTTGGCCTGCGTATTTTGCTGGTCACTCGCTTGGCGAATACAATGCGCTAAGCTCTTTCGCTCAAATTATTCCGCTAGAAACCGTGTTGGAACTCGTGTTCCACCGCGGATCTACAATGCATCACTTGATTGAGCGAGATGCGCAAGGCCGATCCAACTATCGAATGGGTGCTTTGCGTCCAAACCAGTTCGGTGTGGACGATGATGGTGTAAACGCGTACGTTGAAGGAATCTCTAAGCAAACTGGCGAATTCTTGCAGATTGTAAACTACAATTTGGCAGGTCAACAATACGCAATAGCAGGCACAATAAAAGGTTTGAAAGCTTTGGCTCAAGATTCTGCCAAGCGAGCTAAAGAGTATGGCGGTAAGCCTCCATTTATGCTTGTGCCAGGAATCGACGTGCCTTTCCATTCCAAGCTGCTTAGAAAAGGTGTGCCAGAGTTTCGCGATAAGCTGGATTCTCTGCTTCCAGCACATATTGACTACTCTGTGCTGGTTGATCGTTATATACCAAACTTGGTTGCATGCCCGTTTGAGTTTACGCGCGAATTTGCGCAAAAGATTCTAGACGTTGTTCCTTCAGAACGTATTAAGGCTGCGCTAGAAAATGACGAAATTTGGGATTCTTATGCAGCTGATGAGCAAAAACTCGGCAGGTTGCTGCTTACGGAGCTTCTTTCCTGGCAGTTTGCTTCCCCTGTTCGCTGGATTGAAACGCAGGCGCTTATGTTTGAAAGCGCTGCATGCGGTGGATTAGGCGTAGAAGAATATGTTGAGGTTGGTTTAGGAAACGCACCAACTTTGGCAAATCTTGGAGCAAAAACGCTTTCTATGCCACAGTTTAGCGGACAGAAAGTTACCGTTTATAACGTTGGTAGAGACGAGGGTCGTGTTTATATGACAGACACGGATTCGCTTGTGCCAGAAGTTTTTGAAGACGAAGAACCTATGGTTGCAGAAGCAACGGTTGCTGGCGACTTATCACAAACTAACGCGGAAAAATCGCAAGCAGCCGCCACGGCAAGTGCAGCATCTACTCAAATAAATGCAGATAATTCTGTGCAAAATGTGCAAAATGTGCAAAATGTGCAATCTGGGTCTGTGGCAGATATTGAGTTTAAAGCGTCTGATGCTATAAAAACACTTATAGCTTACAGTGCAAAAATTCGCGCCGACCAAATCGGCGACGCAGACACCACAGACACGCTAACAAACGGCGTATCCTCTAGACGAAACCAGCTTTTAATGGACATAAGCTCCGAGCTGGGAGTGGCAAGCGTAGATGGTGCTGCAGAAGCTCCGATGAGCGCGCTAAACAAGTTAGTGGATTCTGTTGCTCCGCGTTATAAAGCTTTTGGGGCGGTTCTTTCAGACGTTGTGAGAGAACGCTTGCGTGCACTCTTCGGCGCAGCTGGATTTAAGCCTACGCAAATAGATAAGAGAATTGAACAAGTATGGCAGCTAGGTGAAGGCTGGCGAGCACACGTTTTGGCTGCTCTTATTTTGCAAACGCGAGAAGGAGCAAGCGTACGCGGAGGCGACTTGGCGCAACTTTCTACAGAGCCAGCAAAGAATACTTCTGCAGCGCAAGATTTGATCGATTCTGCTATTAATCAGGTTGCTAAAGAGCACGGAATTGCTCTCGCTCAACCAGGTTCCGCGGGCACAGCAGGCGGCGCAGTAGTTGATTCTGCAGCCTTAGACGAGTTTGCGCAGAAGGTTGTTGGTGCTGACGGCGTTTTGGCTGCTACTGCTAAATTCGTGTTAGCAAAGCTTGGTGTTGAAGCTCCTAAAGCAGAAGCTGAGAGCGATGAAAATGCGGCTGTTGTTGCAGCTGTAGAAGCTGAGCTTGGAGCGGATTGGCCAAAGCAAGTGGAGCCTCGATTCGATGAGCGCAAGGCGATTCTATTCGATGATCGCTGGGCTAGCGCTCGCGAAGATTTGGCTAGAATATACTACGCGAATAAGGCTAATCAGGGGTTTGGTTCAAACTCTGGTTCAAATTCTGGTTCAAACCATGGTTTATCTGAAATCAACAATTTTGGTTGTTTTGTTGGCACGGGCAAAACTATTGCTGAAGAAGCATTATGGTTCGCTCAAAAGTCTCAAGCAACCGGACTTAATGATTTGAGTTGCGTATTCAAGCGCATATCTAAAGATGCATTAACAGATATTAATGATCTTCCTAAAGATACTAAAGAAGTTAATAGCGAAAACCTTGATTCTCGTCCTATTTTCTCAAATCGCTTCGCATCAGATGTTGCGGTTGTAACAGGCGTTGCACCAAATTCAATTGCTGCAGCAGTCGTCTGCGGTTTACTAAGAGGTGGAGCAACAGTTATAGCAACATCTCACAGTTTTAAGCCAAGCGTTAAAGCATGGGCGAAAAAAGCGTATCGTGAAAACGCTGTTATGGGAGCTAAATTATGGCTTGTGCCAGCAAACTTATCTAGCTACCGAGATGTAGATGCTCTAGTAAAGTGGGTTGGCACAGTTTCAAAGAAAGTCAGCGGCGCAACAACCACCATTTTGAAGCCAGCTTATGAGCCAAGCATGTTCTTCCCGTTTGCAGCACCTCCAGTTCACGGCACTTTGGCTGATTCTGGTGCGCTTTTCGAATCTCAATCTCGCCTAATGCTATGGGGTGTGGAACGTGCAATCGCAGGATTCGCGCAAATCGGAGCAGATACAGATGTGCAACATCGTATGCACGTTGTGTTACCTGGCTCTCCAAACCGCGGTATGTTCGGCGGCGACGGCGCTTACGGCGAAGTCAAGAGCGCATTCGATGCAATTGTGAACCGTGCGCATGCAGAAAGTGTGTGGTCGGATCGCGTTACATTCGCTCATCCTAAGATTGGATGGGTGCGTGGAACCGGCTTAATGGGCGGAAATGATCCGCTTGTTAAAGTCGTAGAAAAACACGGCATAACAACGTATTCAACTCAACAAATGGCAAACCGTTTGCTAGATTTGTGCACTCGTAAAGCGCGCGAACAGTCTGCAATCGCACCTCTGGACGTTGATTTTACAGGAGGATTAGGTAAGGATGCTCTTGATTTGAACGCGCTTCGCGCAGAAGCGCTTGCGGATCAAGAACGCGCGGCTGCTTGCGACTTATCCCAAACTAACGCTCAAAAGTCGCAAGCTTTAGACGAGTCATATCCAAACGCAAAGTCTTCTATAAAAATAACAAACAAAGCACTTCCAACACCATACGCTTTGCAACAACCTCACGTAAATCTAGCGGATTGGAAGAACGTTACAGCGCGACCAGAAAACCAGATTGTAATAGTATCTGTTGGAGAACTTGGACCATGGGGATCTGGGCGAACACGATTCGAAGCAGAACTTGGAATACAAGAAGACGGTTCCGTTGATATTTCTGCAGGAGCAGTATTGGAATTGGCTTGGAACATGGGCTTGCTAACTTGGCAAGACTCGCCAAAACCAGGATGGTATGATGCGGACGGCACGCTTGTGCCAGAAGAAGATATTGCAGAAAAGTATCGAGATGAGGTAGTTGCACGTTCTGGTATTAGACCATTCGAAACCGGCATGGGTGGCGACTACAAAGACGGAGCAAACGAAGAAGAAGCCGAAATCTTCCTCGACCACGACGTGAGCTTCAGTGTGCCAACAGAAACGATTGCTCGCGAATACGTGGCGCTAGATGAAGAACACACTACGATTATGCAAGATGCTGAATCGGGAGAATGGACCGTTACGCGCAAAACTGGCTCAATGATACGCGTACCAAGGCGCGCAGCCATGACCCGAACTGTTGGAGGACAATTCCCTAAAGGCTTCGACCCATTAAAGTGGGGAATTCCAGCTTCGATGGTGGGAAGTGTAGACCCGATTGCGTTGTGGAATATCGTAACAACCGTAGACGCCTACATTTCCGCTGGTTTCACGCCTTCGGAAATTTTGCAAGCCGTGCATCCGTCCCTTGTAGCATCGACTCAAGGCACAGGATTTGGCGGAATGACGTCTATGCGAAAACTGTATCTAGATCGCTTCCTAAACCACGAAATCCCTACAGACGTATTGCAAGAAGCATTGCCAAACGTCGTAGCAGCGCACGTAATGCAAACATATATTGGTGGCTACGGAAACATGATTCAGCCAGTTTCAGCATGCGCCACTGCTGCAGTTTCGCTTGAAGAAGGCGTCGATAAGATTGCTCTCGGCAAAGCAGACTTTGTTGTAACGGGCGCGATTGACGATATTGGCGTTGAGTCCGTGGTTGGTTTCGGCAACATGAACGCAACTGCAAACAGCGAGGAAATGTATGCAAAGGGCATAAATCCACGATTCTTCTCGCGAGCAAACGATCGCCGACGCGGAGGATTCTTGGAAGCGCAAGGCGGCGGCACGATTCTCGTTACGCGAGGAGATATTGCGCTTAAACTCGGCTTGCCTGTTGCTGGCGTAGTTGGATTTATTCACTCTTATGCAGATGGTGTGCACACTTCGATTCCAGCTCCAGGATTGGGTGCGCTAGCTGCAGGAATGGGTGGGCGCGAATCCAAGCTTGTGCACGATTTGGCGGCGCTTGGAGTTACACCAGACGATATTGCTGTGGTTTCTAAGCACGATACGTCTACGAACGCAAACGATCCGAACGAATCCGAACTGCACAATACTTTGGCTCATGCTATTGGGCGCACAAGCGGAAATCCACTGTTTGTAATTAGCCAAAAGACGCTTACCGGACACGCAAAGGGCGGTGCGTGCATATTCCAAATCAACGGTTTAACGCAGCTGTTTAGAAGTGGCGTGATTCCTGGGAATATGTCGCTTGATTGTGTGGATCCTAAGCTCGCGCATGATGATCATATGGTGTGGTTGAGAAACCCAATGCGAGTTGGCATGGTTAAAGCGGCTCTGGCTACATCGCTTGGATTCGGGCATGTTAGCGGATTTGTGGCTCTTGTGCATCCTGGTGCGTTTGAGGCGGCAGTGGCTGCTACTGCAGGTGCGGATGCGCTTAGCGAATGGCGAGCCAAGGCGAATGCGCGTCTTGCTGCAGGTCAGCGACGTTTGCAAGAGGGCATGATGGGTCATGTGCAACTGTTTGAGCCTGCGGAAAATCGCCGTTTGCTTAAAGACGGTACGCGTATGCCAGACGGGTCGCGCTACGATGGGCATGAGGCAGAAAAAGCTATGCTGCTAAACCCAGACGCTCGACTAGATGCCAGCGGCTACTATTGCTAGATTGCTAGATTTCTAGATTGCTAGCGGCTTTTGTTTCTTTTTGCCCGCGTTTGTTTCCCAAAACACCAAGAATGGGAACAAACGCGGGGGAGTGATCTTGTGTTTGTTTCCCAAAATGCCCAATATGGGAACAAACGTGGGGGAGTGATCTTGCGTTTGTTTTCCAAAATGCCCAATATGGGAACAAACGCGGGGGCAAAAGCACCGCATAGCCTACGCTAAGTAGCGCACTAGCGAGTAATTAGGAAGTGAGTTTGATGATTGCGGGCATTGGACACGACATAGTGCAGATTGCACAATTCGCTCAACAGATGCATGATGGCGATGGTTGGCGCGCGCTATTTTCTACGCGTGAGCTTAGACAGTGCGCCATGCGAGCGCACTCAAAAAACGACGCTGAGGCGATGCATATTGCAGCGCGCTGGGCTGGAAAAGAGGCTGTTATAAAATCTTGGTGCGAGGCTTTATCTTCGTTTGGAGATGCAAAATATCCTTACACGCTAGATAACACACCGTGGGCGAGTATTGAGATTTTAGATGATTCTCGTGGTTGTCCAAGTGTTCATCTTGATGCTGCTGTTAATGAAAAGCTTATGCAATCTTTGAGCACGGTTCCTATGATTAATGCACAGGATGGCTTTTCTATTAGATGGCATGTTTCTTTGAGCCACGATGGTTTGCTTGAAGACGCATCTGCAATCGCATCTGCGTTTGTGATTCTAGAAATAGCTTAGATATTTGCGATTTGCACTGTATGGTTTTGTTTATTTTTCCCGCGTTTGTTCCCTTTTTGGGTTAGATGGTAAACAAAAGCAGGAATAGTTGCCCGTGTTTGTTTCCGTTTTGGGTTAGATGGTAAACAAAAGCAGGAATAGTTGCCCGTGTTTGTTTCCGTTTTGGGTCAGATGGTAAACAAAAGCAGGCATGTTATCGTGTGCTGTAACGCTCTTGAGTATCTAAGTGGAGTGTCGTTAGTTGTTTTATGTCAAAATCATCTGTATAATTGTTCGAGTCGCTGTTTTGGGGTCTTATAAAAATTCCATTACATGCAATTGCGGATGTAGCTCAATGGTAGAGTATCAGTCTTCCAAACTGATGACGCGGGTCCGATTCCCGTCATCCGCTCCATTTGATTTCCGTGATTTCTTCGATTCCGATTGTGCTAAGTATGGCGTGATTAGTCCTAGTTATTTTTGTGTTTTTCGTTATTCAATATGATTCGCGACTTGTTTCTTTACTGTTTGCGCATATTGCTATGGTTATATGAGGTAAAAACACGTAAAAACATATCTCTGGAGGAGTTGTGGGACAAATTATTGTACGTGTAATTGCAAGTTTAGTTTCTGTTGCTACTGCATTTGTTATGAACGTTTCTCCATCTATTAATGTTGAAGGACGTGATGTTTTTGAAGGCTCTGCTTCTAGTTCATCAAGAAGTTCGTTAAGAAGTGCCAAAAATAATGCAATAAAAAGTGCAGATAATGGAAATGGTAATTCTGCTGAAGATAATCGTTTGAATGGTTTCGCCGATGGTGATGCCAATAATCCTGATTTCAAGTTGCCTTCAAAAGTGGCGTCGTCATTTAAGAATAGTGACGAAGTAGTTTCTTCAAAATATGCTCTTACATCTACTGGTCATTTGAAATCTCTTAAAACTGGCGATATTGTTACTGATCCTAAAATTATTGGCACTAAAGACAAGCAGCCAGATCCTCTTGCTAAGAGCGATGGAAGACGTTTTACGCCTATTACTGTTGGAGATTTGCGAAAAGCAATTAAGCGCTACAATCCTGCCAATTCTACGAATTCTGCCAATTCTGCCAATTCCGCCAATCCTTCCGCGGTTCGTCTAATAAGCTCAAATCAGCCTATTCCAGACGAATCTAAATCTTCTGCTAAAGCAAAAGATTCAACAATATTGTCTTCTAAAACAGCCACAACAACTGATGGTATTGTTCGCAAAGCCTATTTGCCTGTAACAAATTATGGCGTGGAATGGGAAGATTACAATGGTTCTCAATCATTCTTTGATGGCAACGGAAACATGTTTGCTTATAACGCTAGAGGTGTTATAGATGTTTCTGAACATCAGCATGAAATTGATTGGGCTGCTGCTAAAGCCGCTGGAGTAGAAGGTGCAATAATTCGCATCAGCTACGGTTGGGATAATGGCTACGATAAGTATGCTGTGCGAAATATCAACGAATGCAAGCGTTTAGGTATTCCTTTTGGAGTTTATGTTTATTCCTACGCTGAAACGCCTTCTGATGGCGCTTCCGAAGGTGCCGATGTTGCAAGGCTTTTGCAAGGTGCTGGAGTTAATCCAAGTGACCTTTCATACCCTGTTTACTACGATTTGGAAAGATGGGAGTGGGCAGGGCATCAACCACCTACTGATCCATACGTTTATCAGAATATTGTCGCATCGTGGTGGAATCAGCTGGCTTCTGCTGGATACATTAATCTAGGTGTTTATTCTTATGCGAATTATTTAAACGGTCCGCTTAATTCCCAATACATTCACGATCGCACAAGCTGGGTTGCTAGCTATGGTGCAACTACGCTTTTTAACATTACAACACCATTAGGTGGTTGGCAGTACACTTCTAGCGGTTCTGTCTCTGGAATTCAAGGTAATGTTGATTTAAACGCATTCGGTACTAGACCAACTACTGCTACAAGTCGTGCTCACATAGATTTTACGTGGATTGTTCGCAGTAACGATATAGCTGTAGGTGCTGCAGCAAGCAGTAGTATTTACAATCACATGGAATACCGTTGGCTTGCTTACGATTTGCTTAATAAGCAGTGGAAAACTATTTCTGACTGGTCCGTTAGTAATTGGGCTTCTTGGGTGACGAGCAATGGTGATTATTGGCTTCATTGTGATGTTCGTGATTCGTTCACTAAGAAGCCTTTGGGTAACAAAACCATTGCTTTCCACTATGAGATTCAGAATGCACCAGCCCCTGTTTTTACAGGTGACACAGTGGTTTCTGGCACTTATGCGGCTTGGCGTGGTAGCAATGTTTTACTAGGTGCTACTACAAATAACCCTAATGGTTACACTATTATCAAAATATATGACTATAACGCCAAACAATGGGTGAGCCAATTTAAGGGTCCGTGGGCTTTGTGGAGTCCTAAACCTGGAATTTATTGGACACACTTTGAAGCGTACACATCTAGTGGTATACTCAAAGATACTAAGACTTACGCTTTTGGAGTGTAGTTTTAGACTAAGAGTAAATATTTTCTCCAGTTTTCCGTTTAAGAGAAAAAAGGGACCAGATGCTAATAACATCTGGTCCTTGTTTTTTGTGCGCGAGATGGGACTTGAACCCACATGTCGTAAGACACAGGAACCTAAATCCTGCGCGTCTACCATTTCGCCACTCGCGCTTAAATCGCCTAAAACAAGCGAAAAAGAACTTTAAGAGCCACTTGACAGAATCGAACTGTCGACCTTCTCATTACGAGTGAGACGCTCTACCGACTGAGCTAAAGTGGCGATTTGCCCGAGAAGCATTCGCGACTCGCGCACAAATCAAATACTATATATTAATATTTGCAATTTGTCTAGCATGACGCGCCGCAAATGTTCGCATGTGTTCTAGTCAAAGTGTATTTCTGTCCTCTTTTGTGAGTATCTTGGCAATTGGAAGATAGTGATGCACAAGTTTCACTTTGCGCGCATTTACACGTGTTTACTTTATAGTTCACTATGATTCTCGATGATTATTGTGATTAAAACGTGTTCAAGTGTGCCTAAAGATTGATAAAACAAGGCATCACGTCACTTCATTCAAGATGAAAGGACCAAGAAATGGCCATCAATCCACCAGTTGACGCCGTTAAAACACCTGAATGGGCTGCTTTGCAGAAGCACTATGATGAATTGCAGTCCGAAGGCGTGAGCCTGAAGAAGTGGTTTGCTCAGGATGCAAATCGCGTGGATAAGTTGAGCTTCGAAGCTGGAGACCTCCACTTCGATCTTTCTAAGAATTTGATTAAGCCAGAGACGCTTAAGCTTTTCGCTGACCTGGCAAAGGCTGTTAAGCTTGATGAGCGCACTAAGGCAATGTACACTGGCGTGCACATTAACAACACTGAAGACCGTGCAGTATTGCACACTGCTTTGCGTCGTCCAGCCGAAGACGCTGGCAAGTTCATGGTAGACGGTCAAGATACCGTTGCCGACGTTCGTGAAGTGTTAGGTCGCATTTACGATTTTGCAAACAAGGTTCGCTCCGGCGCTTGGAAGGGCGTTACTGGCAAGAACATCAAGACCGTTGTAAACATTGGTATCGGCGGTTCCGACCTTGGTCCAGTCATGGTCTACGAAGCCTTGAAGCCATACGCTGACGCTGGTATTAGCGCTCGCTACGTTTCCAACATTGATCCAAACGATATGGCAGAAAAGACCAAGGATTTGGATCCAGAAACCACGCTTTTCATCATTGTTTCCAAGACCTTCACCACTTTGGAAACCTTGACCAACGCTCGTACAGCTCGTACCTGGTTGCTTAACAAGCTTCAGGAGAGCGGTGCTATTGACGGCAGCGACGCAAAGAAGGCTGAAGCTGTTGCTAAGCACTTCGTGGCTGTTTCCACCAACCTCGAAAAGGTTGAAGAGTTCGGCATCAACCCAACCAACGCTTTCGGATTCTGGAACTGGGTTGGCGGCCGTTACTCCGTGGATTCCGCTGTTGGCACTTCTTTGGCTGTAGTTCTCGGACCAGAGCGCTTCGAAGAGTTCTTGAAGGGCTTCCACGCAATCGATACTTACTTTGCTGAAACCCCATTCGAGAAGAACGTTGTTGTGCTTCTCGGCATGCTCAACGTTTGGTACCGCAACTTCTACAAGGTTGCTTCCCACGCTGTTCTTCCATACGATCAGTACTTGCACCGCTTCCCAGCTTATTTGCAGCAGCTCACCATGGAATCCAACGGTAAGTCTGTGCGCTGGGACGGCACTCCTGTAACAAGCGAAACCGGCGAAATCTTCTGGGGCGAGCCAGGCACCAACGGCCAGCACGCTTTCTACCAGTTGATTCACCAGGGCACTCAGCTTATTCCAGCTGATTTCATTGCTTTCGTGAACACGCCAAATCCTACTAAGGATGGCGATCAGGATGTGCACGAGCTCTTCTTGGGCAACTATCTTGCACAGACCAAGGCTCTTGCTTTCGGCAAGACTGCTGACGAAGTTCGCGCTGAAGGCACTCCAGAAGAGATCGTTCCAGCTCGCGTATTTAGCGGCAACCGTCCAACCACGTCCATCTTCGGCGATGCTTTGACCCCATTTAGCTTGGGCGAGTTGATTGCTCTCTACGAGCACATCACCTTCGTTGAAGGCACTGTTTGGGGATTGGATTCCTATGACCAGTGGGGTGTGGAGCTTGGCAAGCAGCTTGCAAAGCAGATTACTCCTGCAATCTCTAAGGATGACGATGCTTTGGCAGCTCAGGATGCTTCTACCCAGAGCTTGATTCGCTTCTATCGCGCTCATCGCAAGTAGTAGTGAGTGTATAGCAATCTTATTTGATTGTTGATTTAAAGCCTCTTGTTGATTAAATTCTTCAAGAGGCTTTTTTGTTTTTTGCGTTTTTCTTGCTTGGCATTGCGCGCTTTTCCTATTTAGCGTTGCGCGAGGGCTGGGTGTTTCTTGTCTCACAACGCTCTGCCTATTACGTGTTATCTTGTGTTGCGGTTGTTCCGATTTGGTTTTGATTTTGTTTTTGGGTTGAAGTTTGTTTGTAGTGGTTGATCATTGGATTATTTGGTATCGGCTGCCGCTCTTATATTGTTCGACCAAGAATCACCCAGCCCTCTTACGAGTCTGAACAATTGCGTACCACTTAATCACCGAGATTCTCGATTTTTCTTGCTACTTCAGCGAATCACCATTTCATGCTTAGGTTCGCTTCATCCGCTGCGAAAAATCTTGAATCTCTACATAGCTTGCGCTCCGACGTGCCTTTTCACTTAAACCGTAGCGCGAAAAGTCAATCCAAAAATAGGTTGACACAAGAACAGTGATAATTTATAATGAGCACGGTCGGTAGGTAAGGCTACCACGGGGATACGGGTTGCTGCCGCAACACAGTGGAGACACTGCACGTTGGTCAACAGTCGTTGTCGATTTCAAGGCTTCGACTAATGCAACGCCACCGCCCTGCGAAGCTGAAGCTTGAACGACAAGATTAAGGCTGATTTCTTTTGGTTTAAAAATCACCTTGTGTCTTCTTGCTTGCCGTCCGGTTCAATGATGATACGATAGTACGGTTTTGCGTTGGCGCGCACAGGCTAGAGGAGGTGATTGCCGTGAAACATGACAGTAGTAGTAATACAAGTTGTAATAAAAGTGCTAATACAGTTAATACTGTTAGTGACGATTCAGACAGTATTAGTAGTAGTACGGACGTTCCCCCTGAATATACAAAAGATGAATATGACAAACCGGCAGTCACCGCCAAAACGTTTGCGATTGAAGATTTTTTGCGATTGAAGATTTTATTTGATTTGTTGGGATAAGTCGCCAGCAACCGCGCATTAAATAAGCGCTTCTAAAATAAAATCTAAAATTTTAAGCAAAATTTAAGATAAACGCAAAAAATAGTGGTGATAAGCGGCAAACGTGTGTAAAAATACGCGTTCCCAGAGGACTTATCATGACAATATTTACAACATCTGGAAAAAACGGTGCCAGTACGCAAGTAGACGAAAACACTCGTTTCTGGTCCGACATTATTGTGTGCGTTGGTATAATCGCACTTTTCGGAGTAAGTGCATTCCTTTTGCAGTGCATCAACCAGCCAATTGGACCTAAAGGAATACCTTCTGCAGTTTCAACCGACCTCATTAATTTGCCTTACTACACGCTTAGATCAGTGTTCCGTATGATGCTAGCCCTTATAGCATCGCTGATTTTTACGATTGTTTACGGCTCTCTTGCAGCACGCAGCCGCAGACTAGGCAAGGTTCTTATTCCATTGCTAGACATTTTGCAATCCGTTCCAATTCTTGGCTTCCTTTCGGCTACAGTAACGATTTGGCTGGTGATTTTCCCAGGATCGATGATGGGTGTTGAAGCAGCGTCGATTTTTGCAATTTTTACAAGCCAGGCTTGGAATATGACTTTCTCGTTCCACCGTTCGCTTTTAAGCGAGCCAAAAGAGCTAGACGAGGCAGTGCGCAGCTTGCAACTTACGCATTGGCAGCGATTCTGGGTGCTGGATATGCCAAACGCAATGATTCCGCTGCTTTGGAATTGCATGATGAGTGTTGGTGGCGGATGGTTCTTCCTTACAGCTTCCGAAATGATTTCCGTAAACAACCACACTTACGCGCTTCCTGGAGTAGGTAGTTTTGTGGCGCAATCTGCAGCAGAAAACAAGCTTGGAAACATTTGGTGGGCTATTTTATCCATGATTGTTGTTGTGCTAGCGATTGACTTCTTCCTTTGGAAGCCGCTTACCGCATGGGCAGAGCGATTCCGCATAACTCAAAGCGCATCCGACGAAGAACGAAAGAGTGCTGTTTTGACACTTATTCGTCATTCGCATGCCGACGAAGTTATTAGCAAGCTGTTTTCTCCAATTCGCGAGTGGCTTGAAATTGTTACACGACCATTCGGACGCACAGGTTCACAGTGGCCGCGTAAAGCATCACAGCGTAAACTTGGCGACTTGGTTTTCAACATTGTTATGGCTGTGCTGATTTTGGGGCTTGCTGCTCAAATGCTTTACTTTGTAGCAACTCGCACAGGTTTGCAAGAGTTCGCTACAGCTGGAGCGTTAGGAGCTTTGACTTTTGCTCGCGTAGCTGTGCTGATTTTTGTAAGCTCGCTGATTTGGGTTCCAGTAGGCGTATATATTGGCATGAATCCTAAGATTTCGCGAATTATGCAACCTGTTGTGCAAATTCTGGCTAGCTTCCCAGCAAACTTTATATTCCCATTTGCAATGATGTGGTTTATGGCTTGGCATATTGACCTTGGATGGGGAAGTATTATTTTGATGGCGCTTGGCACACAATGGTACATTCTGTTTAACGTTATTGCTGGAGCGAGCGCGATTCCAGATGATTTAAGAGAAATGACAAGAAGCTTTAGATTAAATCGTGTACTCAAGTGGAAAACTCTTGTTTTGCCTGCGATTTTTGGATCCTGGTGCACTGGTGGAATTACTGCCGCTGGCGGTGCTTGGAACGCTTCGATTGTGGCGGAGATTGTGGAATATGGCAAGAATCACATGGCAACTCAGGGTTTGGGCGCGTATATTACGAACGCAACAACCGTTGGTGATTCTGTAAAAACGCTTGTGGGAGTAACGGTTATGAGCTTAATTGTTGTGTTAAGTAATCGACTGTTCTGGACGCCTTTGCAAAGGTATTCGGCAAAAAGATTTGTTTTGAATTAGGCGATTGGCTAGTCGCCAGCAACCAATGATTAGTTGCTTAAACTGCTGAATAAATAAATTCAAAAAAATTAAACTTATAAACTTTATAAACTTTATAAACTTTATAAACTTTACGAAAAGATTGGCAAATATTATGAACACTTTGAACAAAACCGCGGAAAAGGCTGCGCAGAATTTTGCTGCGCAATCTTCAATTACAAGCGATATCATCGACGCAAAACACATAACTCAAAGTTTTACATCGGATAGCGGCACTACTCAGCACGTGCTTCACGATATATCGTTTACGTTGCGAGAGGGTGAAATCGTTGCAATTCTAGGGCGTTCTGGCGCTGGAAAATCAACCTTCTTGCGAACAATGGCAGGCTTAATTCAGCCAACAGAGGGAACTGTAACGTATCGCGGTCGCGAGCTTACGGGTCCAAATCCTGGGGTGGCAATCGTGTTCCAAACCTTCGCACTTATGCCATGGCTTACCGTTCAAGATAATGTGGAGCTTGGTTTGCGCGCTAGAGGCGTTAGCAAAGAAAAGCGCACGGAGCTTGCGCTCGCTGCAATAGATGCGATTGGCTTGGACGGCTTTGAAACAGCGTATCCAAAGGAGCTTTCTGGCGGTATGCGTCAGCGCGTAGGTATTGCGCGCGCACTGGTTTTGCGCCCAGATGCTCTGTTTATGGATGAGCCTTTCTCTGCGCTTGACGTTCTTACTGCAGAAAATCTTCGTCAGGAAGTTCTTAAGCTTTGGTCTAGTGAAGAGCGCGATATTAAGTCTGTTGTAATCGTTACGCACAATATTGAAGAAGCTGTGCAAATGGCAGATCGCGTGGTGGTTTTGGGATCTCATCCTGGACATTTGATTGCAGACGTGCAAGTTGATTTGCCTCGCCCGAGAGACAAGCATAGTGCCGAATTTGAGGCGATGGTTGATAATCTTTATGCGATTTTGACTGGTTCTATGCCAGAGGGTGAATCTGAGCCAGATAATACTGATACAACGGTTGCTGGCGACTTGTCTGGTGCAGATGGCGATTCTCAACCTGCGGAACAAACGGATGCGGAAGAAACAGAGGCTGCTGCAATCGCTGACATGCTTATTCAAAAGCATCACGACGCGGAGGCAGAAGCTAAGCAAAACGAAGAGCAGGCGGATGCTGGGGAGCCGAAGCCTGAGCCTGTTGCTGTGCACTTGCTGCCGAACGCAACGCCAGGAGGAATGGCAGGTTTGCTAGATGTTATTTCGGAAGAGCCAGATGGCATTGATTTGGCTGATTTGGCTGCGGATTTGTCGTTTGAAATCGATGACTTGTTCCCACTTGTTGATGCTGGAACAATGCTTAATTTGCTTACAGCAGAAAATGGTCATATTACTATTACTCCAGCAGGTCAAGAATGGCATAACGCCGACATTTTGCACAGCAAGCAGGTGTTTGCGCGTCTTGCAATTGAGCATGCTCCTCTTGTTCATGCAATTGATCAGGCTTTGAGCCGAAACCGCAACGGCAAGCTTCGTGGCGAGTTGATTTTGGATTTGCTTCGCAGTAAGCACACGGACGCTTTGGCTCGTCAGCAGTTTGATATTGCGATTAGCTGGGGTCGTTATGGTGAGCTTTTTGACTACGATGCCGATGATGACGAATTAACTCGTACTGTTGAGGCGGCGCCGCTTAATGGAGTTGCGCGCTGAAATAGTGCGAAATAGTGCGAAATAATGCTCAATAATGTCCATTATTGAGCATAAATTTGTGTTCTGTATGCTTTCGATAAGGCGATGCCGCATAGTCGACTTATCAATAGTCTAGCCTGCTTTTTTAAAGTTTTGGCAGATGGAAGCCCTGAAAAGCAAACTTTTTGGGAAGGATTATTCAAAGTAAAGTTGAAAAAGTTAAAATTAGACTAACTTACTTTGATGTAGCTTACGTCGATATGCGGCGGCGAGGAGGAATTATCATGGTGAATGCTGTAGAAGCATTTGATGCTAAGCATCTTAAGTCTGCTGAGGAAATCCCAGCTTTCCGTCCTGGAGATACTGTTGACGTTAACGTTAAGATTCAGGAAGGCAACAATACTCGTATTCAGACCTTTACTGGCGTTGTTATCGCTCGTAAGGGTGCTGGCGTTCGCGAGACTTTCGTTGTGCGTAAGGTGAGCTTCGGCACTGGTGTTGAGCGTCGCTTCCCACTTCATTCCCCAGCTATCGATTCGATTAAGCTGGTTCGTAGCGGTCGCGTTCGTCGCGCTAAGCTTTACTACTTGCGCGCTTTGCGTGGTAAGGCTGCTCGTATTGCCGAGCGTCGTGACAACAGCGCTGCTAAGTAAATTTATTTAAGGTTAAGGATTTAACGTTAAGGATTAATATGTCTGCCGAAGACTTGCAAAATAGCGATGGTCACATTGTTAATGTGGCAGGTCACGGCTTAAATCCTTCTCCAGTTCCACCGGAGCCAGAAGAAAGACCAAGTCTAGCTTCTGGCTTCAGTGCTAAACGTGCTAGGCATGGAAAAATAAAAGGGAATCATATTTCTGGATATAAAGATAGTGATTATGATTCCTCTAAATCTCAGTCCAAGGTTCGTGCTCGCAAGCTTTTTAAAACATCTTGGAAAGAGCTTGTTGCATGGTATCTTGTGCCTATTCTTGTTGTTATTTTTCTTCGTGTTTTTATTCTCGGCGTATATTTTATTCCGTCTGGCTCCATGTTAGACACAATTCATATTGGCGATTATGTTGTTACGTCTAAACTCACTCCTCGACTGTTTCCGCTAAATCGTGGAGATATTGTTGTTTTTGAAGATCCTGCTAATTGGCTTCGAGGTGAAAATAGTAGCGGCGGAATTGTGTCTGGTAAAGATCTTATAAAGCGTTTAATTGGATTGCCTGGAGATACCGTTGAATGTAAGGGCGATGGTGACCCAATTCTTGTTAATGGTATTCCTGTGCTTGAATCTGCTTATATTAAACCAGGTGTAAGTCCTAGTTCCTTCCCATTTAAGGTGAAGGTTAAACCTGGTCATGTATTTGTTCTAGGAGATAATCGCGCTAATTCTGCGGATTCTAGGTATCATAAGAATGATGGTGACGATGGTTTGGTGCCTATTTCTAAGGTTGAAGGCGTGGCATTTATGCGTTTTTGGCCTTTGAATCGTATGGGTATTTTTGAAAATCATAGCGATGCGTTTGATGATGTAAGAAATAAGTCAGATGCTAAATAGTTCTTGTAAACGTGCGTAAATATTAGATTTGGGGAGATTTTGGCTGCTGTTCCGTCTTTTAACTTTGAGCAAGATCTTTTAAAAAGTGGCTTCGATTGGGTTATTGGATTAGATGAGGTTGGACGTGGTAGTTTAGCTGGTCCTGTTATGGTTGGTGCTGCGCTTTTTGGTGCCGATAAAATTAATTCTGGTTATTTTCCTGCTGGATTAGCTGATTCCAAGCTTATTAACGCTCACAAACGTGAAGGATTATTGGAGCCTCTTGAAAATTGGTGCGATGCTTTTGCTGTTGGTTCTTGTACAAATCGCGAGATTGACGAGTGGGGAATAAGTTATGCTCTTGGTGTGGCAGCGATTCGTGCAATTTCAGATGTGCAAAACAGTATGAGATATAAGCTTGAAAATGCTCATATTGCAGCGATTTTAGATGGACCATTTAATTATATTGGTAAGGTTTCTGGAACTTTTGATGCGCCTAGTATGGAGTTTCCTGTTAAAGTTCACACTTTAGTTAAGGCTGATCAGAAGTGTGCTAGTGTTTCTGCAGCTTCTGTTATCGCAAAGGTGACTCGAGATTCTCTTATGACAAGCTTGTCTGACGATCCTAAATATAAAATTTATGATTGGGCACATAACAAGGGTTATGGTTCTAAATCGCATAGAGCTGCGATTTTAGAGTATGGCCCTAGTGATTTGCATCGTATTAGTTGGCATTTAAGCTAAAGTTCTTCGGCGTGTTGATGCCTGATGCTCAGCGTAATCTTGAATGCTAAAGGGGTAGTGAGCTAGTGCGTGAGTATGTGTTTGTAGAGAGTGTTTAGATAGCGTTTTTAAGAGATTTAAAGCTGATTTTAACAGTGCGAGCTACTCGAATTTGTAGATTCAATCTGCAGGGTATCGTGTGTTTACTTTGCAGTGCGTGAAAGTGTTTTTGGAATTTAAAAGAGTTTTCTATGGAAAAGAAAAGGATAGTTAAATGATTGGTCGTTTCTTCGCTTTTGTTCCAGGTGTTAAGCACTTGGTTGTTTTAAGAGCGGCGTGTCTTGCTATATCTTCTCTTGCAAATATTGGTTTTGTGTATGTTTGTGTTGGCATTCTTTCGCCAGTGCTTATTCCTGCAAAATATACTGGCAAATCCTTGTTAAGCTCTGTTGAATTGACGTCTTATCTTATTTCTCTTGTTGGAATACTCATCGTAAAATATATTGCGTTCCATCAGTCATGCACTATTTCTACCGAAATTGGAACTCGCGTATCTATGAAGCTTAGACCAAAAATGTTGCGCTCTATGCTTTCTTTGAGTTCTTCTAAAAAGTGGTCTAAGGGATATTCTTCTATTTGCGTGAACGATGATGTTGCGTGGGTTCAACGTTGGTCTGGTTTACTTTTGCCGCAGATTATTGCTGCTTTCCCCATGCCTTTTGCGGTTAGTGTTGCAATGTTTTCAATAAACTCTTATGTTGCCACTATTTGCGTTTTTGCGTCAATTTTTTCTACTTTGGCACTTATATCTGCTCTTGCAGATGTTCGCGTTTTGTGGCGCTGTTTATGCGTATTTTTAACGTATTTAATGACTGGTGTCGCAATTATTTCTACAGTTTGGCTTCTTTCTGTTAAATCTGTTGGTCTTCCTGCTGCAATGCTAACTTTGCCACTTCTTATGCTAAGCGTAGATCCAATACGTAGAGTTGCTAACTGTATGCATATTAAAAATCGGGCTGTTTTAGGTTTGAATAACATTAGTGACTTGTTTAAAAGTGTTGCTTCTAGTAAAGTTCATTCTTCTAATTTAGACTCTGTAGAATCTTCTGCTTCTGCAGATTCCATAGATTTCTCAGATAATAAAAAGTCGCTGAACATCCCAGATGGAGCTAGTAATGTTTCTCTTCATGTGCGATGCAATTTCACTGAAAATAATAAACCTTTGCGCGCATCCTTTAATATTTCAAGTGGAAAATTGAATGTAATGCCAAAGGAATACTACGACTTATTTACTAATAATGTTTTGAATGGCGTAGTTTTTAGCGATAAATCAGATGTTGCGCTATCTTACAGCGATAGATATGGTTTTCCTGAAGTAGATGTTGAATCGCCTTTTGTAGTATCTGATTTTGGTGATATTTCTGGAAACTCAACTTATGTTTCACTAAATAATGCAAATCCTGGTGCTATTGCAGATCTTGTTACTATTGTTCGTTCAAATAGTCATCTGTTTTCAGCCACTTTGCGAGAGAATCTGCTCATGGCATCGTCTAATGCTACTACTACATCCATGTGGCAAGCATTGCGTACTGCTCATGTAGATGGTGTTGTTTATGCGGATTATAACGGATTAGATTTGCGCGTAGATAATATTCAGGTTGAAAATAAGCAAGACATTTTCCGACGAATTATTATGGCTCGTGCGCTTATTCGTAGAACTCCAGTGTATATTTTCGACTATTCTTCAAGCGATATTAGTTCTGATGAAGCTAAGAATTTATGTGATATTTTGCGTCATGTTGCTAAAAAAGCTACGATTCTTGTATTTTTGCCAGATGATAACTACGTTTCTAAAGCAGACAATTTGGTTCACGTTAGTGTATATCATAATTCGCATTACGCTAGTTCTAGTGCTATTAGCTCTTATGCCGAAAATCTTGCAGATGGTAGCGTTGATAAAGCTAATAGAGTAGACGAATATGCTAAAAGCTTTGATAAAAACTCTAATAAGAATTTTAATAATGCAAAACACGAAGGCTTATTGAAAGATTTAGCTCATGAAAGTAAATCCACCATATCTTCGTTGAAAAAGGCATTTTTTGCGATTCTTTCAGCATTTTCTACAGCAATCAATATAGTTTGCGCAGTGTTGATACCTGTTTGCACTTTTGCAGCAATGTTCGCTATCGCTAATCGCCCGCTTTTTGGACTTGCTGTGCAAGAATACGTGCTTATCGTAAGCGTATGTGCATGTTTAAGATGCATAACATTAGTAACATCTTTTGCTGGCGTGGATCTTCATCATGCGCATTTGCACAAGGCAGGTTTAAGCATGAGTGTTGGAATGGTTTTGTCGATTATTCCAGCAATCGTCTTGTTATGTTACTTTGATATTCAAATTGCTATTTTTGCTGTTGTGATTTGTGCTCTAATAGTGTTTATAATTCCAGGATTATTTAGACTTAGACTCCGCAGTTTTATTAAGAAAGTTCATTCAGAACAAAAGATGGTGGAGCTTGAAGTTGATGATGTAGAACTTGGTATTGATGAGGTTCTAGCTTTCCGACAGGGTGAGCATTGTGTTAAGCGTGTTGTTGATTCAATGCGTAAGCTTTCGCAACAGCGAGTGCGATTATCTCGTAAAGTGGGAAGAATGCAGGCAATTCTTATGTCTGTTGCTCTTATAGGTATTGCGAACACAATAATGCTTGTTTCTAACACTATTCACCCAATTGTCACTAAGAATCCACAATGGAATGTTGTTTACGCGGTTATGGCAATTATTGTGCTTATTAGCCTTATTCAACAAGTTTTAGACGTTGTTATTAGGCGTATCCCTTGGGTTGTAGACATAAATCATGCAGTACGATCGTAATACGCATTATTCAAGTAATCCTATATCCAAAAGAATAACCTCTTTTATATGGCTTATTTCTTTGGCTATTCTTATAGGCATTGTTATTGGGCTTGTTCTGCCAAAAATCAATCATGATGTTGGCGAAATTACTGGTGAATACGTTGCTGATGGAGATGCTGCTGCTCTTCTTAATAAGCTAAAAGTCGCTAAATCACACCCGTCTGGATACAACAGGAGTGTCTTTGGATACAGGACTACAGATGTTGATAAAAATGGCTGTGATGTTAGAGAAGATGTTCTTGCGCGCGATTTAAAACAGGTTCGTTTTAAGTATTCTGGTTCTTGCAAGGTGGCATCAGGGCTTTTGCATGATCCTTATACTGGCTTGAATATTAATTTTGTTCGAGGAAGAAAAACTAGTGCTCTTGTTCAAATCGACCATGTTGTAGCGCTAGAAAACGCTTGGCAATCAGGAGCCTGGAAATGGAGTCATGCGAAGAGGATTAAGTTTGGTAACGATATGCTTAATCTTCTTGCTGTTCAAGGAGCAGCGAATCAAGAAAAAGGATCTGCTTCTGCAGCTTATTGGCTGCCATCTAATAAATCCTTTAGATGCGATTATGTAGCTAGGCAGATTGCTGTTAAGTATAAGTACGATCTTAGCGTTACTAGTGCAGAAAAACGTAGCATGGCTTCAATTTTGCACGGTTGTTCTGCGCAGAAATTGCCTAATAGTTGAGTTCGACGCTAAGCTTCGACGCTAAGCTGCTTGTATATTTATATATCTTGATGCATAGGCAAATATATAAAAAGGGTTCCAACCAGACCAATTGGCTAGAACCCTAAGCGCGGAGAATACGAGATTCGAACTCGTGAGGCTGTTACACCAACACGCTTTCCAAGCGTGCGCCATAGACCACTAGGCGAATTCTCCACATCAATCATTGTGCTAAACAGCATAACGAAAGACAACTTAAATAAGATAACATAAACTGAGGATAATGCAAAGTCGCGCGTGGCGCGAATCGACGATTTCGAGCTGCATAATGCGCGAGAAATCACCTCGATTCGCTGAGCCGCTCAAACGTAAAGTCCAGTGGACTTTACGTGCGGCGAAGACGTTAGCGCGCTTAGACCGCGCTAACGATTTTCCAATTCGGAGCGCTGAGCTTGCTCAAGTTGAAAGCACGGTGTGCTTTCAACGCAAGTAAAGCGCTTTGACTGAGCTTGAAATTGCATAACGCATTTCAAGCTCCTTCAAAGCGTGATTTGGCTTAAAGGCATAAAGTCCAGTGGACTTTATGCGCCAAATCAGCCGAACGGCTACTAATAGCCGTGAGGAATAGCGCGCCGTAACGCGCGAGCGACATTTCTAACGTTTTCGCGATTCTCAAATCACCTCAATAGATTTATTGCACACACAACCTTTGCAATTGCGTGTTGTTGATTATGTGCGTGTTGTTGATTATGTGATAGTGTAGATTTTTCATATGTAGTAAGCGATTTGCGAGGTTTGCAACTTACGACTTACTACATATGCGCAAAACTACAGGATTATTATCAAATACAGGATTTAAGTTTAGAAGGTGTTTAGCATGGATGTTGGTTTTGTAAAGAATATCCAAAAAATAAAGCCTAAAAAGCCAAATCCTGCGGTGGATCATAGTCCGCGCACAATGATGATTGGCATAATCTTAACGATTCTTGGTGGCGCGCTTTGGGGTACAAATGCTACTGTTTCTAAGATTCTAATGTCGCAATACCTTGTGAGTCCGTTGCAAATCGCGTGCGTTCGTCAGCTTGCTGCAGGCGTGCTTTTTGTAATCGTTGCGTCAATTGTTAATCGCAAGCAACTCGTTGGTGCATTAAGTACAAAAAAATCATGGCCAATGCTAGTCGTAACAGGTATTGTATGTGTGCTTTTAACGCAAGTGGCGTATCTTTTTACAATTGACTGGACTAACTCTGGCACGGCTACTGTTTTGCAAAGCCTGAATCTGCTTTTTGTGCTTGTTTATGTGTGTTTGCGGTCAAAAAGAACTCCGACTTTGCTCGAAAACATTGGTGTTTTGCTTGCATTTGCAGGAACTGCGCTTATGGCAACGGGTGGCAATTTTAGCTCGCTTTCGCTGCCGTTGATGGGACTTTTGTGGGGATTGGCAGATGCTGCAAGTACGGCGGCTCTTGCGATTATGCCAGTTAAATTGATTGCAAAATGGGGAAATCTTACTGTAAACGGAATTACGTTTATTATTGCAGGTCTTATTATGCTGCCATTTGTGCGACCATGGCAAACAATGCCTCCTTTGGATTTGCGCGCGTATTTGCTGTTTACTTTTACGATTGTTGGCGGAACTTTTGGCGCATATTGGATGTTTTTGGCTGGCGTTATGCGAGTCGGATCTGTGCGCGGAACGCTTTTGGGGGCGAGCGAGCCTGTTATGGCGGCAATCACGGCTGTTGTGTTTACTGGAGCTGTGTTCTCGTGGGCTGATTTTGCAGGATTTGCGCTTATTTTTATTATGATGATTTTATTGAGGTGATTATTACGAGTATGCAAGTCACAAGTAAAGAAGATAAAAGTAAAGAAGATAAAAGTATGCAAGACGCACAAAATCAAGACACACAAAACCCAGTCAATCGTGTAGAGCAGATGTATGAGTACGGCTACCGAAAGTCAAACTACGGTCCGGACGAGCTTGTAACAGACGCGCACGGAAATCCAATCAGCGTTATGGATGCAATGCTAAGCGCGCAAGATGCAAGCACTGCGCAAACTCAGACCCCGCACTTGTGCTTCTATTCACCTAGAATCCCAGGAAACACAGGCTCTGCGATTCGTCTTTGCGCGGTAACGGGCACCATTTTGCATCTTGTAGAGCCGCTTGGATTTAATCTTCAAGACACAAAGCTTCGCCGCGCGGGTCTTGATTATCACGATATGGCACACGTTGTTATGCACCCGAATTTTGAAAACCTTGTGGAATCAATGCCAAATTCTCGCATAATTGCGTTTACTGCAAATGCCACAAAACTTTACACAGATATTGAGTATAAGCCGAACGATATTCTGCTTTTTGGACCGGAGCCAGGAGATATTCCAGACCCAATGGATATTATGGCTGGTCCTCATGTTGCGGAACAGGTTCGCTTGCCGATGCGTCCTTCGCTTAGAAGCTTAAATCTTACGAATTGCGCATCAATCGCAATTTATGAAGCGTGGCGTCAGCTTGGATTTGAGGGCGGAAAATAGTCTACAGAAAATAGCTTATAGAAAATAGCAAAATAGCCTATAGTCAAAAATAGTCTTAAAACTACTCATGCATTACAATGGTGACTATGCCTGTGTTAAAACGTAAACCGAAGCGGAAGATTAGTGCTGCGCGCCGTCGCATGTACATTCGTCGCCGAATCGTAGTTTGCGTGGGGCTGCTGGCTGTTTTAGTGTTTTGTATCTTTTGCATAATTAGCATTTTTAAAGGCATATCTGCAATTGGAAGTGCTATAAGCAAACATTCAGACGTTACTCTATCTAAACAACTTGTGCCAGATCCAAGGCCTGTTGGAATCATAAAAAAATGTAGTGCAAAAGACGTTCGTATTGAATTAACCTCAGCATCGCAATCTGTACCGATGGGAGGAAGCGTAGAATTTACTGCTCGCATAGTTCATGAAGGAGACGATTCTTGCAGAATAGATGCGTCGGATGGCAGAATGGTGTTGACAATTGGAGACAGCGTAAGTGCTGATAAGTCTGATAAGTCTGATAAATCTGATAAATCCGATAAATCTAGAGAAAAGCAAGAAAAGCAGCAGAAAATAGAGCCGCAGTGGAGATCAGATGTGTGCGAAATTCCACTCAAGCCTTTGTTAATGGCAAAAGGTGATTCGTACGAGAAAAAAATCGTATGGAGTACGGATGCTACAGTCGGAACGCCTACTGGCAAGGATTGCTTAGATGACGCCGACTTGCCTAAAGTTTCGCGCGGAACGTATATTGCACAAATTGAGCATAAAGATGTGTCAGGATTACAAAGCAATCCCGTGGTTATTTCTGTTCGCTAGCACATGCACAAATGGCGCAAAAAGTCGAAGCGAAGGGGTAAAATTGTTTCCTTGTACAAGGTGTGTCATATAGCGGGCATACTCAAGGAACCGAAGAAGGCGCCCGCAAACCCAAAATCATTGATTTTAAGCGCGTTTGCTGCGATTTTCTAAAGCTCCCAAGGATTAAGAAAACTAGCTAGCGATAAAGGAACGTCCATTGGCTGCTGAACAAGCTACGACGAACACCACCAAAGTCATCGCGCGTGCCGACGAGCATAGCATTAAATTGCATAAAGCGTCGGATCGTGTGAATTTCGGCTCCATTTGTGAGCCAATCGATGTGCCATACCTCCTCGGTGTGCAAACCGACAGCTTTGACTGGCTGATCGGCTCCGAGCGTTGGAAGAAGCGCGTCGAAGAAGATGAGGCAAATGGCACTCACACTGTGCCTCATGTCTCTGGTCTGGAAGAAGTGTTCCAAGAGATTTCTCCAATTGAGAATTTTGCTGAGACAATGAGCCTCACATTCTCGGATCCATATTTTGAAGAGCCACGTCACACTGTGCTTGAGTGCAAAGAGAAGGATTACACATATTCCGCTCCTTTGTATGTAAACGCAGAGTTTGAAAACGGCGAAACTGGCGAGATTAAGAGCCAGACTGTGTTTATGGGTGATTTCCCGCTGCAAACACCACACGGAACATTCATTATTGGCGGCACTGAGCGCGTAATCGTGTCCCAGCTTGTGCGTTCCCCAGGCGTGTATTTTGACCGCACGCAAGATCGCACTTCCGACAAAGACGTTTTTGGCGCAAAAATCATTCCAAGTCGCGGAGCGTGGCTTGAGTTTGAGATTGATAAGCGCGATGTTCTTGGCGTGCGCGTAGATCGCAAGCGTAAGCAGTCTGCAATAGTGTTCTTGATGGCAATTGGCATGACTAAGCCAGAAATTGCCGAGGCATTCCAAGGGTATCCTCTTGTTCTCGATGCTCTAGAAAAAGAGCCAATCGACACTCAAAATGATGCTCTTACAGACTTGTATCGCAAGATTCGCCCAGCAGATACCGCAACTCCAGACGCGGGTCGCAATTTGCTCGAATCCTTCTACTTCAACACAAAGCGCTACGATTTGGCGCGCGTTGGTCGCTATAAGATCAATCGCAAGCTTGGTTTGGAAGCGGATTACAACGATCGCAGCTTGAATCGCGAAGACATTATCGCCACAATCAAGTATTTGGTTACTTTGCACTCGGGCGAAAAGACCTTCCCAGGCAAGCGTGATGGCGAAGATGTACAGTTGCGTGTAGACGTGGACGATATTGATCACTTTGGAAACCGTCGAATCCGTCAGGTTGGCGAGCTTGTACAGAATCAGATTCGTACTGGCTTAAGCCGTATGGAGCGCGTTGTGCGCGAGCGCATGACCACGCAAGATGCTGAGGCGATTACACCACAGTCTTTGATTAACATTCGACCAGTTAACGCTACTATTAAGGAGTTCTTCGGAACTTCTCAGCTTAGCCAGTTTATGGATCAGAACAATCCTTTGGCAGGTGTTACAAACAAGCGTCGTCTTTCGGCTCTTGGTCCTGGTGGTCTTTCTAGAGATCGCGCATCTATGGAAGTTCGAGACGTGCACCCATCCCACTTTGGTCGTATGTGCCCAATCGAATCCCCAGAAGGTCCAAACATCGGTCTTATCGGTTCGCTTGCAACCTTTGGTCGCATCAACCCATTCGGCTTTATTGAAACACCTTATCGTAAGGTTGTTAATGGTCATGTGACTAACGAAGTCGAATATATGACTGCAGATCGCGAAGCCGAACACGTTATTGCTCAGGCAAATCAGGAACTCGATGAAAATGGCAACTTTGTTGGCACTCAGGCACTTGCTCGTGTTGACGAAGAAGAAGCAGTCGATGTGCCTGTAAGCACTGTTGACTACATGGATGTTTCCCCACGACAGATGGTTTCTCTTGGCGCAAGCTTGATTCCATTCTTGGAGCACGATGAAGGCCACCGTGCTTTGATGGGTACTAACATGCAGCGTCAGGCTGTGCCGCTTATTAAGTCGGAGCGTCCACTTGTTGGTACGGGTTCCGAATGGCGTGCTGCAGTTGATTCTGGAGACGTGATTCTTTCCGAAAAGCCAGGCGTTGTAACCTACGTTTCTGCAGATATTATTCGCGTTATGAACGATGACGGAACTCAATCTAGCTACAAGCTTTCCAAGTTCCAGCGTTCCAACCAGACTACCTGCTACAACCAGGTGCCGCTTATTAAAGATGGCGAGCGTGTGGAAGCAGGAACTGTTTTGGCTGATGGTCCTGCAACAGACAAGGGCGAGCTTGCACTCGGAAAGAATTTGCTCGTTGCGTTTATGCCTTGGAACGGCTACAACTATGAGGATGCTGTGATTATCTCTCAGCGACTCGTGCAAGACGATACGCTTTCTTCGATTCACATTGAAGAGTACGAGATTGACGCGCGCGAAACCAAGCTTGGTGCAGAAGAGATTACTCGCGACCTTCCAAACGTTGGCGAAGACGCTATTGCAAACCTCGATGAGCGCGGTATTATTCGCATTGGTGCCGAGGTTGAAGCTGGCGACATTTTGGTTGGTAAGGTAACGCCTAAGGGCGAGACTGAGCTTACTCCAGAAGAGCGCTTGCTTCGTGCGATCTTTGGCGAAAAGAGCCGTGAAGTTCGAGACACTTCTTTGCGCGTGCCACACGGCGAAACTGGTACTGTGATTGCTGTTAAGGAAATCACTCGTGAAGACGCTGAAGATGATGGCGATGAGCTTCCAAATGGCGTAAACCAGATGATTCGCGTTTACATTGCTCAGCATCGTAAGATTACGCAGGGCGATAAGCTTTCTGGTCGTCACGGCAACAAGGGTGTTATTTCCCGCATTTTGCCAGAAGAGGATATGCCATTCTTGGCTGATGGTACTCCAGTTGACATTATGCTTAACCCGTTGGGTGTGCCTTCTCGAATGAACTTGGGTCAGGTGCTCGAGCTTCACTTGGGTTGGATTGCTCACGCTGGCTGGGATATTAATTTGGATCCAGACCTTGAGGCTGCTTGGAAGAAGTATGTGCCAGAAGGTGCTGAGCATGGCGATCCATGCACTCCTGTTGCAACTCCAGTGTTCGACGGTGTTCGTCCAGAGACTTTGAAGGGTCTTTTGAGTACGACTCTTACCGATCGCGACGGCAATAAGCTCGTTGGTTCCGACGGTAAGGCAACATTGTTCGATGGTCGCACTGGTGAGCCATTCCCTAAGCCAATTTCTGTTGGTTACATGTACATCTTGAAGCTGCATCACTTGGTTGATGATAAGATTCACGCTCGTTCCACTGGTCCTTACTCTATGATTACCCAGCAGCCGTTGGGTGGTAAGGCGCAGTTCGGCGGCCAGCGCTTCGGCGAAATGGAAGTGTGGGCGCTTGAGGCTTATGGTGCTGCTTACACATTGCACGAAATGATGACCACAAAGTCTGATGACGTTGACGGTCGCGTGCGCGTGTATGGCGCTATTGTCAAGGGCGATAACCTTCCACCAGCTGGTATTCCTGAGTCCTTCAAGGTGTTGCTCAAGGAAATGCAGTCGCTCTCCTTGAATGTTGAGGTGCTTAACTCCGAAGGAGTGGCAATTGACATGAAGGATGAGGATGATGATCCGGTGTCGTCTTCTGAAGATTTGGGCTTCAACATTGGTGCGCGACCAGATTCGTCCGCCAAGGAAGATCAAGTTATTCAAGAACCTGAATACCAGTGATACCAGTGATACCAGTGATATCAGTGATTAGAAATCACTTAATCACTAATCACTAATCACTTTAAGAAACTTAGAAAAACAATTTCATGAGACAGGACGATAATAGTGCTGGACGTCAACGCATTTGACAAACTGAGGATTGGACTGGCAACCGCCGACGACATCCGTAGCTGGAGCCACGGCGAAGTTAAGAAGCCAGAAACCATTAATTACCGTACCCTTAAACCAGAGAAGGATGGTCTGTTCGGTGAGCAGATTTTTGGTCCTACTCGCGACTGGGAGTGCGCGTGCGGCAAGTATAAGCGCGTGCGCTTTAAGGGAATCGTGTGCGAGCGATGCGGCGTGGAAGTTACACGCAGCCGCGTTCGCCGTGAACGCATGGGTCATATTGAGCTTGCGGCTCCTGTAACACACATTTGGTTCTTCAAGGGTGTGCCAAGCCGCTTAGGTTACCTGCTTGATATTGCTCCAAAAGACCTAGAGAAGGTCATCTACTTCGCTGCCTATATGGTTACTAAGGTAGATGAAGAACAGCGTCATCAAGATCTTCCAGATTTGCAAGACGAGTTCGATACTGAAATCGGCAATCTTCGTAAGCGCCGCGACAATGAGATTGAAGCTCACGCAAAGAAGGTAGAAGAAGACCTGCACGAGCTGGAAGAATCAGGCGAAGCAAAGGGCAACGCAAAGTCTAAGTTGCGTGCTGGAGCAGAGCGAGAAATGGCTGCTATTCGTACTCGCTACGATGAGCAGATTCAGCGTTTGAACGCAGTTTTCGATCGTTTCAAGGGCTTGCGCGCAGGAGATATGGAAGGCGATGTAGACCTTTGGCGAGAAATGGAAGACCGCTACGGTGACTATTTTGAAGGCTGCATGGGTGCTGAAGCAATCAAGAAGCGCTTGCAGGACTTCGACCTTAAGTCTGCTGCCGTAGAACTTCGCGAAGAAATCGACAATGGTACTGGTCAGCGCAAGGCGCGCGCTTTGAAGCGACTTAAAGTTGTAAACGCGTTCCTTACCACTGGAAACAAGCCAGAAGCAATGGTTTTGGATGTTATTCCAGTTATTCCACCAGATTTGCGACCAATGGTTCAGCTCGATGGTGGACGCTTTGCAACATCTGATTTGAACGACTTGTATCGTCGCGTAATCAACCGTAACAATCGTTTGAAGAGGTTGATTGAACTTGGTGCCCCTGAAATCATGCTTAACAACGAAAAGCGCATGCTTCAGGAAGCAGTTGATTCACTCTTCGACAACGGTCGTCGTGGTCGCCCAGTAACTGGCGCATCGAACCGTCCACTAAAGTCGCTTTCCGATATGCTTAAAGGTAAGCAGGGTCGATTCCGTCAGAACTTGCTCGGTAAGCGAGTTGATTATTCTGGTCGTTCCGTAATCGTTGTTGGCCCAAGCCTTCGCATGCATCAGTGTGGTTTGCCTAAGCCAATGGCGTTGGAGCTGTTTAAGCCATTCGTTATTAAGCGTTTGGTAGATCAGGGCTTTGCTCAGAATATGAAGAGCGCAAAGCGTCTTGTAGATCGCGGAGATTCCGAGGTTTGGGGCGTGCTTGAGGAAGTTATTTCTGAGCATCCTGTGCTTCTTAACCGTGCTCCTACACTTCACCGTTTGGGTATTCAGGCATTCGAGCCAATTCTGGTTGAAGGTAAAGCAATTCACCTTCCACCACTTGCTTGCGCCGCATTCAACGCCGACTTCGATGGTGACCAGATGGCAGTGCACCTGCCACTTTCCGCCGAAGCTCAGGCAGAAGCTCGTAGCTTGATGATGGCATCCGACAATATCTTGAAGCCAGCAGATGGTCACACTGTTACCATGCCATCTCAGGATATGATTTTGGGCTTGTACTACTTGTCTACCGTAATTGACGGAGCAAAGGGTCAAGGACGAATCTTCTCCTCGCTTGCCGAAGCGCAAATGGCACTCGACAAGCATGAGATTGACATGCAGGCAAAGGTATTAATCCGCGTGCCAGAAGACTTTGTGCTACCAAAGGATTGGGAGCCAGGAGAACTTAAGGTCGTAGACCCAGAGCCAGGCAGCCCAGATGTTGTTCATGAAGAGCGCTTTAAGGATGGAACTGTATTGTTCGCCACATCCTACGGTCGCGTGTTGTTTAACGGCACTCTTCCAGAGGACTATCCGTTTGTAAACCAGCAGGTTCCAAAGGGTGTTCTCTCCAAGATTGTTGACGATATTGCTACACGTTATTCCACTGCTCAGGTAGCCGCATCCCTTGATGCTTTGAAGGATCTTGGCTTTACTCGAGCACCTTGGTCTGGCGTTACAATGGCATTCTCTGATATTGTGCTTCCTCCAAATCGTGAGGCTATTGCACAAGACTACGAGAATCAGGCTGCAAAGATTAACTCCCAGTACGATATGGGTCTTCTTACAGATGAAGAGCGTCGTCAAGAGTTGATTAACTTGTGGACTGAATGCACCGATAAAGTTGCAGATGCTATGCGCGAGAACTTCCATGATGATAACAACGTGAACATCATGGTTCAGTCTGGTGCACGCGGTAACTGGATGCAGATTCGTCAGATTGCTGGTATGCGAGGCTTAGTGGCAAACCCTAAGGGTGAGATTATTCCTCGTCCTGTCAAGTCAAACTACCGTGATGGTCTTTCTGTGTTGGAGTACTTCATCTCCCAGCACGGTGCGCGTAAGGGCTTGGCTGATACCGCACTTCGTACTGCAGAATCTGGTTACTTGACTCGTCGTCTTGTTGACGTTTCTCAGGAAGTTATTGTTCGTGAGGAAGATTGCGGCACAAAGCGTGGTCTTATGATGAAGATTGCGGACCGCGACGAAAATGGCAATTTGACGCTTGTTAAGGCTGCTGATGGTGGTCCATACTCGCGCTTGCTTGCTGCAGACGTGCTTGATCCAGCAGACGGTACAACCGTTTTGGCTAAGTGTGGTGACGCGCTTTCGATGGATGTTTTGCGTGACTTGGTTGCGCACGGTGTCGAAGAAGTTAAGGCTCGTTCTGTGCTTACTTGCGAGTCTAAGCGTGGCGTTTGCGCAAAGTGCTACGGTTGGTCTTTGGCTACAAGCTCTCTTGTTGATGTTGGCGAGGCTGTTGGTATTGTTGCAGCACAGTCTATTGGTGAGCCTGGTACGCAGCTTACGCTTCGTTCCTTCCACTCTGGTGGTGTTGCTTCGGCTTCTGATATTACGCAGGGTCTTCCTCGTGTTACCGAGCTTTTCGAGGCTCGTACGCCTAAGGGCGAGGCTCCAATTGCTGAGTTCCCAGGTGTTGTGAAGGTTGAGGATACTGACCATGGTCGTCAGGTGACTTTGACTCCAGACGATACTACGGTTGAGCCAATCGTTTACCCAGTAACTCGTCGTGCTCCAATGCTTGTTAAGGATGGAGACCACGTTGAGGTTGGTACACAGCTGATTGAAGGTTCTGTGGATCCTAAGAAGATTCTGCGAATTCTTGGTCCTCGTGCTGCTCAGGTGAACATTGTGGAAGAAGTGCACAACGTGTACCGTTCTCAGGGCGTTGATATTCACGATAAGCATATTGAGGTTATTGTGCACCAGATGCTTCGCCGTATTACGGTGATTGATTCTGGAGACACGAACCTTCTTCCAGGCGAACTTGTGGATCAGGCTAAGTTCCGCGAGGCAAATCTTGAGGCTGTTAAGAATGGTGGTAAGCCTGCTGCTGGTCGTCCAGAGCTTATGGGTATTACAAAGGCTTCTTTGGCTACAGATTCTTGGCTTTCTGCCGCATCCTTCCAGGAGACTACACGCGTGCTTACTGAAGCTGCTTTGAGTCAGAAGGAAGATGATCTTAAGGGCTTGAAGGAGAACGTTATTATTGGTAAGCTCATCCCAGCTGGTACTGGTTTGGCGCGTTATCGTAATGCGGATGTCTTTGCAGATCCAGAGGTGCGTGATGCTGTTTATCCAAACCTTGGTTTGGGTGGAGCAAATGGCACTCCGTCAAACTTTGGCGAGAGCAACATGGGAGATGTTGATTTCTCGAACATTGATTTTGGCGACATGCAGCTTGGGGATGAGTTTAATCCAGATGACTTCCTTGATGATCAGGGTGGTCAGGGTGATTATGACGATGACCTTAACTAATCAGACTATGTATAGCTGGCGATTTTAGGCTATCCATACTGTTTATGGGTGATTTGCTTAAATCTTTAGGTTTGGTTTTGCTAGTCTGAATCGAATTAGCCGTTGCAAGTTGTTTTATGCATCTTGCAGCGGCTTTTTGTTTTACACATTTTTGTTTTACACGTCTTGCGCGGCTTTTTGTTTTTTGTGCGTTTACTTTCTCCTGCTTTTGTTTCTTTTTGCCCGTGTTTGTTTACGTATTGTGTTGAATGGTAAACAAAAGCGTGAATGCTTGCCCGAGTTTGTTTACGTATTGGGTCAAATGGTAAACAAAAGTAGGAATGCTTGCCCGAGTTTGTTTACGTATTGGGTCAAATGGTAAACAAAAGTAGGAATGCTTGCCCGAGTTTGTTTACGTATTGGATCAAATGGTAAACAAAAGTAGGAATGCTTGCCCGAGTTTGTTCCCATTTTGGGTCGAATGGTAAACAAAAGCGGGAAAATCACAAGAACTCAGTCATTACTATTGGAATGTATTCCAGCATTCCGTTATGTTGGTAGTCTTTCGTATAAATCAGAATTTCCCGTGCGATTCGCGAAGAAAACTTGCGCGCGAAAGTATCAAGCGAAGCATGCGTTTTATAACCTGAGCTCTTTACTTCAATCGGCACAATCTTGTTCTTATCAGCAATCAAGAAATCTACTTCATAGCTGCGATTGTTGTGATTATTGCAATTATCGTGATTGTCAATCTCAACATTAGTATCGTCCGCGATTAAGCGCGCGTCGCCGTCCATAAAAGTGTGATAATACAATTCGTGTCCATGAGTGCTCAAAGTTTGAGCAACAATATTTTCGTATACATAACCTAGATTTACTTGCAACTTATCGTTTAACAATCGCATATAAATGTCGTTGCTTGTAAAAGACTTGTCTTTAAATGCTAACGTAACAAACAAACCAGTATCTGCAAGAAAGAGTTTGAACTTAGATAAATCTTTGTGTTGAGACATTCCAGAATTAGGATCGTTAGTATGGTGGGAGATTAGCACAGTTCCAGAATCTTCTAGTTGAGCTAGTTGTTCAAGAACAGTATTTGCTCTGTTGCCAGCAAGAACGCTCGAAACATGGTAACGGGAAGTGTTAGACATGAGTTGAGCTGGAATGGAATCAAAAATTGCAGATATTTTACCAGTAGGGTCTATTTTTCTAAAATCATCTTCGTAAAGTGAAAGAATATCGCGTTTTACTCTATCTACAACACTAAAATCGTTGGTTTCAATATAGCTTTCAACAGCTTGTGGCATTCCTCCAACAAGCATATAAAGTCTAAAATCTCTTAGCATTTTTCTGCATGCTGCTTGACCGATTGGTTTTTTAGAATCGTAGAGTTTTTTTAGAAGCGGAATGGTTGTATTGTCGCCAAGTGCCCACTTAAATTCCTCATAATCCATAGGATGCATTTTTAGTTTGCGTTCTTCGCTTGGAATAAGAATATTTTTAACGTTTTTGTGGATTGAAATTAGTGAGCCCGTTTCTATGTAGTCGTATCTTCCGTCGTTGACTAGGGCTTTAATTGCTTGGCGCGCTTTTGGGCAGAGTTGAACTTCATCAAAAATAATGCACGACTTGCGTTCTTTGAGGCTTGTTTTATACGCTAGCTGGAGTTGCAGAAAGATGTAGTTTAAATCTGAAAGGTCTTCGAATAGTTGTTTTACTTCTGGAGATGCTGTGTAAAAATCCACTAAGATGTAGCTTTCGTACTCATTTTGCGCAAACTCTTTGACGATAGTGGATTTTCCTACGCGACGTGGTCCTTCTATGAGCAGTGCTGTTTTTCCGTTGGAAGAGTTTTTCCAATTGAGCATTTGTGAGTAGATTTTGCGTGGAAATTTGCGCATAGTGTATGTTGTGCTAGATGCTGATTGATTAAGGTTATAAATCATTGTAATTCCGCCATTCTTTGCAAAATCGATTATTTTATTTTAGCAAATTTTTGCAGAATCGACAATTTTATTTTGATGATTTATTGCAGAATCGACATTTTTGATATGAAAATGCGACCTTGGTTGATTTGGCTGCTTTTGTTTCTTTTTCCTGTTTTTGTTTCTTTTTGCCCGTGTTTGTTCCCTTTTTGGGTCAAATGGTAAACGAAAGCGTGAATGCTTGCCCGTGTTTGTTTACGTATTGTGTTGAATGGTAAACAAAAGCGGGAACGATTGCCCGTGTTTGTTTACGTATTGTGTTGAATGGTAAACAAAAGCGGGAATGCTTGCCCGTGTTTGTTTACGTATTGTGTTGAATGGTAAACAAAAGCAAGAACGATTGCCCGAGTTTGTTTACGTATTTGGCGATTTTGGGAACAAACGCGGGGCATTGATTTGCGGTAGCACTTAAAACGGTTACCACGCAAGTACACTCTTATTTATCTTAATTACACTCTTATTTATATTGAGTACACTCTTATTTACCTTAATTACCTTATTTATAAGCCTTGGGAATCCCTGCCAAAGTTAGCTTCTGCTCGAGTTTTTGTGGATCAATGACTTCCGCAAAGTCGAAGCGAACGATTTTGCTCACTCCGCAGTCATATAGGTACCTCTCCCGATCGCGTTCTTTTCGTACGGCATCGCGGTCGTATCGAAGCAGCATATTTTCTTCATGAAGGTCAGTGATAATAGTATTTTTAGAAGATTCTTGACTAATATTGCAAACAGAGCTTTTCCCACATTCAATCAAATATTTATCGGTACCATCAAATTCTCCGACTATAAGATTTCCATTGACATTCCATGCAAAATCTGCGCGTAATGGATAATTTGGGTTTTTATTGTTCGGGAATTCATATTGGATTTGAGGCACAATGAACCCAAGTTCAATAATTGTTGCTCGAGCCAAAGATTCGCCTGCATTTTCGCTTTTAGCTGATGCAAAATTGCATAAAAGTTTCAATCGAGATAATGCGTCAGTGTAGTCAATGTTTGAAAAATAGGGGTTGTCGATTTTTCTAAGATACGGGTCGTCTTGCAATTGTGACGCATTATACTGATAGCGCGCAAATCTGTAAAACTCACTACATACGTTGTAAATTTTCTTTAGATTCTCGCCTTTTTGAGAAGCAGAATCAAAAGTTGGCAGGGCTATTCTAAATGGATTAGTCCATGCTTCAACGAATAGGGTGTTGTAAGTACTTGCGACATGGGACATTGCATCTTCCTCCATTGTTTTAATGTGACCGAACGTGGAGGTTTTCTTTTCATTTGTGTGCTTGCAGGTTTTTACATTTGAATCGCAAGTATTTGGTGAATTCGGTTTCTTGCATCTTTTGTAACATTCTTCAAGCCTAATGCCATTCTCGTCCTCAATAATATCTGGGAGATGTATGCGTTTGAGCTGCCGTCTAGCTATCTTTTTTGTAGACTTTTCACTAGTATCGGTCAAATTTTTGTCAGCATATGCGCAAGATACGTGTATGTTTATTGCCTTTGGCTGATTGCTATATAGCTTGATGACTTCAAACCCCTTTAGTGCGGCGGCGGTTTCTCCAGTGAACTTCCATTCCTTAATCTTTATTTTTTGAGTAAGTGGGATGGCTATGTGTAGAACCTTGTCCTTGTATGATAGTCGCTGCCAATAGTTGCTTATAGCATAAAGTCCGCGATATGGTTCAACCAAATTGTTGGACTTTAAGTGTGTCCTTAAACTTTTGCGACACTTGGTGTATGAAGCCATCAAGCAGGAGTTGTGACTTTCAGCTTTTAAAATGTCAGATAATAATTTACTGTTATTCATGCTGACGATGTTATTGTTATGAAATTATTATTGCAAGATATTTTTTGCAATGTGGTTAAAGCCTATGCTTTATGCACATTCTTTCATATGACTTGACAAAATTGATTTTGTGTGTATGTGATTTTGGCTTGATTTGGCTTGGTGTTTGTTCTCGATTTTCCCGAGTTTGTTCCCATTTTGTGTGTTTTGGTAAACAAAAGTGGGGATGCTTGCCTGTGTTTGTTTACGTATTGGGTTGAGTGGGGAACAAAAGCGGGAACACTTTCCCGAGTTTGTTCCCATTTTGTGTGTTTTGGTAAACAAAAGCGGGGATTATTGCCTGTGTTTGTTTACGTTTTGGGTTGAGTGGGAAACGAAAGCGGGGATGATTGCCTGAGTTTGTTTATGTTTTGGGTTGAGTGGGAAACGAAAGTGGGGATGCTTGCCCGTGTTTGTTTACGTTTTGGGTTGAGTGGGAAACGAAAGCGGGGATGATTGCCTGAGTTTGTTTATGTTTTGGGTTGAGTGGGAAACGAAAGTGGGGATGCTTGCCCGTGTTTGTTTATGTTTTGGGTTGAGTGGGAAACGAAAGTGGGGATGCTTGCCCGTGTTTGTTTACGTTTTGGGTCGAGTGGGAAACAAACGCTGGCACGGCGAAGAAGTGAGAGCCGCAATACGCGCGAGGGATAACGACGCGGTTAATTCGACACGCCGAGGTGCGATTTTAGCAAAAATTCGGAAAGAATTTTTAACAATTTTAATCACTTGTTAAGCTGAGAAAACCCTGATATTTCAACAATACCGGGGGGGGGGGTATTAAAAGCTTATTTTAGTAATCTTTTGTTAGTTGATTTTTAGGTGATTTTCATACCACAAAATGCTAGTCTGATTTAGTAAATGAAGGTTTGGTGCACAGCTTTAGTGCGCCTAGAAGCCCGGTGAGAGGAATCTGTAATTCGCAATATTTATGCGATTTTGCGGAAAAGTCTAATCACATGGGCGATTCTTTCTAAACACAAAATTCTCATAACGAGATGTACTCTAAAGAAGAGAGGGAACATGCGTTTAAATACGAATTCGCTGAAGCGCACCGTTGCTGTTTTGGCGGCGGTTTGCACGCTTGGAACTTGCTGTATTGCTGGCTCTGTTGCTTATGCAGACCCTAATGCTGGTGCTGGTGTTGACACTGGAAACATTAATCAGGGCAAAAAGAGCGCTACATCCATTATTATTCATAAGTATCAGGGTCCTGCAACTGGTGACCGATCTGATGGTACTGTTAAGACTTTAACTGGTAAGAATCCAGTTAAGGGCGTTAAGTTTACTCTATGGCGAGTAAAGAAGGGTGCTGATGAAATTGACCTTTCTACGTCTGAAGGCTGGAAGAAGATCAAAGGCTTAGATAATTTAGTTGAAACAGCTACCACTGGTACGAATAAGAAAACGGCTTCCGATTTTATTAATGGTGCTCAATCTGAATTTGTTAAAGCTGATACAAATGGTACTGAGAAAACAACCGATGATAATGGTGAAGCCAAGTTTGAAAATCTTGCGATGGGTCTCTACTACATCGAAGAAACCGATACTTCTGGTGCACAATTACAAGAAAACAACGTGTGGAAAAAGGTTTCCATTACAAAGCGTGTTTCTCCGTTCTTTGTGACCACGCCTCTTCCAAATCCTAAAGACAAGACTAATCCTTGGATTTACGATGTTAACGTGTATCCAAAGAATGATACAAGCAAGGAACGTCCAACTAAGACAGTTAGTGAGTTAAGTCGTAAGGACTTGACGAAGGATAATAAAACCACTATAACTTGGAAGATTGCGATTCCTCTCACAGCTCCTAAGGATGGTAATAAGTACGAGAAGATCGGTTTTAAGGATAAGCTAGAAACTGGTTTAACTTACGATAAGATTAAAAGTGCGAATCTTGTAACTTATACTGATGCTGGTACAAAAGATACAAGTGCAACTGACGTACCTCTTACTCTTAATACTCATTACACAGTTACAAGTGATAATGGTTTAGTCGCATTCTCTCTTACTAATACCGAATCTACTGGTGGTCTTAAGAAAGCATATGATGCTTATACTTCAGCCACTGGTGGGAAAGTTGTTAAGCTTGAGGTAGAGCTTGTCACTAAAGTTGCTGATGATGTTAAGGACATTGCTAACGTAGCCAATACATACGTTGATGATAATAAGACTGGTAACGGTGACGGTAATGATCCATGTACACCAACCAAGAAAGATGGTGACTGCGGTGGTGACGACATTCCTAATGATACCGCCCACTTTGGTACGTTGACTGTTAATAAGGTTACGGAAGAAATCGGCGCAGCTGGTGATAAGAAAAAGTTGCCTTTGAATGATGCAAAGTTTAATGTGTATGAAATTACTGCTGATAAGCAAGCTTCAGATATTAAAACTGCTGAAAAGCAAGGTGATGGTAGTTTTAAGCTTAAAGGCAACGATGGTACTGAGATTAGTAGTAAAAAAGTAGAAACTACTTTGACTACTAAAACAATCGGAGATAAAAAAGGTACAGATTCCGTAAGATTGTTCGTCTACAATTCAAAGGAAACTAATCCTGCTGTAACGACTAAGCTTTACTGCGTGGTTGAGACTGATGCTCCTGCCGGTTATTTGCTTGATTCTACTCCTAAGTGCGTTGCTTTGAAGGCAGATACTGCTGAAAATGCAACGACGAACAATACTAAGGAAATCGAAAACAAGAAAGCCACTGGCTTAGACAAGATCCTCTCGGCACTGCCAATGACTGGTGCGCGCGGCTTGGTATTGCTCACCGCATTCGGCATTGTTGGCTTGGGCGGCACGTTGTTCTACATCATCACTCGTCGTCGCAAGGAACAAGAAGAAGCGTAAGGCTTACTTGGTTTTGTGATTATTTTGTGATTGTTTTGTGATTTAAGCTGTATGCGAGTGTTTGCGTATTCAAGTGAGTGAATTGCGCGGATTCGCGAATACTCGCATCGGCTCACAAAATCGAAAATCAAATCGAAAATAAAGTCGCAGATTAAATCACAAATAAAGTCACAAATAAAGTCACAAGTCCAGTTTCAAGTCCAATCGCAAAGCAACAAATGCTTAGGTTTTTATTCTTAAATCGAAACGTTGCGGTTAAGCATAAGAAACGCGATAAACGAAAGTGGAGATTTTCTAAATCTTCTATCGTTCCAGCGCTTCTATTAACCGCATCGTTCGCCTCACTGTTATACCCACATGCAGCAATGTGGTTAAGCCAGTATCACATGTCGGAAGTAGCTGCGGAATACGCTAAGCTAATCACGCATGCTGTTCCGGCTCCGCATGAGCAGCTTGCTCGCGCGCGCGAATACAATCGCAAGCTATCCGTAGGTGCAATATATGAGGCGAACACGAATATTCCAACATCTCATGGCGAAACGTCTGACGTTAGTCAAAACTATTGGGATCAGTTGAAAGCGAATGACGATGGTCTTATGGCTCGCCTTCGCATTAAGAAAATTGACCTAGATTTGCCTGTGTATCACGGTACGCAGGATGCTACTTTGCTTAAGGGACTTGGGCATTTGCGCGGTACTTCTCTTCCAGTTGGAGGATTAGGGACTCGTTCCGTGATTACTGGCCACCGTGGTTTGGCTAGTGCGGAAATGTTTACGAGATTGGATGAGATAGATAAGGGCGATTCTTTTACGATCGAGGTTTTTGACGAGATTCTCACTTACAAGGTGATAGAAAAAATTGTTGTAAACCCAGACGAAACAAAGAAGATTGCTGCAGTGCCAGGCAAGGATCTTGTGACTCTGATTACTTGCACGCCGCTTGGAATCAACACACAGAGAATCTTGGTGACGGGGGAGCGAGTAATACCGACTCCTGCCGCGGACAAGTCTTTGCTTGGTAAAAAGCCAGATGTTCCGAGATTCCCGTGGTGGATTGTTGGGAGCATTGCAAGCCTAAGTGTGGTTGGAGGCTACATTTACTGGGCTGGTCTGCCGATTGTTAAGAAGAAAAAGAAGAAAAACGATAAGCAGAACGGCGATGATCGAAATAATGGTGATGACCATGGTGATAGCAATGGTGATCATGATAGTGATCGAAATGGTGATGACCATACGAATGATGCTCTTTGGCTTGGCATTTATGGCGACCAAAACAAGCAGATGTATAGGAATTCTGAAGAAGCGAGAAGGATTAGTCAGGAATCCTTTGAGTCGATTATTGATGGTTTTGCGCAGGGCAAGCGTCCGAAGGCTTCAAAGCTTAAAAAATTGAAAAGTTGATGCGTTAAATAGTTTTATGCGTTTAATAAGTTGATACGTTCAGTAATTTTATGCGTTAAAAAGTTGATGCGTTAAAAAAGTCAAAATTTAAGATTTTAGAAATAATACGTTAATTGGCATGTGGAAATTGGCATACGAGAGTTTAGGTGGACAAATGAGAAGTATTTGGACGGTTTTGCTAAGTGTTGTCGTCTGGGTAGGACGTTTAGCTCAGCAGGCGACTAAGGCTGCTCTTATTTTCCTGATTTCGGTGGCGATGTGGCTGCCGATGTGCCTAACTGCAAACACTGCTGTAGCTGCTGAAAGTGACACTGCTTCGACTGTGGCTAGCTCTGGTAATTCTGATAAAAAGGCTGATGTTGGTAAGGCTGCTGGTAAAGCTGGTAAAGCTAAGTCTGGCGATAAAGCTAAGTCTGCTGATAATCCTAATGCCAGTAGTAGTGCCGATAATGCTGGTGCCGATAATGCCAATATTTCTGCGCCATCGCAACCTCCAGTTTTTGTCGATGGACAAAGCAATGCGTTTGCAAAGATGCAAATGCAAAATGGTGTAAATAATAATCTTGCTAACAGCGTCGCTAAGGGTGATGGGTCTGTCAAAGGACTTATTGATAGTGCTTTAATGAGCGCTGCTGAAGGTATGGCTTCGCAAAGCGGAGCTGACGGTGCTTTTGTCAATACTGATCGTGCTAGCAATAATAATCGTGCTAGCAATCGCAATAGCAAAATGGAGTTCCGCCCAGGTTGTTATAGACAATACTCACGTTCCGAATGCATTACTGATGACGGCGATGAAATGGGGCATCGCGCATCTAATGGTGCTGATATGGAACGCGGACAAAATCCTTGGAGTACTGTATATAGCAATTTTGCTAGTCCTCAAGGTCGTTACACTGAAAATGATCCAAACTTTACTCCGTATCCGCGCGGAACGTATTTACAAAAACGTCTTCGTAATTTGCCATATGATGCAGGCAGAAACGGTGTTGATCCTTTGGCTTTTAATCAGCTTGATGATGTTCACGATTACATTTTTATGAAGCGTACTCCTAAACGCGATGGCAAAGGATACATCTGGGATGTGCTCGTCAACATGGGGGCGCGTATTCATGGTGCTGCTAATGCTTTAACATATTTCGTTGTTCCTAAAGATCAGAGACTCGATGAAAGTAACGGTCAGTATGACCAGTATGTAGAGCGCTTGCATTTTGATGCAACTAAGCGCACTTGCTCAAAAGATTGGGTTAATCCTAACGGTTTTTGCCTTGATAAAGGTGTTCTAAGAGCTCCGCTTAGTAATGGTGAAACTCTTGATAAAGCTTGGTATCGCCTTAAAAATAATACTGTTATTAGTGATGCAGCTGTTTATAATGGCGGAACTCAAAGCAATAATGAAAATAAAAATAGGGGTCTTGGCTTATGCCATACTGGTTATGGCTTTGATTGCTATCACAGTACTAACTATGGTTTCCCAAGCGATGGAGAACATCTTACTGGTACTCGTCTTCCTCCTGATGGTAGACAGCGATTCAACCAAACGTATATTGATTTGATTGATCATTTGTATCTTGAAATGCGCGGACCAGATAGTCCAGAAAAATCAAAAATATTTACGTTGACTAATAACATTGAAAATAATCAAACATCACCTTATAGTTACCATATTCATTATACGACTTCAGATAATGGAAAATATGGAGCTTTGAGTACATCGTATTATGGTGCAGGAACTTATTATGGTGATAAGTGGGGTGGTCCAGCAACTAGATATGGTCGTTCTGATCCATATGGTCGTTCTAAACCATATTCACTCTGGCAATGGCGCGGTGGTAAAGGCCATACTGATTACGAGTACACGACTTTGTACCAGCAGTGGTACGGTATACCAAATCTAGTTGATATGCGAGTGCCGCATTTCCAGTTCCTTCGCGGTACTCATTTAGGACCTTTAACAAGCAATAATGGTCAATTATTAGCTCATACTAATAATATTGGCGTTACAAGCTTACTTTTCTACCCTTCACAGCAAAGAGTGTGCGATAAAGCTGATGAATCTCAGTGCAAAGGTCAAGTGTGGGCAAAGGGTCAGATTTCACTTTCTCCAAAATACAATTCCGCAGATAATAAGTATGCGAGAGGAAACCGTTGGTGGAGAATCCCATTAGATCCAAACACTAATATTAACACTCAAGATTCTTCTTTCGGCTCTCACCAGATGACAGTAAAATATTGGAACGATAAACTTCAAATGGGCTCGAGTATGCCTTTTAAGTACGATATTATTGGTCAAGCGGACGTGTTTAGACCACTCCAGACTGAAGAATGGAATGATAATGCTAAGTATCGTTCTCCTAAAACCAGTTTAGGTAAAGCAGAAAATTATGTGAAATACCTTGATAGCAAACTTGGAATTTATGATTTTGCTATTGCGTTGAATCCGCGCATATACATGCCTGATGCTCATACTCAGAAGAATATTGACAACTATGATAATTATTCAGATGCAGAGGACTCTGTTTATTACGGTTCTATTAAAGATGGCAAAATTCCTGGGGATACTCATGGCTTAGAATATCCGCTCAATGATAGTTATTCCGATGGCGGATCCGGAGCAAGCAAAGCTATTAAAGATCGCGCAATTTATAGCGTTGAGTGGACTGATAACACAGGTAATGATAAAAAGTCAGACACTTTGCAAGATGCAGAAACAAAGGTTGCTGTAAAAGTTCCTGTAGTAAACGTAGTAAATCCTTGTAATGGCGATGATGATAAAGCTGCAGATAACGCTGCTGAAAAAAATAAAGACGGTCAAGAGTGTCAATTTAGGCCATTAAACGATACTAAGCGTTATATTTGGAAACTTTATGATGCGCCTAAAGGTAAATCTGTTGATCAAGCATTGACTAGTGATGAGAAAGCAAGATATGCACAGCTTGCGAAAGCAGACTTCTCAAAGCCAGTAAAAGAAGAATACGCAACTCCAACTAATACTAATAACGAAAATCGCATTATGCTTCAATCTGGCGCGAATCCAGAAGTAAAGCCAGTATACGTATTAGCTAAGTATGCGAAGATTACATACTGGGATGAGTCTAAGGATGTTTTGCCACTCGTATTCACGCATGTTGACGGCGAGAAGCCAACTATAGACGTGAAAGTGAGTGTTGATGGCGGTGAGCCTCAGTCTGTTCCTGAAGGTGGATTAAACGTATCTGTTGGTAGCCGCGTTAGATTCTTAGTAACAGGTCATGACGATATGCATGTGCATATGGGTACTAAGGAGAATGTGCCTAATATTAATAGCACAGATGTTTTGGAAGCTAGTAGAAAATGGTCCGGCAGTTTTAGTAAATATGATCAAAATTCAAAATGTGGTAGCACAGCGTGTGCTAATACTCTTAAAGATCAATCCGGTTATGTAACTACAAATGATCCTAATGGTTCTCCGGCTTCTGCTAACGATGTTCCGTCTAAAGAGTTTACATTCCACGCTTGGGATGATGCTGGAAATAATGTTCAAAAAACTGTGAAGTTGAATATTATTGATGGTAATTTTATTGTTCCTAACGTACGTTGGCAAAAGCAGAATGATGGTAAGTATGTTGGTAAAGTGACGCTTTCTAAAAACGCTACGTCAGTGAAAATGTTGGTAGTGCGAATTTGGGGACGTGGGAAAACTAAGCCTTTTGAAGAAGAAAAAGATGGAACTCCAACAAATATTTACAAGAAATGTAGCGATCGCTCTGATGGTTGTCAAGGAATAATGCTGCATCGTGAAGACGAAAAACACGATTGGGTACAGATAAATTCTCAAAATGATACGACTTTCACAAAAATTATGCCATATGAAAAAGAGATTACTTTTAATCCAAAAACTGGTGAAATTACTATTCCAGAAAATTTGGCAGAAATCGGTTCAAGAATTTATGTTGGCATAGGAACAGATACAGGTCAGATTAATACTAGTAAACACGCTGTTTCGCAGCCGCTTCCGCTTGATATGAAATGGCCAGACGATGGCATGGTTCAAGTGAACCCTTATGAGCTGAATCCTTCCGAAAAACAGGGTTTAATAGAGAGAATTAAGCAAAAGAATCCGCGTTTGTTCGATTACCGAAAAGATGAAATTGGTTGGTCGAAAGATGAAACTAAAACTCTTGGTGGCAAAAACGATAAATATTCTTGTAAAGACGATAAAAAGCAGTATAAAATCTGCCTTTCTGTAACTCCTGACGGTAAAAATACTGGTCAAAATAAGTCTGGTTCAGAAAAGACTTTTAATGTAGTAAAAGCAACTGGAACAGGCACTGACACTCAAGATGATCAAAAGCAGGAAACTGTGCTTGATCCAAAGCAGAAGAAAATCACGCGATTTGTTAATATTCGTGCAGATTACGATTGGTCAATTCGTAACGGAGATAAGTTACCGGGTCGAGATAGTGACGATGGTTTTTATTGGTATGGCAGCGATGAATATAGTACGCAATATTTAGTGTACAAATTCAACATTAACCAAGGTAACAACTTCAATACGAATGACGCTTTGAGCTTATTCAAAGGCACAAAGAAAACTAGACGGCTTGGAAACCAAATACAGCCATCACTTTACCCATTGAACACCAATGATGCTGATGCTACTAATAAAGCAACCATAGAAAATCTATGGGGTGGATACAACAGCATGCCTCAGCGTGGTGATGGCGGCATCGGTTACGCTCGTAAAGTCAATGGTGCGCGCGGAGACTGGGTGAACGTTGTTGACTTAGTAAAATACGACAGTCTTGGCGGTGGACTCGGCATAAATACCAATGGTATTACTGATAAAAACAGTTTCTTGCAGCCGCAAGGTTATATTATGCCTGGTGGTAAAGAATATAATCAGCAAGCGTCTGGTATAAACTTAAGGTCTGTAATTCTTAGTAAAAACTCTGCTGTTCCAGAAAGACGCACTCAGCTCTATATTTTCAACGGTAAACCATGGAAAGATTTGGAAGCTCGTGACGAAGGCGATAAAAATCAAACTCCAAATGTAATTAACGTGTGGTTTGTGCCTGTAGACAAGAACAAGCCGTGGATTTCAGTAAAAGATCCTAAAGATGCTAATAAGAAGCTTCTTGGCGAGTGCAATCCTACTAAAGATAAGGCTGATTCTTGCGGAACTCCTACTACTATTGATATGAACAAGACTGATATTACAAAGCAGTCGGGCTTATTCAACGTAGTAGATTTGCTTGGAATGGATGATGATTTCAATGTGGCAAATCCTGATACGCATGTAAGCAACGCTTTGAAGAATACGCTGAGCATAGATATTGAAGCAGACGGTGTAACAGATCCAAAGACTAAAAAAGCTCCTCGCGCAAGGTTTGTTACAGACGGGAATATTAACAAGGAACTATTGCGTGCGTTCATAGAAAAATGGCGTGGGCAAGATGTTAAAAATTCACCAACTTTCAAGATGATTGCTCAAGTAACTGACGACTCTGGAAACAAGAGTAACGAAGCAGTAGTGGGCAAATTCAAGTTCAATTGGACTGTAGCTGACTCTCCAATTGTGCGCGCATATGATGGTCATCATTATGGTGATTCATCTTCCTCTAAAGTCTGGCTTCACGATTGGGAAGGTGCTGTTGCGAATAATTACTATAATGCTGTGTCAGTTGTTGCAGGGAAAGATGCGACTCGACTCGTAGTGTATTTCACTCGCGCCGAAAAAGCAAAACTCGCTAGATTACAATCTAGCAATAATCTAATGTCTAGCTTGGGTGCACAGGATAACTTGAGTAGTAACAATGCTACTTCTCAAAGCGATAGTGACACGAGTGAAGCATTAGCATTATGCAGAACTAAGTCAACTGATAACTGGCAAGTTTGCGAAGGTTATACGCTACCTCAAGGCGTTACGTTGAATTCTAAAGACGAAGGAAGAAATAATTCTGCAATAATATTTAATGCTGGATTCTTAGCTCCTGGAAGCGTAGTGCGTGCAAGGAATCACGCAGGATCTTATGGACCTTGGTCTAATATGCCTGGCGTTAAATCTGAAAATTTGGATGAGTTATCGAATAACACAAACTCATCTCAATCAAGCGGCAGTATAAATTCAGATCATGCAAGTAGTTCTGTAGATAGCACTCAAACAGGTGGTAATGAGTCAAATGCGCTAAAAGAAGAAGATATGCGAAACGTGCTATCTGCTGACTCAATGGTTGCGCAACGTAGTAGCGTGTGTAGGCCTGAAACAAAAGCACCAAAAGAGTGGAGTTCGCCTTCAGATTGCGTATTCTTCCCAGTCGTAGTCAATAAGAAAGTAGTACAAGTGCATCCATTGCTGCTGAATGACTCTGAAAAGCATGCTGTAAATTACGTGCTACGCAATGGCAATTCCGGCGGCAAATGGCTTGGTTTTGGAGATGCTGACAGTCTTATAAGCGTGGATGATGATGATACGCTTTCTGCAAACCAGTCAGAAGTTGCTTGGAAGCGCGGGGAGTATGTTGCTCCTCAAGAGCAGGCGGATAAGCGCAGTAATTACTCTAACGCAGGCAATGAGCAGGATTCATTTATTCTTTTGCGCGGATGGCGTAGGCGAAATGTAACGCCAGAACCGAGATATAATATTGTAACTCGATTCGCTACGTTGCGAAGTGTTGGCAATGCTGCTGCCGACTACAAGATTACTTGGGATAAGAATAAGCCATATGTTGGTGAACGTTCTGACGACCCAGGATTTGAGCTGGTTGGCGCGTCTGGTCATCAATCGCTTGTGTACCGTTATAACGCGAGTACGAAAAATAAACAAATTGATTTAAACCAATTGCAGAATGCTCTCACTCTTAAGCCGAATATTCCAAACAGCATGAGTGAAGATGAGTTTAAGAAGATTCAACCATCTTTGCGCGTTGTAAACGGCGCGGATAAGGAAAATGGCGAGCATAGCAGTAAGGTTACAGTACAGCTTCCTGACAACAAAACTAGGGTAGATCAATTCGGTCATGATGATGGTTCCTACTTCTTCACGCTTAACGGTGAGTATATCAATATACCTGATTTAGTATTAGGTAATGGAAACTATGGTGGCGGATTAAATGTTTCTAACACTAATGGCATGAATTACAGTACATTGGGTAATAATTATTCGAATATGAGTCCTCAAGATATTACTGTGAACAAATGGTGTGAGGGTAGTGGTACTGCAAATCCAAATTGCAAGACTGTCAATTCCGATTCCTTTAAGCTTACGAAAGTTTTAGGTGGAAATAAGAATATAGAAACTGCAGATGATGTAGCTGGAACATCTAAGAAAGCTATTGCTCCAGTCTATGCTTTGTCGCTTTCTAATGGTTGGGCAATGAGAAGCTTAAAGAATACTTATGGCTATGATGCGCAAACTCATTTTAAGAATGTTGCTTCTGCAACTTCGCTCATACCAGTATACGTAGTGCCGGTTGATGTAGTAAAGCCTAAAGCTGAATCTATAGGTTCGCTTAAGACTTCGACTATGGATAAGCCTTACGAGGTTACTGCTAATGACATTAACTTCGCTTTCACAGGTAATCCAGATGCTAAAGGCAAAGTGAATGGCAAAGAGCTGTTAGTAAACGCTAGCGATGATTTTGATTCTCGAGATGTAGTTGAGAAGAATCTTCAAGTATGCGTGCGAAAGTTAAACAATCGCAAGCCTGTTGATGATACTTGCACGCCTATTTTGAAGCGCGATGCCAAAGGCAACGCAAGTGTAGATACTGAAGCATTGCAGAGGCTGCTTATAACTAATAGGAATACGGCTGTTTACGCAGTATACGCGCAGACAAAAGATAAGTCAGATAATGAGAGTGAGCACTATGATGCTGGTAAAGATGATAAGAATGCAATCATCGGCTATATAAAGATTACTGGCATCAACGTGTCGCCAATTCCGCTGCCGTTTACTGGTGGAAACGCTGCTATTACGTACACCTTCTTATTCGGCATATTGATGGCGCTCTTCATAGCGTCGGGTGCATTCGGTAGGCGCGGATGGTTGGCATCTGTGCTTAGCGGAAACGGCATCAGTGGCGAGCTAACATACAGCAAGCATTGCAACGCTTCGGCAGAATCGTTGCGCAATAGCAGACTATTTGACTGGTTTAGTCGCTGAATTAGATCAGGCTTGCTTTTGTGTGCTAATGTTTGCTTTTTGTTACTTTTATCCCGCGTTTGTTTACGTATCGGGCGATTTTGGGAACAAACGCGGGGTGTAGTAAGTCACAAATAAACGATATAGTCAAATAATGGTTCGGGGTGCGTTTAAACGCTGAGATTACACCCGTTGAACCTGATCTAGATAATGCTAGCGAAGGGAATATCATGACAGAATTGTCACTAGATTCGCATACTAATACATTTAATATAAATCTATCTAATCCATACAATACATCCAATACATACAATACATCCAATACATCCAATACATCCAATACATCCAATACATCCAATACATCCAATACATCCAATACATCCAATACATCCAATACATCTAATCAATCTAATCAATCTGCAGAAAGCTTATTTTCTACACAGCGCAAAAACTCATTACCATCGTGTGAAAAACCAGTGATTCCACGAGTGCTTTCCATAGCCGGCACAGACCCAACTGGTGGTGCTGGAATTCAAGCCGACTTAAAATCAATCATGGCTTCCGATGGTTTCGGCATGTGCGTTACAACAAACTTAGTAGCGCAAAACACATGCGGTGTGCGAGAAGTATATACTCCACCAACATCATTCCTAGTATCTCAACTAGAGGCAGTATTCGACGATGTAAAAGTAGATGCTGTAAAACTAGGAATGTTAGGTGATAAACCCTATATTGATATAGTCGGAGAATGGCTTGAAAATCATCCAGTTCCTGTAGTCGTGTTAGATCCTGTTATGGTTGCTACATCAGGCGATCGTCTTCTTAAAGAATCTGCAGAAGAATCCTTACGACTTCTCATAAAAAAAGCAGATATTATTACACCAAATATTCCAGAACTTGCTGTTTTATGCAATAGCGAACCTGCAACGAGTTTTAATCAAGCTTTAGAACAAGCTAAAATTTTAGCTAGTGAAAATAATGTTATTGTAATCGTTAAAGGTGGACACTTAACAGGAAAAGACGCTGGAAACACCGCCGTATTCCCAGATGGCACTAATGTGCATGTTCCTTCACGCAGAGTAGACACAAAAACTACACACGGTACAGGATGTTCGCTTTCATCATCATTAGCAACGCGTGTATCCTTAGCTCTTAAAAACGGCAAAACGCTTGAAAATCCTGCAACCGTATCAGAAGCATTAACTTGGACAACGCATTGGCTTAACGAAGCAATACGCAACGGCGAAGATTTGCATGTTGGAAAAGGGCATGGTCCAGTAAATCACGCCGCACGACAATATAGGCTTGAACTTGATTCCTCTACAACGCCTTGGGAACATCTGAAAGACGATAATTTAATTAATCTTGACGGATCAAATCCGGAAACCTGTTATGTTGTGCCAAAAACATTGCCTAGAAAACCTAAAATATGCGCTGCAGGACGCTGGACTCAAGCTCTTTGGAATGCCACTGCAGACGTTGACTTTAATATTATGAATCTTGATTTTATTAAGTCTTTGGGAGATGGGTCTTTAGACGAGGATTTGTTTGACTTTTACCTGAATCAGGATGCTGAATATTTGAAACGTTACTCTCGGGCGCTCGCGGCCACTGCTGCTAAAACTCAAGATGATGATGCGCGCGTGCACTGGTCTTCTAGCGCTGCCGCATGTATTGAAGCAGAAAGCGAATTGCATCGTAGCTGGTTTAAGAAAACAGGTACTGCTATGAAGTCAGCATGTTCTCCTGCAACTCTTGCCTACGTTAATCATCTTTTAGCTACAACCTTTAGTGAAGATTATGTTGTTGCTGCAGCTGCTATTTTGCCGTGCTACTGGCTTTATGAAGAAGTTGGGCATGTTCTTGTTGAAAAAACTACTCCAGATAATCCTTATAACGATTGGATTTCAATGTATTCGTCGAAAGAGTTTGATGCGAGTGTTAGAAAAGCGATTGAATGTGTTGAAAAAGCTTTCGAACAAGCTTCACCAAGCCAGCGTATTCTTGCCGTGCAAGCATATATGACGTCTTGTGTGTACGAGTACGATTTCTTTAATCAAGCACACCGTTCACTCAGATAGTCACTCAGATAGTCACTTAGTTAGATAGTCACATATCTAATTAATTAGACAGTTATTAGGAATCATTTTCTACTATTCGTCTGCGATTGGCGTTATCTACAAAAATCGCAGGCGAATTTTTCATATTTTGCTATTCCTAAATCCGAATCAAGTATAGTAAATCTTATTTATGTAAAAACGAAATATATGTAAAAAACAATAGTCAAAAAACAAAATGCGAATTAAAAATTATTTGAAAGCGAGATAAGAATGAGCGGAACCCTAACGCGCAAAAACTACGTTACAAGAACCATTATTCGAGTTATTGCTATAGTGTCATCAATTTACGGAATGATAATGTCTTGGGATTCAATGGCACTCACATATTTTACAAATCTTTCCAATCTGATGATTTGCGTTGCGCTTATAGGATCTTTGATCTTAGACACTTTCAATGTTTTTAAGCCAAAAAATATTGCAGAAAGCGTTAAATCCGAAGGATGGGTAGATTCAAAACCAAACGCATGGTACGTTTTCAAATTCATGATGACGATTTCAATCGCCGTAACATTCACGCTGTATCTTTGCTTCCTAGCGCCTACGAACAAACTCGGGTTTATCGGCGCATACATGAACAATGGGTGCTCAAGCTTATGCGTGCATTTTATAACGCCGTTGCTCGCAATTTTTGACTTTATTCTTTTCGACTACAAGTACAAGTCCAGCCGTGCGCACGTTTATTTTGCTACGATTCCGCCGCTTACTTATGTGGCTTATGCTGTATGTTTAAGCGAGTTTGCTGGCGTGCGATGGGGAGAGCATGCTATGGCAGCGCCGTACAACTTTTTGAACTACAAAGCTCCTGCAGGATGGTTTGGATTTGCGCCAAACACGTTTAATTCAACAACACTCGGGGTGGGTGTGGTTTATTTGCTTGCCATTTTTACGTTGATTTTTATTGGAATTGGAATAGCATTTCTTGCGATTAAAAACGCTCGCGCTACGCGACTTTTTAGTCAACAACAGTGAGCGCGAAGGCAGGTCGTCGCGCCTGCTTTTGTTTACCGAAACGCCAAAGTTGGGAACAAACGCGGGGAAGTGTTCTTGCTTTTGTTTACCATTTGACCCAAAAGGGGAACAAATGCGGGGAAGTGTTCCTGATTTTGTTTCCCATTTGACCCAAAAGGGGAACAAATGCGGGGAAGTGCTCCTGCTTTTGTTTACCGAAACGCCGAATACGTAAACAAACGCGGGGAAATCGCTCGCGCGTTACAGCGCGCTCACGTCTTCGCCGCGCAGAAGCAGTGCTTCTGCCTAGAGCGGCTCAGCGCTCCGAATTGCCTTCGCGCGCTACGCTTTGAACGCGAAGGCAGGTCGTCGCGCCTGCTTTTGTTTACCGTTTGACCCAGAAGGGGAACAAACGCGGGTGAGTGTTCCTGCTTTTGTTTACCGAAACGCCAAATACGTAAACAAACGCGGGTGAGTGTTCCTGCTTTTGTTTACCGTTTGACCCAAAAGGGGAACAAACGCGGGGAAGAAGAAACAAACGCACTACGAGGTTACATACAAGCGCAAGCCAGTTGATAGAATTGTGTTTATGTGTACGGAAGATTCTGCGCTAGATGCTGTTCAATCGTTGCTTGATGGCAGTCTTAAAAACGCCAGCGAACGCCACACCAATGTTTTGTTGGTGTTTGGCGCTCCAAATTCTGGAAAGTCAAGTTTCGCTCTAAACGCTCTTCTATGCGGTTTGCGAGCTAATTGGAAGAATACGCAGGACTCTAAATACGATGAAGCCGTACAGCTTTTACTCAAATATGCGATTCGCACTGATTTTGCTATCGCCGCAGCCCAGAATCGTGCAACTGCCGCACGCATGTCTAACTACGTAATAAGCAATCTTGGTGTTTCATACCAGTCTCGTCCAGTTGGCACTCTTTCCGCTTTTGCATTCAGCCTGATTTCCGCACGAAATAAGCTTTTTGGAATACCCTCTCCTAAATTGCTTAACGGCGCTGAACAAGATGCGATTCTTCGCGAAATAGTGCGAATGCATGTTAATCATGTTTTGCAAGGCGATAGCGGTGATTGCAAAATCTGCTCGCTTTTTAACGATTATTTTTCTGGAGAGTATTCTAAATCTTTGCAAGATGGTGATTATAAATCACATGATTCTTGGATTTACGTAATATCGCAGTTGCAAAACAGTGATAATCTTATGGATTCGTTCGACTCTACAGATTATCGGAATGCACATAATGAACATAATGCGCATAATGCTTATAATGCTCAAAATACTCAGGATTTGCCAATAAATAGTGCTTTCATTCATCAACTTCGCGATATGCTCGCTAGGTTAGACGAAATGGGTATTGTGAGCGAATCTTCAGAGTTGCAAATATTAAATAGCCTTAATTTTCAGTCGCATTTGCAATCTGGCTCTAGTTTCGATTTGCTTGCAACTTTGCAGGCGGATTTGCAATCTTCTAGCATTGCTAATCGTTTGCGTGTGCAATGGAATTTGGCTTTTGCACTTCGCAATCAGTATGCGAATTGTGTGCGGAAAAAATATCCAAATGCTTTTAGATTAGATTCTTCTAAACTTTTGGCTAGCGGTGTTCAAATTTTGAATGAGATTTTTAAGAGTTTATATGATGATAATACAGAAGAATCGTCGGTTGCTGGCGACTATTCAGCTGGCTCTTCAAAAGATTTTTCTAAAGAATTATTTGCGCTTAAATGTTCACTTCCACGTCTTTTGGTAGTAGATGATTTTCATGATGTAACACTTGCTGGACTTGCATTTCTTGAGTCTTTATCTAGTTTGGGCGTTCGTATTGTTTTAACGGCGAACCCAGACGAATCTGTGCAATCCTTCCGTGGATCATACCCAGATTATGTGGTTGAAGCTGCTCAGCACGGTGTTATGCAAGCAGCGGTATTTAAAATTTGTGACTATAGGATTGACGGTGTAGCTGAGTCTTCCAATGATTCCAATGATTCCGCCGATTCTGTAGATTCTTCAAATACTTCAGATTTGCTAAAACAAAATAGTCGCTCAATTCCACTGAGTCTTTTTTCGTCTAGGGTTTCGCTTTCAATCCCTTCGCTTATGCCAACGCCAACGCCTATCGCCCGAAGGGCTTGGAAGATGGCAAATGTTAAAGGCGCTTTTCCTATAGAAAAAATCGAATCAAATTCGCAAGAAACAGAAAATTCTTCGGTTTCTGGCGACTTGTATCGTACTGTGCGCGAAGAAATGGATTGTGTTATTTGGCAAATAAAACGCGCTCACTTAGATCACAAAATCCCGTGGAAAAATATGGCTGTGATTGCTCACGATAATGCTACTGTTCGTGCTTTCGGCGAGCGACTTCGCAAAGATGGTGTTCCTGTGCGATACTCGTCCGTTACTCGCGCTCTCAGGGAAGAGCCGTTTATAAAAGCACTGTTTGCGCTTATTGAATTGGCGCAATTTAGCCAAAATAGCGTGGATAATTTAGCTAAAGACGTATCTTTAGGAACTCGCACTATTTCTTCGATTGCGCGTTTTGTGAAGAGTCGCATAAAAACCATAATGGATAGTCCTCTGATTGATTCAGATAATTACAATTGTGCTGATTTAAGTGCTGTAGAAGCGCTTATGCGTTCCATTGTCTCTCTTAGTGACATGGTTAAATCTAAGGAAAATTCCCCTCTTAGCGTTCTTATAAGACAGTGGGATTTACTGCAAAATCAGCTTTTAAACAAGACTGATTCTAAGAATGATGGTTTGGATGCTAATTTTAACTTCGACAATCGTATTTTTGATTCAAATCCAAACCCTAATTCCACGCGATTTAGTGTTGATTCCTGCTATCTGCTGATACTTAAAGCGCTTATTGATAGTTGTGCTATCGATAAATCAATGGATTGTGATGATTTTTGTGTTGATTCCTACGATTCTGATTTATTGGATAAGTCGCCGGCTGATGAGTCGCCAGCTGACCAAACTCAATCTGATCAAACTCCAGAAATTTTTTCTGTTTTGCAAAAAATGCGCCCAAACAGTGTTCATCTTCGTACTTTAATGCGCGTTTTTAAAATCACGTCTAAACTATCTAAGATTTTAAAACAAGATTTAGTAAAAATTCAAAATAGTGGAACAAACGAGGCTAGTTACATACTTGGGCAGGCGTGGAATCTTTGTAATTGCGCTAAAAAGTGGCAGATTCAAGCGCTTAAAAACAACGATGAAGGTCGTCTTGCAAACGATAGACTAGATGCGGCTATGCGATTATTTGAGTATGCTAATTCGTTTAATTACATAGATTCGCGTGCGGATTATTACGAGTCGTCGGTTGCTGGCGACTATTCTGCAGTGGCACCAACAATCACACAGTTTATTGATCAAGTTCGTCAAATGGAAATTGAAGCTGATTCTCTTGCAAGTGTTGCTCCTGTTCCTGACTCTGTAACACTCACAACTCCGTCTGGCTCTGTTGGTTCTCGCTGGGATTATGTGTGGATTCCAGCCGTACAGCAGCGAGTCTGGCCAAATACTGCGGCTCGAAGCACAATGTTTGGGTCAGAAACTCTAGTAAACATGGTGTTAAATAATAGGATTTTCGGTTCAGTAAACCTGAAATCTAATAATTCTCAAAATTCATTATTAGATAAATTCACTAATCCTACTGGAATTTGTGTAAACGATAGACAAGCGATTTTTACTGGAGAGCAGCGAAGCTTTTTAATGGCGATTACGCGCGCCAACCGTCATCTTTTTATAAGCGCGGTTAATAGTGATGATTGTGTTCCTTCTGATTTTCTCTACTACTATTTGCCAGAAATATATTGGCGTAATGCGGATGGAAGTAGTGAATACACTGATTTCTGTGAAGATTTTGCTGTAATGGATGCGGATCCTAGAGGGCTTGTTGCTTCGGCTCGAACACAAGTAGCGCGTGCAATATATGAATCAGAAAATAGTCACAACTTAGACGAAAATCCTACTGTTAAAGACGCTTTAACAGCGTTGAATCTTTTGAAAAATAATGGAGTGGATTCGGCAAATCCAGAAAATTGGGATTTTATTCGTAAAAATTACGGTTCTAAGATTGAAGAGAAATCTATTGAAAACGAATCAAAATCAAACTTGGTCACACTATCTCCATCAATGGTGGATAGCCTTTGGTCATGTCCAGTATGTTGTCTTTTAGAGCGAAAATTTGCAGGTCCTACGCATGGAGGAACGGCAGCGCAATTCGGCACGCTTATTCACGAAACTGCTAGATGGGCAAGTCAAGATGAGCATTTAGACAACGAGTATTTACACGAAAAATATCCAGAATTACAGGCGTTTGCTGCGATTAAAAATAACAAAGTTAGCGAATTGCCCGACTTTGACTTTTCGTTTGAATCTATAAGCGCTTTACAAAAAAAGGCGATTGAAGATATTGCAAACACTATGATTGAGCATTATTATTCGATTTGCCCAAGTGATTCCAGTATTTCAGACGTAAAAGACCGATATCGTTTTATAAAAAATGATTTAAATGTTCGACGAGCGCTTTATACGATTGCTCAATATTTTGTAGGTTCTTTAACTGGATCAAACTACCCGATTATGGCAAAAAAAGATGAAGACGGTGTGGTTACTGATATTTTACCAGCGTTAGAAAAATCGAAGTCTGCAAAACCTACAATTGCAGACGTCGATTTGGGGAATCTTGAACATGCCTATTGTGAGTGCAATATAAATGCCACTTTTGGGTTCGACGATATTTTAAACGCATATAATCGTGCATCTAAAACAAAAACAAGCATTACGGATCTTTATTCGATAATGGGATTCTTAGTAGGCGGATGGCAAAATGGCGCGTCTAGCGATTTGCGAGTGAGGATTCAAGGTCGAATTGACCGCATGGAAATTAGAAAGTTAAATGACAATACGGAACAAATTCGCTTAATCGACTATAAGACAGGAAAAGTTCCTAAAACGCAGCAGGTGTTTAACGATTTACAACTTATCTGCTATCAGCTTGGGATTGTGTTTTGTAACGAAAACGTTGAAGACGTTAAACAATTGCTTAAGTTTAAGCACACAAAAATCGAACGAAGCGCGCTGTTTCATGTTGTATACAAAGATTCTCCTGCGCAAGATAATGGTGTTGCGGAAAACATTTGTCAGCCGTCTTTGTTTGATGCTGATGGTGCGTTGAGCACTAAAGGACTGATAAGTCGATACAGGTATGCGGATGATAATCGTCTTTACGAACTTCCAGATATTGATGCGCAAAATCCTGCGGATGGTGTGAGCCAGAATGCGTGGTCGGATTTTGTAAACCTGCCTATGAGAACAAAATGGTCGCTTATGATGATATCTCGAGTATTCTTTGCTGCTTCTGCTGTTAAGTCAACCAGTTTTGTTGTTGAGCCAAAAGCAGACCATAAAAATCATTGCAGATGTTTAGATGTATGTCCCGGTTGCGCTGGAAAAGTAGACACGGTTTACGAAATGATTGAAGGGAAATGATTGAAGGTAAAAATGAATAATGCAAACATTACAACCGTAAAATCAAAACCTAGCGTAGAACAAGATCGCGTAATAAACGCTCCAACAAATCAAGACGTGTTAATAGTTGCAGGCGCAGGAAGTGGAAAAACATACACCATGACCCGTCGCGTAATACAACTTATTCAAAGCTCCGTAGCGCCTGAATCAATACTCGGACTAACTTTTACAAACAAAGCTGCAGCAGAATTACTAAGTCGCGTTTCCGCAGAGGTGAGTGCAAGCGGAGCAAAATCATTCTTAAAGCCAGAAGTGATGACATATGATGCATTCTTCCAGTCAATCGTAAGAAGATACGGATTATTAGTTGGATTCAACCAAAACACCATGCCATTAAGTGATGCTGGTGCTATGGAAATTATAAAAAGTATAATCGGAAAATATTTAGATAATCCACAAAATCACAATAAAAATTTAAACAAATTATATGATTTTGACACGTTATGTTCAGATGTTATGAAACTCTGTGCTGAAATATCATGCTCAATGATAGGTGTAGACGCGCAAGGAAACACTTGTTCCAGTGTGCTTCAAGCAGTACAAAAAATACGAGAGTGGAATAACGAGTTTGCAGAACACTTAAAAAATGTCATAGGAAACAGGAAAGTCGAATCGCCATTACCTGCTAAATCGCCAGCAATACCAAAATATAGGAAAGTCAAAAAAACTGCTGGAATGAGTGCGGAAGACGTTACAAAAACATCTGCAGAAAAATTTAAACAAGCGTGTAAAAAATACGAAAAATATTGGGACGATTCATGCTTGCAACTCTGCGTGAACCTATACAACTCATGTGTAAAAAGAGACATACTGCTAGATCTTGTTTTGCAATTTGACGCTGAAAAAAAGCGCGTAAACATGGCACAATTTAGCGATTTTACAATCGCAGCCTACTATTTAGTGACACATTTTCCATCTATTTGTGCACAGTACAAAAATCAATATTCGCAAGTGCTTTTAGATGAGTATCAAGATACTTCCACAACTCAATCAATGCTTATAAACACGCTGTTTCATGCGGAGAATGATGCGGAGAATGGTGGCGATAGTGATGGCTATAGTGCGTCGTCAAAGCGTACACACGTTATGGCAGTAGGAGACCCATTCCAAGCAATCTACTCGTTTAGAGGAGCGTCTACAGGAGCTTTCTGCAAATTTGAGCAAGACTTTAATATAAACGAGCAAAACAAATATTCACTAACTGTTACACGCAGAAACTCGCTGTTTATACTAAAAGTGGCTAATGCGCTAACCGAAATTATGCGCGGAGAAGCTGGCACAAATAAGTCACAAAATAATCATTCTCGCTTTAGCAGCATCGACGATAGAGAAGTAGAAGTTGAAACGCTGAAGCCTACAAAAGATGCAAAAAATGGCACGATTGCAGCGCTATTTATGCCATCTCAGGCAGAAGAAATCGACGCAGTAGTGCGATTCGCACAAAAAATTATAGAAAAGCAGGAAAAGCAGGAAAAACAGGAAAGTCAAGTATCGCAGGTATCGCAGGTATCGCAAGTATCGCGCGAACCACAATTGGCAATACTATTTAGAAGTAAAGCAAATATGCCAAAATATGCTGAAAAATTAGAGTTAGCAGGTATAAGAACAAGCATAGTAGGATACTCATCGTTAATCGAAAAGCCAGCAGTTAAAGATGTGTTAAGCCTACTAAAAATAGTGCAAGATCACAGCGACTCAAACTCACTTATGCGACTCTTAGCCACACCGCGTTTTGCGCTATCTACCAGCGATTTGGGCGCATTAGCTGCAATCGCAAATAGCGCAAACACGGAATATCTTTACAACATTTACTCGTCGGCAGGATTATTAGAAGCAGATCTTCCTAAAAGTCAGTGGGATTCTGCAGTGCGAGAACTCAGAGACAAAGCAAACCGCGGCGAAAACTCAAGTCAAATCACAAACATTTATGGAGGAGTTTATTTAGCAGACCTAATAATGCGTGATTTTTCCACAAAAAACGACCAGTGGGTTAATCAAATGCAGCAAAAACTCAGCATTGAAGGGTTTGATGCAGTAAAAAGACTTAGTAAAATCCTACATAATGTAGAAGGCGTACAAAGAAACTCGCTAACAAACGTAATGCAAGCCGCTGTTCAAGCGCTTAACGTAGACATAGATACAGCAGTGGGGTCTGCCTTAAAATACAAGGATTTTAGCAACCAAATCATGCTGGACGATATGCGTAGTGTGTTAGATTCGCTAAATGCAATTGTAGAAACATATATTCAAGAAATGGGCGAGTGGCAGGACGTCAGTTTGCGCGGACTAATAAGCTGGATTGACTCAGCAAAAAATCTTGATTCTCAGTCAGGATCCTCTGTTTCATCTTCAGCTCAGACAGAACCAGCGCAAGTCGTGCTAATGACAGTTCACCAATCCAAAGGATTGCAATGGCCTGCTGTTGCTGTAGTCGGACTAAATGAGGGCGCTTTTCCGAGCAATCAAGGCGATTCATTGAAAGTTGATGATAATGGGCAAGCTAGCGCGCGTATACCATTAGAGTTTGCAGCAAGTGTGCCAACTGCATTACGAGTGGACGCTAATATTTTGCCGCATTTTCCACATAATGCGACGCGTGTAGAGGCAATGCATCCTGAAAAAGCCATGCAAAGTTTAGATAGTGTTCAAAAAATCTTTGACGAGATTAAGCCAGATAGAACTAAAGCTTTACGTGAATTTGCAGAATCTGTTCAAGAGGCGGATTGTGGCTCTGCGGTTGCTGGCGATTTTTTGAGCGAAGAAACAAAGCGCGTTTACAATTCGTATAAATCCCAGCAAAGTGTTGATTCTATGCCATTTACGCAAAGTGAGGAGCGCGGAATACAGCTTCACATGGATGAGCGTCATCTTATGTATGTGGCATTAACTAGAGCAAAGTTCGCTGCTCTTTTAACAGGATCAGCTACCTCTGGAGATAGCGCTCAAAGTGGCAGAAAGCGCAGTGCGTCAGTGTTCCTTAACGAATCAATAAATGCTATTAAAAATCTCAATGGAGCTATCGAAGTCCAACGCTGTGATTCAGATGAGGAAAATAAAACAAAATCTGAAGAACAGGATTTAAGTCAAAATGGCTTAAATCAGGATGTTTCAAATCAAGATATTTTCGGTTTTATAGCTGGAGACGACGCTCAGGAATTTGCTGCAGAATTTAGCAAAATCGCGCCTCAGTCTGACTCATCAAGTTTAGAGCCAACACTTAAATGGCCTTGCACATTGAGCAATACTATAGAAAAATCCTTAATAGAATCCGCAAAACTCGTGGAAAACTGCGATTCTGATTTGGAATCCGTATACGATTCATCCATCAACACAAACCCTAAATCGTTGCTCTACAAGGCAAAAATCTTCATACAAGACGCGGACTTAACATCACAAAATGACTGCGACTATTCGCTAGAAGAATTAGCCGAAAAAGTGAATAAAATATCTAGCGGATCAAGACTAAACGTAACATCGCTGCAAAAAATAAGCAAAATCGCGCAAAATGCAAAAACAAGCGTTTACAACAATCTATTGGCTTGCATTCGACCAATCCCGTCTATTCCTTCAATAGATGCAAACCTAGGCACAAAATTCCACGCTTGGGCACAACAGTTTGTAGACTCAGCAACGCCGAGCGAATCTTGCGCATGCTACGAGTGGAAAAACATTGTAAAACACGGAATATCGTTAGAAAAAACGCCTGAAGACAGACAAAAAGTTATAGACGATTTTAATCAAAATAGTAAAGCATCAGATTCGCAAAGTTATGCCATAAATAAGTGGAAGCAACGACTTATAGAATCGCGCTGGGCAAAACGAGTGCCGCTAGCTGCGGAAATGCCGATTCTAATGCAAATCGACGATTCTGCGTTTGCAGATAGAATCATCAACGGTACTTTGGACGCTGTTTTTGCAGGAGGATTAGACGCTAGCGATACTACAAAACTCTACACAATCGTTGACTGGAAGACAGGAAAGCGGCCAAAAAGCGCGGAGCAGATTCGACTAAAACTTGAGCAGCTCGACTGGTATAGACTACTGCTAGCGCGCGCTGCAAACGTTGATTTAAATTGCATTGATGCCACACTGTACTACGTTAGCGAGGAGGATGAGGCAAATCGCGAGATTCACGCGCTAAACAAAACTCGTGACGAAATTTTATGTGATATGTCTTTTTAAAATCAACGTTTTTGATAATCTAAAAGTAGTAAAAGTAGTAAAAATAGTAAAAGTAGTAGAATGAGCTGCGCGCTTGGAAAGCAAGAGAGGGAAAAATGACGGTTGAGTTTCGACCAGTTAAAATTAACGATATTGACGCAATCGTAGAAGAGTACGAGCGCACATGGGGAATCGCACATGCTGTTGGAGCAGACGCTTCTCGCAATCTTTCGCGCAGATTTGTGTTGCATTATCTTGAACCGTCAACGCACGGTACTGTTGCAACAATCGATGGAAAGTTCATGGGGCTGCTGCTTGCGCGCGTTTACGGTGACAATGTAATGTTTCCGCAAGTAAAAAACATGCTTAAAAAGCAGGAAGAAAGCATGATGGCGAATAACGACTCTCAGTATGCTAAGGCTTTAGATGCGGCGATTGGCATGGGGCAAATTGAGCGCAAGTTGGAAGCGGTGAGCCATATTAACGATTTAACTCAGGCAGAGTTGGAGCTTTTTGTTGTTTCTCCCGATGCTCGCGGACACGGTGTTGGGGGCGGATTGTGGAAACGCACAATGCAACATTTGCGACATCGCGGAGTGAACCGCTATTTTCTGCACACAGATACAGCTTGCGATGTAAGTTTCTACGATTATCACGGGCTTAGGCGAGATGCTACGTGGGCTAAAAAGGATCATGAGAAGTATGCGAACCGCGTAAAAGACCTCGTTGAGGACTTGTACATATATTCGGGCGAGCCGTTTGTAAACCGTACAAGACGCACGCATCAATCGCGCTGATTAATTTCTACTTATTTGACTGATTTATATGAGCAACTTTCTTGCTTTTGTTTCCCAAAACACCAAAAATGGGAACAAACACGGGGAAGTGTTCCCGCTTTTGTTTACCAAAACACCAAAAAAGGGAACAAACACGGGGAAGTGTTCCCGCTTTTGTTTACCAAAACACCAAAAAAGGGAACAAACACGGGGAAGTGTTCCCGCTTTTGTTTACCCAATCGACCAAAAAGGGAACAAACACGGGAAAAAAGAAACAAAGTGCGGAAGGTTGATTGCGCAAATTAACTGCGCTTGCGTGTTACAATAATCCACCCAATTGACGCGATTGGAATAGCAATAAGCGTAGAAATCCACGGAACCATCATTCCGCCATGCGAGTTCCACGCGTCAATCGCAAAGCCTGCAACCATTGATCCAAGAGAAGCTCCGATTGCAGATGCTGTTGGAAGCCAAGACAATCCTTCGGTAAGAGAATGCTCAGGAATCGTGTCTTTAACAATAAGATTTCCAGTTGCAAAAATCGGAGAAACACATAGTCCGCTTAAAAGCTCAAAAATACTTAGAAGTACAAGTCTATCTAAGTTAATGTTCATAAGAATAAAGCCAATAGTAAGAAGGCTTAAAAACACAATTAGATGAGACCAATTAGATCCGCGGAATTTATGAGAACCAAAAATAACAGCTCCAACTAAAGATCCACACGCGAATAGTGCAAGTTGCAAACCAATTAAAGTGTCTAATCCTTGAGCGCGCATTGCTGCGGTAACAGATACGTCAAAAGCGCTAAAACTCATATTAAAAACAAGGAACATAACAACAAGCGGTATGATTCCACGGTAAAGAAGAACGTTTTTAGGCTTATTTTTACGATTTTTGTTTTTAAGTTGTTTAAGCGAAAGCCTGTCGATAAGCTTTGTAGTGTTGTTGCTATTTTGTGCGTTTTGTGTATCTTGCACATTTTGTACGTTGTCGCTTTGCTCGCTTATTGCATTTTGTACGTCTTCGTCGTATTTAGGTGCGCTTTCTACTTGCACAACTTTAATCACAGCTGGTTGCGTGTTTTTAAGTGACAAGAACCACGCTCCGCCTAGTCCACTTGCCAAAACTGGCACAAAAAGCTGAGATACAGGGTGAACGCTAGTGGCAAGCCATGCTGCAAGAATTGGTCCGAAAATAAACACAATCTCGTCAATTCCAGATTCAAGCGCATATGCAACGTTTAGCAGCGTGTCGTCGCTTTGACTTTTAAGAGTGTACGCCCAGCGAGTTCTAACAAGCGCGCCGAATGCAAATTGCGTAACGCCCATTAAAATTGCAAGCACGAAAAGTATTGGCAAAGGTACATGTATTAGCGTTGCAATAGCAAAAGATAGCATAGCTACAACTTGCGCGCTTAGAGCAAGTGTTCCAACTTTTCGCTGACCAAATCTATCAAAAAGCTTTGCATATAATGGCGTTACGGCTGCTTGCGATAGCACGTATGCGGCACTCATAGTGCCCGCAATAGTCCAATTGTTGTAAATGTGGTTTAGCGCAAGAACGATTCCTAAACCCATCATCGAAATAGGCAGCCTTGCTATTGCTCCAGATATGCAAAATGCTCGTGTTCCTTCAAAAGAGAACAATTTTGCATAATTTGACATAGGCGAAGACTTTTGCTGCGCCGATTTCGATGACATATTCACTTCCCTTAAAATTTGTACGCGCTTAACGTGTTTAACATGGTTGATTTTTGAGTGTCTTTCTAGTCTACATTATGGCGTCAAAGTTTGCCCGTGTTTGTTTCTTTTTGCCCGCATTTGTTTACGTTTTGACTGTTTGGGTAAACAAACGTGGGAAAGTGTTCTTGGTTTTGTAGTTGGATTTGGTGATTTTGGGAACAAACGCGGGCGCGACGACCTACCTTTTCGCTTAAAGCGTAGCGCGAGAAGCGCTTTGACTGAGCTTGAAATTGCATAACGAATTTCAAGCTCCTTCAAAGCGTGATTTGGCTCAAGCATAAAGTCCAGTGGACTTTATGTGCCAAATCAGCCGAGCGGCTACTAATAGCCGCGAGGAATAGAGCGCTGAGCCGCTTAAACGTAAAGTCCAGTGGACTTTACGTGCGGCGAAGACGTGAGTGCGCTGTAACGCGCGAACGATTCCCCCGTATCGCTCGCGATTATTGTGATTATTTCGATTGTATATAGAGATTATCTTTTGCAAAAAAGTATTGTAGAATTAGGAACAATAGGTTTTTATAACAAAACAAGAAACAAGAAACAAGAATTTTAGAAGGTGCGAAATGTTTGGTTCAGATTTATTTGCAGCAGCAGGCTTTGCTGACATTCAATCAGGCTCCGCAATTTTAGGTTCAATGATTTTCGCAATAGTTGTAGTACTAATAGGCATCGGAATCAAGATTTGGAAAAAATACGGTAAGCATTAGAGTTTACGTTTTAACATACGTTTCAACACACGTTTTAACATTTTGACTTTAGTTTTAGCTTTATAGGTTATTTGCGACAAATCAAAGCGATTTGCTTCATATTTTTAAGTGTTAATCCGTTGAGGCGTAACGCTACAATGGATTAGATGAGTAAGACAACGACGCAATTGACGGATGAGATTCTTGCAGAAATTGTAGGCTCTGTAAAAACCTCCCAACCTTCAAAAATAACGAATAAAAAGTCAAATAAAACTGTGAAAAAAGAAAAAATAACGAATACAAGTAAAAAAAGCAATAAAACAAGCGAGAACAAGATTAACGATAACAATATCGAATCTTTGAAAGCAAGCAAAAAAACCAAAAATACGCAAAATTCTAAAAGTTCTAAAATAGTTAAAAACGCGCTTCCACCAGTGGTAAACGATCAGCGCGAAGGTGCGTTAATTGCTCCGCCGAAATATCGCAAGGGGTCAATGAGAATCGTTCCACTTGGCGGATTGGGCGAAATCGGAAGAAATATGAACGTTATAGAATACAACGGTCATATTCTACTTATAGACTGCGGAGTGCTTTTCCCAGAAGAAGAGCAGCCAGGCGTAGACCTGATTTTGCCAGATTTTCACTATATTCAAAACAGATTAGACAAAGTAGATGCTCTGGTACTTACGCATGGGCACGAAGACCATATTGGTGGAGTACCATATTTGCTAAAAATGCGTCCAGACATTCCTCTAATCGGATCTAAATTAACACTCGCCTTTGTTGAAGCAAAATGTGCAGAACACAGAATCGCACCAAAAATGATTCATGTAGAAGGCAGAGACAAGCTAAAAATAGGTCCTTTCAATTTGGAGTTTATTAGCGTAACGCACTCAATTCCAGATGCTCTTGCAGTGTGTGTAAAAACGCCAGCAGGAACGCTTATTGATACGGGAGATATAAAGCTAGATCAGCTTCCACTAGACCATAGGCTTACTGATTTAGTTGAATTCGGAAAGCTTGGTGAACAGGGAATTGACTTATTAATGGCGGATTCCACAAATGCCGAGGTTCCAGGATTCGTTAAGCCAGAAACCACTATTGGACCAGCTTTGGATCGCGCGTTTGCGGAAGCCACTCGCAAAATAATCGTCGCAAGCTTCTCTAGCCATGTTCACCGCGTTCAGCAAGTCGTAGACGCTGCACACAAGTATGGCAGAAAAGTTGTGTTCGTTGGGCGCTCAATGGTTAGAAATATGTCCATTGCGGCAGATCTCGGCTACTTGCATATTCCAGAAAATACTGTTGTAGATTTAAAGCAAGCAAAAGATATTCAAGACGACAAGCTTGTGTATATGTGCACAGGATCTCAAGGCGAACCAATGGCAGCTCTTGGGCGAATCGCAGACGGAATACACAAAGATATTACAGTTAATGAACTTGATACCGTAATTCTTGCAAGCTCACTAATCCCAGGAAACGAGCATGAAGTTTACAAAGTAATCAATAAGCTTGTGCAAATGGGCGCTCGCGTAATCAACAAAGATAATGCTGCGATTCATGTTTCTGGTCATTGCAATGAGGGTGAGTTGCTCTACTTGTACAACATTGTTAAGCCAAAATGCGCTATGCCAATTCACGGCGAACACAGGCATCTTGTGGCAAACGGTTCGATTGCTGTTAAAACGGGCGTGGATCCTAAAAATGTTGTTTTGGCAGAAGATGGAGATGTTGTGGACTTGTACCACGGAAACGCCGCCGTTGTTGGATCTGTGCCATGCGGATACGTGTATGTTGATGGCGATTCCGTTGGCGAGCTTACAGACGAAGAGCTGGAAAAGCGCAGGATTCTTGGCACAGAAGGATTTGTGTCTAGCTTTGTAGTAGTAAACACAGATAGCGCAGATGTTGTAGCTGGTCCAAAAATCTACTTGAATGCTGTTGCAGAAGACGAGTCTGATTTTGAAAAGATTCGTAGTCAGATTGTTTTCCAGCTTCAAGACGCTATGATGCATGGCGAGAAAGACACATATAAGCTTCAGCAGATTATGCGAAGAACGCTTGGAAGTTGGATTGCGCGTGCGTTGCGTAGGAAGCCAATGATTGTGCCAGTAGTAGCAAATATTTCAGAAAATAATCAAGAATAAGGAAAATATAAAGGAAATATAAAAAGGAAGGTAAATATGCCAGGAGCAAATCTGACTCGCGTAGAAGCTGCGGAACGTTTTAGCGCAATTCAAATGCCAATTCACTACGATGTTGCGCTTGATTTAGGCAAGGGCGGCCGCGATTTTAAGTCGCACACAAAGATTGAGTTTGATGCTAAAGCTGGTGGTGCAAGCTTCCTCGATTTGATTGCAAACAGCGTAGAATCCGTGGTGCTTAATGGCACATCTCTTGATGTTTCTAAGGTTTTTGCAGATAGTCGAATTGAGCTCGCAAATTTGCTTGAGCATAATACTGTAGAAGTTGTAGCAAACTGCCAGTATTCCAACACGGGCGAAGGCTTGCACAGAAGCGTGGATCCTTCCGACGGCAACGTGTATTTGTACACTCAGTTCGAGGTTCCGGACGCTCGCCGCGTTTATGCTGTGTTTGACCAGCCAGATTTGAAGGCGGTTTTTGACTTTAGCGTGGATGCTCCACAAAGCTGGATTGTGACTTCCAACATGCCAGTTAAGAGCGAAACAGCGCTGGAAGGCCGCGAAACTGAAGACGGCACTTTGGAAAATGGCGCTGTAGAAGGTATGAAGCGCTGGGTGTTTGAGTCAACTCCAAAAATGAGCTCCTACTTAACTGCTATTTGCGCAGGACCTTACGCAGAATGGCATACGACTTACAACAACGAAGACGGTCGCATAGTGCCAATGGCAATGTACTGCCGTCAGGCGCTTAAAGACGCTTTTGCAAAAGATGTTGACTACTTGTTCGATATTACGAAGAAAGGTTTTGCTTTCTACGCTAAGACTTGGGGAGTGCCATACCCGTACGCAAAGTACGATCAGATTTACGTGCCAGAATATAACGCTGGAGCTATGGAAAACATTGGTATGGTTACAATTCGCGACCAGTACGTGTTTGAATCCAAAGTTACAGACGCATATGCTGAGCGTCGTGTTGTAACAGTTTTGCACGAGCTTGCGCACATGTGGTTTGGCGATTACGTAACCATGAAGTGGTGGAATGATTTGTGGCTTAACGAGTCTTTTGCTGAGTTTACGTCTACTCTTGCGACTGCTGAAGCAACAGAATGGCATGACGCTTGGAGCACTTTCAACTCTGGCGAAAAAAGCTGGGCGCTTAATCAAGATCAGCTTCCAACAACCCACCCAATCGTGGCTCCAATCAACGATTTGAACGACACTTCCGTTAACTTCGACGGCATCACCTACGCAAAGGGAGCTTCCGTATTAAAGCAACTCGTAGCGTACGTTGGTCGCGAAAAGTTCTTTGAAGGAATCCACAATTACTTGAGCAAGCATGCATACAGCAACGCAACTTTGGCTGATTTGTTGCACGAGTTGGAGCTTACAAGCGGACGCGATCTTAAGGCTTGGAGTGCTCAGTGGCTTGAAAAGGCTGGAATTAACACGATTTCTACCGAAGTCGAAGAAGAAGCTGACGGCACTATTGCTTTCTTGCGTTTGCGTCAGAGCGCGCCAGTTGAGCATCCTGTTCTTCGTGCACACCGTTTGGCTGTTGGATTCTACAATGTAGATGAAGCAAGTGGCGAAATTGTGCGCACAAAGCGAATCGAACTAGATGTTGACGGCGAAGTGACGGAAGTGGCGGAAGCGTGCGGCGAAAAAATGCCTGCGCTTATTCTTGTAAACGACGACGATTTAACGTACACAAAATTGCGTTTTGACGCAAAGTCGCTTGAGTTTGCTGCCGAAAACTTGTATCGTTTCAAGGATTCTTTGACTCGCTCGCTTATTTGGCTCGCATTGTGGGATATGACTCGCGACGCAGAATTCCCAGCAGAACGCTTTGTGGAACTCAGCCTTAAAGCTTTGGCAACTGAGCGCGAATCAACTACTTTCCGCTATGCTCTTGGTCAAGTAAAGGTAACTGCAAGCCACTACGTGGTGCCAGAGCGCCAAGCAGAAGTCGCAAAGCATGTAGCTCACGAACTCTGGCAGTTGGCTTTGGCAGCTTCTGCAGGTTCCGACGAGCAATTCCAGTTGCTAAAGGCTTATCTTGGATACGGCGAAGTTGGAGATGCTGAGTTTGTGCGTGTAGCTAACGGATTACTTGACGGTTCCGTGCGCTTAGAAGGCTTGGAAATCGACAACGACTTGCGCTGGAGCATTCTTATTGCGCTCGCAGGTGTGAACGCTTTGGACGAAGCTGGAATTGACGCGGAACTTGCTAAGCGAGACACGACTGAGAATCGCGAATACGCATATCAAGCTCGTGCGGCTCGTTCAACTGCAGAAGCTAAGGATTGGGCTTTTGAACAGGCTTTGCGCAATCTCGATTTGACTAATATGCAAATGGGTGCTGTTGTTGCTGGCTTTGCAAGCACTGCTAAAGGCGATTTAGTTAAGCCTTATGTTGAGCGCTATTTTGCTGAAGTTGAGTGGATTTGGAAGAATCGCACATTCCACATGGCTGAAACTTTGATTGAAGGCTTGTATCCAAATTATGCGGATGTAGACGAGTTAGTTGAGCGCGGACAGCTATGGCTTGATGAGCATAAGGATGCGGATCAGGCTTTGCGTCGCATGGTTCTCGGCAAGCTCGATTCTTCTCGTCGCACGCTTAAGGTGCAGCATTACAACGCTTCGCTTTAGTTTTGCGTAATATCCTATTATGATGTTGCGCGAGGTTTGAGTATTTCTCTCCTCGCAAGTGACGCGCACTTTTACGTATAGCTTATGAATGTTAATATTCTAAGGCTTCAGGTTGGCGCTATTTATTGCTCGTAGAGAAATACATCAAACCTTCTGGATATCTATAACAATTGCGTATATCTTAATCACCGAGATTCTCGATTTTTCTTCTTCATTCGATGAATCACCATTTCATGCTGAGGTTCATCTCATTCAGTGCGAAAAATCTCGAATCTCTACCGCACTTGGTGCAATATGCGCGAGTATATATTAATGTGTTAATGGCGATGTTCAATGTACATTCCTAATAAGAAAATAAGAAGATGTAGATTGAATCTAAGTTGATTAAAGATTAAGTTGATTAAATATTAAAATCAAGGAGTCGCAAGATGGCAGAAGATATGCATCAATCAACACCAACAATACATGGTGAGCAACTAAACGCGGATGGTACGCAGAAAGCGCAAGACCGCGTAAACAATCGATCTTTGCGCCCAAACAGCGATTCCTTTAAAGAGTTTATGACTAGTGGCTGGGATAACCAGGAGCCACAAATCGAACCGCTTGAGTCCTCAAAGTACACGCCAGCACGCTTAGAAGCGCTTGGCAGGAGATTCCCAGGCGAGCGCCTTGTTATCCCAGCAGGTCAGCCAAAAGTACGCAATAACGATTGCGACTACGCTTTTAGACCAGACACAACGTTCGCATACTACACTGGCTTGGGTCAAGATTATGAAGCTGGTGCCGTGCTTGTGCTTGAACCAGTGCAAGCAGGCAGCGACGAGGAAGCAGCTGGCAAAACACACGTTCCTCAGCTATTTGTTGCCCCACGCGCAGACAATAGCACTGCCGCATTCTACAAAGACCCACACTATGGCGAATACTGGGTTGGTCCTCGCGCAGGACTTAAAGAGCTTAAGGCTATGACTGGCATTGAAACGCGCGATATTGCGGATCTTGATGAAGCAATCGCAAAAAACGTTAGCGACGATAATAGCGCTGCAGAAAGCGTGCGCGTGCGAATTGTGCGCGAGTCGGATGCTGATTTAACAGCGCGTGTAGATGCTTTAAGAGAAGCAAGCGGATTTAGCGACGAAGATGCCAATATTGCTGCAGACGATAAGTTGCATGAAGTAGCAGCCGAAGCGCGAATGCTCAAAGATGCTTACGAAATTGGCGAAATGCGCAAGGCTGTGGCTGCTACAAAGCTAGGCTTTGACCGCATGCTTACGCGCTTGCCTCAAGCTTTGGGCAAGGAGCATTCTGAGCGCATGATTGAAGGTGCTTTTAACTCCATTGCTCGAGAAGTCGGCAACGAAGTTGGCTACGATACGATTGTTGCTTCTGGAAAGCACGCTCCAATTTTGCACTGGATGCGCAATACGGGCGTAGTTTCTAGCGGCGAACTTTTGCTTATCGACGCAGGCGTAGAAGTCAACAGCCTTTACACTGCAGACATTACTCGAACCTTCCCAACAAACGGCAAGTTCACGGATTTGCAAAAGAAGCTTTACCAGTGCGTTCTCGACGCTCAGCAAGCTGGTTTTGAGGCAGCTAAGCCAGGCGCAACTTACAGCGATATTCACCACGCTTGCATGCGCGTACTCGCGGAGCATTTGCACGAGTGGGGTATTCTAAAGGTCAGCGTTGAAGAATCACTTTCGCCGCAAGGTCAGCAGCATCGCCGCTGGCATGCGTGTGGTGTTGCTCACCACTTAGGTTTGGATGTTCACGATTGCGCTCAAGCTCGATACGAGGCGTATCAGGGTGCGAAGATTACTCCAGGAATGATTTTCACAATCGAGCCTGGCTTGTACTTTGCCGCCAATGATCTTATGCTTCCTCCAGAAATGCGTGGAATTGGAATCCGCATTGAAGACGATGTTTTGATGACGGAGAATGGTCCTGAATGGCTTTCTATCGATATTCCTAAGCAGATTGATGATGTAGAAGCTTGGATGGCTCAGCGCGCTGCAAAGTAACTCGCAGCAGGGCAACTTTTTCTATGCGATTAGTGCCACTTTTCTTATAATTTCGGCGGAAAAGTGGCAACTAACCGTTGAGTTGTAAAGTTCAAAATCCTAAAGACCCAATTTATCTAATCTTAACGCAATAATGTTGTTATATCGCTTTGTTATAACAACATTATTTTATTATCGGCGCACTGCGGGTAAAAATGTTGAATCAACAAGTTGTAGCCAAAATCATTGATGCTCTTGAAAGGAATATAATGACTAAGCCAATCGTTATTTCGCTTGGAGAACTACTGTGGGATTTGCTCCCGCAAGGAAAACGAGTTGGAGGTGCTCCAGCCAATTTTGCGTATCATGCGCAATGCAATGGGGCGGAAAGCTATGTTATTAGTGCGGTTGGAGAAGATTCTCTCGGTGATGAACTTGTTGAAGAAGTTAAAAAAGCAGGGATCAAGCACGTTATTCAGCGCAATGCTTGGCCAACTAGTACAGTAGATGTGGAACTTAAAAACGGTATTCCAGAGTATACGATTGTGCGAAATATTGCGTGGGACCATATTGTTTATACGCGCGAACTTGTAGACCTTGTTAGCAAGGCGGATGCAGTTTGCTTTGGTACTCTTAGCTTAAGATCGCAAGAAACACACGACACTGTTTTGCAGCTTTTAAAGCACACTAAGCCAGGAGCTATGAAGTTCTTTGACATCAACATTCGTAGCGATCATTATTCAAAAGATTTGATTGATGCTCTACTCAAAGAGGCTACTGTTTTTAAGCTTAACGATTCTGAGCTGCTTCTTCTTAGAGACATGTTCAATATTCGCGAAACTTCAGACAATGAGGCTTGCAAATGGTTCCAAGCGCGCTATGGCTTGGATTATGTGATTTTGACTGGCGGATCTACTTTTAGCACAATCTTTACTAAGACGGGAGAAAGCTCCACATATCCGACACCTCATGTGGAAGTTAATGATACGGTTGGCGCTGGCGATTCGTTCTCTGGTACTTTCACTGCAAGGATTTTGGCTGGCGACTCGTTGAAAGACGCGCATCGTGCTGCTATTAACACTGCTGCGTATGTCTGCACTCAGGCTGGAGCGTGGCCAGAATATCCGAGCGAAATCCCAGACTATCTTGCTAAAGCAGGACTGTAGGCTGTAAGAATATAAACAAAAAGCTTCAACTTGTAAGATGAATTAGGGTAAACCTAAGAACCAAACGAGTTGAAGCTTTACTGTTTTATTTTCTATTTTCCTGGTGGGGCCTCAGGGGCTTGAACCCTGGACCGGCGGATTATGAGTCCGCTGCTCTAACCGACTGAGCTAAAGCCCCACGCTAACAAAGTCAGCAACGACTAGATTAGCACACACCCATAAACGTTTAACACGCTATGCAAACACTATTCATATACAATGCGTATTGCAATGAATGCTTATTTGGTCTGGCTAGTCTAGTCGCTATTTTAGTCGCCAGCTGTTTTAGCACAAATAATTAGGCTACTGTAGATTGTCCTCTTCCAGAAGCGAAATTACTCAAAGCTCCAGTCTTACGAACTGCAACGAACAAAATCCAAGGAACAATTCCAGCAATCACAAGACCACTTATAATCTCACAAATCATGTGAATTGTTAGATAATTTACAGACTTACCTTGGTAGATTACGAACATCAAATAAATACCATATTCAATAGCTGTAAGACCACCAGCAATAACGCTTAAGGTAAGGTTATACTTCTTATATTTGGCAATCGCAAAAGGAATTTCGCTAAACACAGCTTGTAAAGCGGCAGAAGCAAGAACCATGAATGCGGAGAATTGTTGACCAAGAATATTTTCGAATACAGCACCAAGAACATTAACATAAATCGCAGCACCAGGCTTACGAATTAAAAGAAGAGCAAGCGGACCAGACATATACCAAACGCCGTGCAAAATGCTGCCAAAACCAGGCAAAACCGTTCGCAAAATAGGTGAAATCTGGGAGAAGAACACAATAGTAAAGCCCCAGTAGATTACACCAAACAAAGCAGCTAAAGCAGCTCCAAGTGATATATCTGCCACTCGCCAGCGAAGACTGCTAATTATTGTAGGCGTAACTTCTTCTTGATTCTGAGCCTTGTCTGTTATAGGCGTGCTGGATTGCGTGTAATTTGATTCATTATTTGATTCATTATTGAAAATATCACTCATAAGAGTCCCTTAACTACTAGACGCTGCGTATTGTAATTTCTTTAAAATCGTCTCTTGACCTACGCAGCCTGGGCGGAAACGACATCGAGTACTCTACCATTTAGTTTCCACTAACACGCCTTTTGAATAATTTTTTGTATAATTTGTAACATTTTTTACTATTGCAGAAATTTATAACGCGTTATAAAGTCGCTTACGCGACGCCAAGCAAGGAATATCGCTCGCGTTGCAAATGTCTCGTGAGCGAGACAAATATAACGAATTTGAGCCAAAAAACGTTACAAATGTCTCATCAATGATGCAAATATAACAAAAAACAGCCAAAAAACGTTACAAATGTCTCACGAGTGAGACAAATCTAACGAATCTGTAGTGCACTTCTACTTCGACACGCCGTAAAGCAGGAACAAAAACACTACAGTTACTAATCTAGATAGTTGGAAAAATGAGCATAAGAATGTCGCATATAACGAACACAGCGTATGGCGAGAGTTAAATCAGGGGGAGTGCAAACAAAATGTCTATGGAACATCCAAATAGTAACGGCGAGCGCATTATTGATGTTGAGCGTGATATCATGCGACGCGCTCCAGAACATAATAAGACGAATCTTGATTTAGACAGAATGCGCCTAATACTTGATATTTTGGGACATCCAGAGCAATCGATGCACGTAATTCACATTACTGGCACCAATGGCAAGGGATCCACGGCTCGCATGGCGGAGGCGATTTGCCGCGCGTACGGTTTGCGCACAGGTCTTTACACTTCTCCGCATTTGCAACGCGTAAATGAGCGAATCATGATTGATGGCGAGGAAATTAGCGACGACCATTTCGTTGACGTGTATGATCAAATGAAAGACATTATAGACATGGTTGACGCTCGCATGGACGCTGATGGCAAGCCGCGCATGAGCTTTTTTGAAGTGCTTACAGCTATGGCGATTTGGGCTTTTGCCGACGCTCCTGTAGATGTTGCCGTGATGGAAGTTGGCATGGGTGGCGAATGGGATGCCACTAATGTTATGAACGCGGATGCTGCAATTATTGGTCCTGTAGACATGGACCACATGCAATGGCTTGGAAACACGGTTGAAGAAATTGCGCGCACAAAAGCTGGTATTATTAAGCCAAATTGCGCTGTGATTTTGGGCCCGCAGCCGCATGAGTCGCAAGTTTTGCCAATTATTCAAGAGGTTGCAAATCGCAATAATGCCAAGCTTTTACGCGATTCATACGATGGGGATGGCGATTTAGAGGTTATTTCGCGCACTCCAGCTGTTGGCGGTCAAGTTGCCACTTTGCGCACGCCTTTTGGCACTTATGAAGATGTTCCGATTGATAAGTTTGGCGTGCATCAGGCTCATAATGCGCTTGCGGCGCTTGCTGCTGCGGAGGTTGTTCTGCCTGTAAATGGTGCTTTGGATGGCGATTTGGTTGCCGAGGCTTTGAGCCAAGTTAAGGTTCCTGGGCGCATTGAGCAGGTGCGTACTTCTCCGACGATTATTATTGACGGCGGTCATAATGTTAATGCTGCTGAGTCGCTTCGCAAAACGATTGAGGAGAATTATCATTTTGAGCAGCTTATTGGCGTTGTGGCAATGATGGCAGATAAGCAGGTTGAAGAATACTTGGGTGTTCTTGAGCCGATTTTAACGAAGATTATTGTTACGCGTAACTCTTGGCGTGATCGCGTTATGGATCCAGAAGATTTGGAGAAGATTGCGGTTAACGTATTTGGCAGAGATCGCGTGATTCGCGTTGACGATCTTCCAGACGCTATTCAAGAAGCTGTGAATCTTGTTGACGAAGACGATGAGCTTGGAGTTGGATACGGACATGGAGTGTTGATTTGCGGAAGCTTTGTTACAGCTGGCGACGCTCGAACTATGCTTATTGAGCGCGTTAATCCAGACTTGAAGAAGCCTAAGGATCAGCGCGCTAATATTCATCCAAACATTGCGAATTGACTTTAGCTAAAGGTGCTTAGCTAAAGGTGCTTAGCTGAATAAGCGTTTAATAATAAACGAATCTCCTTCGTAAGGAACATGCTTGTTGTGCACCTTTATCCAGCGTTCGTCGCCTTTCCCGATAGCAAGTATTATGTTGAGTCTGTTGTTCTCTCTAGCATCTTTTCTTGCGTCTTCGACACTGTACTCAATAGCTTCAGCTCTGTTTATAATAATTCGCGATTCAACGTTTGGATTGGTTACGCAGGATTGCATGTATTTGCAAATGTCCATTTCGTCTTCGACGTTTGTGTCTTCTTGAGTGAACACAAATTGGCTGATTCGATCTTGTGCAGCTTGAACTATTTCTTTTCTCCTGTCAACGGCTTTGTCTCCAGTGGATCCTGTTACAAGCGTGATTCTAAGATCATTGTTACCGTATTTGTCGTATACGAAGTCGACAACAGATTTTGTGGAAATGTAGTTGTGCGCGTAATCTACTATGGCAACTGTATTGGATTCTGTGTCTTTAAAGACTTCCATTCGCCCTGATATTTGAACGTTTTCTATAGCATGTAGGGCTTTTCGATCTGTGTTCTCGTTTATGCCTAATGCGTTTGCGATTGCAATTGCTGCAGTGGCGTTTTCGTAGTTAAAGTCGCCTGCGATTTTTAGATTGAATTCATCTATAGTTGTGTAATTAGGTACGAATTGTTTTTTGTTTTTCTTGCTTTCGTTGTCTAAAACAGCAACATAATGTTCTTGCGCGTCTGATGAAACTGGCATTGCTACATATTTTGTCCAAATAAGCTCTGGGTATTTTTCGTTTTTTTCGTAAGGGTGAATGTCTGAATTATCGCTGCATTCTGGGCAGTTGCAGATGTTTTCGCCCATTTCTTCTTTTCGTACTCTTGAAAATGTTGTGACGTCCACGTATTCGTTTTGTGCGTCTTGGAGTATTAAGTCTGCGTGAGCGCAGTCTGCATTGAGTATAAGCGCGTCAGTGTTTTTTACGATTTGGCGTTTGCAATACAGGTAGTCTTCAAAAGTTGGGTGTTCTATTGGACTTATGTGGTCTGGGCTTATGTTTAGGAATGCTGCCACATTAAAGTGTAGTCCGTATACTCGGTTTACTTTGTATGCTTGTGATGAAACTTCCATTACGAGGTATTTCATGCCGTTTTTTACGGCTTGGCTCATCATGTGGAATGCGTCTAGGCTTTCTGGCGTAGTCAAATTAGATTCAACATATGTTTTTCCATCTAAGCAATTGTCAACGGAGGAGAATAGGGCTGCTTTGCCTTCAGAATGTTCGTTTAAAATTGCATGAGTGAAGTAAGCTGTTGTTGTTTTTCCTTTTGTTCCAGTAATTCCAATAACTTTAAGTCTTTCTTGTGGGTTTCCAAAGAATTCTGATGAAAGCAAGCTCATTGCTTTACGAACGTCTGTTACTATAAGTCCTACTGCATCGGTGTAATCAGCGTAACTTTGTTCGGCAACGTATGTAGTTAAGCCATTTTTATCAGCGTCTTTAAGGTATTCTGGCTTAAAATTGCCTTTAATGAACAGAAGAGTGTTTTTCTTAATATCTCGTGAATCGTATGTTATGTGGTTGTATGTTTTTTTGTAGTTTTTAAAATCGTCCGCGTTCATAGACCAGATTTCGTTGCGCATATGCACGAAATCGTTGTTTTCTATGCAGTCGTTTTGTTCGTCTGAGTTTTCAGTATTGGTCTGTGAGCGTTTTTGGATAATTTCTCGTAGAAGTCTATAATTTTTTAAAATTACGCTTGCGTCTAGCAGGTTTAGATGAAGATTTGTTTTTTCGCTCATTTTGTTCCTCTTGATTTTGAATTATATTTTATGACTTTATTTATGGACTTTATTTGTGATGTAGTTATTTAAGAATTTTATTTACGAATTCTATTTATATCTGCACGGTTGCTGGCGACTTATCCTTAAAATTAAATCTTAAGGATAAATCTTAATGTTAAAGGTTTTTTATGAATTATAGCCAGTTTCCGCTGCTAGCTGGTTTTCCTTTGGATTTTAGCCACTCGTCAAAGCTGTTTTTCCACTTTATATATGCTTTGCGCTGCCATGTCATTAAATCGCATAATTCAAGATTTGCAACATCTTCATGTAATTCGCTTATAGGCTTAATCAAGTCTACTGCGGCTACAGTGTCTGCTGTTGCGTCGTGAAAGTTTCCGATTGGCTCTACACCGTAGAATTGTGTTGTATGTGTAAGTGTTCGCTTGCCTGTGCGCTTAGAAACAGCGCGGTCTATAACTAATGGGTCTACTACAAGAATTTCTCCATCGTTGATTGTGCTATTCGGGCGATTGTTCAGGCTTGTTAAATCCCATTTTTTTAAATCATGCCTTAGCATTTCAACGTCGAAAGGAGCGTTGTATGCGAGCAACGGAATATTTTTGCTTTGCGCGAGGCTTACCGCCGCAGCCAACGCTTCGATTTCCGCCGTCGGTTCTCCACCGTTTTCTTGTAGGAACTCGTCCGTAAATCCGTTGACTTGGCTTGCCTTTGGATTAATTGGCTTGTGTGGGTTTATTAACCAGGTTGCTATCACATCATTGTGAGTCTTATTTTGTGGATTTCTGAGCACAAGAGTTGCTGAGCAAATGGAGTCTTCGCCGAGAATTGCGCCCGTTGTTTCTGTGTCGAAACCGAGCAGGAAGGATTGGCTGAGCGGCGTTTTTTCGCTTTGCTGCTGTGTTTCGTTTAGCGCTTCCATAAGCTCGTTAATGTTGTTTGGCATAGTCTTAATCGTAGAATGCGCTGCAGACCCTGAGTTGGTGTTAGTAAATGGTGGATTGTTATTTTTTGTAATGTTGCGTCTATGAGTTATTTAGTGCGAATTTTTGCAAAATATGTAATAAAATGCCCTCAAAGTACACAATTATATGATAGAATAGCATCAAGAACGCTCGTTATGTTACAAAAAGTAACATTTTCTGAGAGTTGAGATGTGCTTTTTGTTTAGGAGTCGTTGTGGATTTACCTTTGCAAGAGCAAAGAAACAAAATAATAAATACAAAATAACAAAATAGCAAAAGATTTAAAATCAAAAGGACAAAGGTGTATATGAACATGGACATCAATGACGGACTTAACGACGGACTTGGCGACGAACTTAGCGACGGACTTAACGACGTTCAAAATCAGCAGAATGCTGACGATAATAATAATGGCGAATATTCTCATAATTCATATAAGTCATATAAGCCAGGAGAGTATGCTCGCAATCATATTCGCATTACTGCAACGAAATTGTCTGACGGTCGTGACTTTTTCTATCTTGATGATAGCCCAGATTATGTTAGCGGTCTTAAAACGCGCGAATTGAAAGATCCTCGAAAATTAGCGTATAGGTTCGCCTCGCATATTGACGCTGATGGTAATGAAGTACAGTATGCAGCTCCGCAAATGCGTCAAGATCCTCTTACTGGAGACTGGATTCCTATGTCTACAGCGCGCATGAATCGACCAATTACTGCTGGTCCTGGAGCGCTTACTAAGGGCAATCCGCTTGCCGCTCGCAAACCTGGTTCAGCATATCAAGATGGGGAAGTTCCAGACACTGATTACGATGTTGTGGTTTTTGAAAATCGTTTTCCATCCATGGTTCAAGTTCCTGGTGTAAGCTGTGAACCTCATTATCTTAATGGCAATCCACTATGGAAACAGGCTCCTGCAGCTGGGCGTTGTGAAGTGATTTGCTTCGGACCAGACGAAAATATGTTACCGGCTCAATTGCCAGTATCTCGTTTGCGAACTGTAATAGAGGCATGGGCTTTTAGAACGGCTGAAATTAGTCAGATTGATGGAATTGAACAAATATTCCCATTTGAAAATCATGGTGCAGAAATTGGCGTTACTTTAGCTCATCCTCATGGTCAGGTTTATTCTTATCCGTTTATTGCGCCTAGACTTGAGCAAGAATTGCGACATACTCAAGCTTATTTTGAGCGCACTGGCAGTAATTTGTTGAAAGACTTAATGCTTTCAGAGATCGATAATGCTTCGCGCATTGTAATGAGAAATCACAGTTGGGTGGCATATGTTCCAGCAGCAGCGCGCTGGCCACTAGAAGTGCATGTGGCTCCAGTTAGAGATGTTCTTTCTTTGGACCAGCTTGATGATCAGGAGCGTTGGGATTTGGCGCAAATGTACTCAACATTATTGCGTCGTGGAAACGCATTCTTCGATAAGGGAGATGGATTGGGAATGGACCTTCCATATATTGCAGCATGGCATCAAGCTCCATTGCATGACCCTCGTCGTGAAAATTATCGTCTTAATTTGCAATTCTTCTCATTCCGCAGAGATGTCAACAAAATCAAGTATTTGGCTGGATCTGAGTCTGGTATGGCTGCGTGGGTTTCAGATACTACGCCAGAACTTATTGCACAACGATTCCATGAACTCGGTGCAGTTGATTTAGACTAGTTAAGATAGTTGGGATAATTGGGCTAATTAGGCTAATTAGGATAATGTTCTTAACTATATTAGTAATATTAAATGTTATTATGATTTGTGAGTACAAAGGAGTGCTATTATGCCAGTATCATTTATCGAAGCAGTGAAGAATAATGATGGTGCCAGACAGGCAACATCGCTATTTAGTGAGACTTTTGGCGAATATTGCAGCATGCGTTTGCAAGATAATGGTGGAGTGTGGGCAAGCCCTGGGCGAGTAAACATTATCGGTGAACACACGGATTATAACGAAGGATTATGCTTGCCTATCGCTCTTCCGCATCGCACTTTTGTTGCGTTGCATCCTAGAAGAGACACAAAAGTTAGAGTAGTTTCAAGCGTTAACCCTATGTCAATCGAACAAGCGGATCTTGATCATCTACATGCTGGAGATGTAAAAGGTTGGGCGGCATACGCTATTGGAGTAGCGTGGGCATTGCGTAAAGCAGGCTACTTAAAGGTACGTGGTTTTGATGCTGCGTTTGTTTCATGCGTTCCGCTTGGATCAGGCTTAAGCTCTTCTGCAGCAATGACATGTTCTATTGCGCTCGCTTTAAGTGATGCATTTGACTTAGGGTTATCGGATTCGGATGTTGGGCGCGTGCAGCTTATTCATGCGGCGATTATGGCAGAGAATGAAATGGCTGGAGCTTCAACTGGAGGCTTGGACCAAAATGCTTCGTTGCGATGTGTTGAAGGTAATGCGCTTCTGTTGGATTGCAAGAAGAATTTGACGCCATTACAAAGTGTGAGCCAACAGCCGTTTGATTTAGCTGCGAATAATCTAGAACTTCTGGTTGTAGATACTTGCGCCCCTCACCAGCTTAATGATGGTCAATATGCTGCTCGTCGAATGATGTGCCAAGAGGCTGCTCAAGCGCTTAATGTGTCATCTTTGCGAGCTGTTGCTGATTCTATTTCTAATAGTGGGGATTCGCAGCAGACTTTACAAGATACTCTTAATCGAGTGCAGAAGCTTGGTGGCGAAACAATGATGAGAAGAGTGCGCCACGTTGTTACGGAAATAAATCGCGTTCGAGAGTTTGTTGAGGCTTTCCATAAAACAGACATTACTCTTGCAGGAGAGTTGATGAACCAGTCGCATAATTCATTAAGAGATGATTATGAGGTTACTATTCCAGAACTCGATACTGCTGTTGATGTGGCTCGCAATGAGGGCGCTTATGGCGCTCGTATGACTGGCGGCGGATTTGGCGGTTCTATTATTGCTTTAGTCGATACTAATAGGGCTAAGCCGATTGCTCAGGCTATTGCTGATGAGTTTGCAAAACGTGGGTTTGCTGCTCCTCGCGCTCTTTCAGCTGTGCCATCGTCAAGTGGCGAGAGAATTTTGTAGTATCGCCTTAAGAATTGTGCATAAATATTGTGCATAAATAGCATATGTCGTATAAAAATAGCATATAACGTATAAACAAATAATATATAAACAAAATGTGCCTTTGAAAGTTTCTACTTGTTTTTCAACCTGTAGAAACAATCAAAGGCATTTTTTAATGGTAATTTATTGATCTTTTGGATTATTTTTTGATTAGAGCTTGAATCCAGCGTAGTTTTTAGCTACTTCGATTACTCTGTAAACATCAAGATTCGGTTGAATATCGTTTTCTTCCCTTCTAATAAAATCAAGGAATTCGTACCAATATTGTTGCGCTTGTTCGTTGTGTCCGCAAGAAATTTCTCGCAATGCTTGGGAAAGTTTCTTAACGTATTCACGATGCCAAGAGAGAAGCAACCATTCGTCAGCAACGTGACCAGTTTCATTACTTATTTGTTTAGAAATAGTCGTTACCATTGAGTCTGCTAGGCAAGCAATGGCATTGAACTGTTCGCTTTGCTTTAGATTAATTCTTTCACCAATGGCGTTGAAATAATCGCATGAAGAAAGGTAAGAAACGGTTTGCAGCCAATCTACAGCAGTTTTCCAATTACTGCCATACAGTGATGCAAAGTATTCTTGCTTTATGTCATCGTAAGTGCGCGTATTATTCCACAGCATGGATCCCATAACATAATTAGGGAAATTATGTGGGAATCCTGCTCGAAGCTCTTGGCAGGAAATGTAGCCATCTAATCCTAACTTACTAAGATGTGCAATATCGCGGTAAATAGTTGAACTTATAGCCATGTATCCTAAATCGCCATAATGTGCTCGTCCGAGTGGATAATCGTACACAAATCCATCTCCTTGGAAGGCTTTTTTCCAAGAAAACAGGTAGCTTAGATTTTCTTCTAGCGAGTTCGGCATAACTGTATTGTTGCGATTATAGGCTTCAGTTTGTGGAATACCATTCTGGTAGTCAACGTCTGCGTAACTTTTTTCAAACGTTCTACTAATTGGTGCAAACATCATGGTGAAACGTTCTGGATTCGCAATTTTCGCATGCTCTGGCGCAAACAGTAATTCGTGGTAAAGCAAGAAGCAAATATGAGTATCCAAACCTTTTTCCGTAAGTTTTTTGTCAAGTGCGTTAAGAAAATCAACGTACTGATCGGAAGGGAACGTCTTTTTGCATTCTTCACATTCGCAAATATTGTTACAAGCGTCAGACAGCCATACGTGCAGATAATCTACGTCTGAATGTTCTTGAGCATACGATACAACAATATCAACAAGTTGCTTAGTTACTTCTGGATTTGCAAAATCCAAACTCGTTAATATTGGAGCGCCGTTAAACAGTTCTCGTTTCCCTGCAATTTCGGCTACTAGTGGCTTCTTGTCTTCTGGAAGACTGACGCCTGACTCCCAGCCGTATTTTGAGGAGTAGCCTAGAACTTCACCAGTCCAACCGTGTCCAACTCTATGCTGAACAACACCGCGCTTTTGCATTGCTTCATCAACAGAATCACTCATTTGTTGCGCAATATCAATGCTGAATGGCTCTTTCTCTTGATACGGATTAAACTCGTGCTCATACCAACGTTTGAGGAATGGGTAAGGGTTTTCAAATTGTATAAAGAAGCTATTCATACCAATTTTAGGAAGCCAATCAATGAAATCGACTATGTTTTCAATCTTGTCGGCTCCTTCGATGCATACACCTCTATGAGCAAAACTTGCCGTTTCATCAAGTTGAATATTTGCCTTTTCAAAGTCTTCTTCGCTAAGAGAAGGTAGTATTTCGTTGCTTCTGCCTGGTCTTAGGAATCTTGCTCCAAACTCGTAAGCAAACCTGTAAACGGCAATTAATAGTGCTACATCTGTATTAGTGTGAATTGAGATTTTTGCGCTAGTTACTTTCAAGCTAAAAGCATCTTTTAGATTCGCACGTTGCTTCTGCTCGTCGGATAAAAGCTTGAAATCTGCCTCTTCTAGTGTGCTTGCAGGCGTTATTTCCATGCCAAACATTCTTTTGCAGAGGCGTTCCATCTCATTGTAAATAAATTCACCAGTATTAGGATTAGCTTGAACATATAGTGTCTTAGACAACATGTTAATTAATCCTCCTTAGAAGTAGCGCTGTTCTTGCTATCCATTAAATCCTTTTCAGCCTTAGAATGAGCTGCGTCTGCTGCCTTGAAGAATGGGAAGTAGATTATAAAGGATAGTACTACAAGCAGTGCTTGTAATACAGCACCTTGCCAGCTTCCTGTAGCAAGGAATCCGCCGATAATTGGTGGAGTCGTCCATGGTAGTGCGACACCAGTGGTGTAAGGAACTAATCCTGTTGCCATAGCGCCGTATGTTACTACAGCATTGATGATAGGCGTAAAGATGAATGGGAAGATCATAATAGGATTGAGAACAGTTGGGAAGCTGAAGAGGATAGCAGTGTTGATGTTGAACAATGCTGGTATGCCTGAAATGCGACCCAATGTTTTGTATTCGCGGCTCCTTGAGAAGAAGAGAAGGCAGAGCGCAAGACCGATTGTTGCTCCGCCGCCACCCATGTACACGAACAAATCCATGAACGGTGCAGTGATGATGTTAGGAAGCGCGTGACCAGCTTGCAAAGCAATACGATTGGCGTCGGCTTGCTGAAGCCAGATTGGGTTCATAACAGAACCAACAACTTGACCGCCGTTTACGCCGCAGAACCAGAATACGGAGTTGAGGAGTACGGCAACGAATGTTCCTGGAAGTGTTGCACCAATAAGAGCTAATGGAGTTCCAACTATAATAGCGAGAAGATTATTGAGGCTGCCAATTCCTGTGACTTGCAAAACTTTTGTTACTATTGCAAATAGAACAATTATTACTGTTCCTGGCACGAGTGCTGCAAACGAATGTCCAACAGCTTCTGGAACGCTTTTTGGCATTTTAATTGTGAATTTACGTTGAATAAACTGGCGATATATTTCTGCGGTTATGAAGGCTATAACAATTGCTGTAAATAAACCTTTTCCGCCAATAAGTCCGTAAGGAATGCCGTTTGCGCCTTCTTTGCTTGCGATTGGTGGAGTTACGAGAAGGAATGCGCCGATTGCAAGAACTCCTGCAGAAGGTCCGTCTGTTTTGTATGATTCTGCAAGTCTGTATGAAATTCCAAATGCGGTTGCTAGACCGATTAATCCAAAGGAATTGTTTGCCATAGTGCTAAGTAAAGCATCTAATTCGCCGTGTGTGTGAAGCCATTTGGTCCACGCTTCAATAGGGAAGCTTCCAATTAATGTGAAAATGGAACCAATAAGTACAAGAGGCATTGCCATAAGCACGCCTTCACGCAATGCTTTCAAATGCCGTTGTGCTGCGACTTTTTCGCCAAACGGCGCAAGTTTATTGGACAAAAAATCCATCATTGTATTTCTAGCCATTTTTATCCTTTGTTTGTTGTTCATCAATGAACTTTTTGTTTGGCTTATGTTATGTATAGGGTTCTTCACTGAACATATTTAGTTCGCTTTACTTTCTAATTATTGGTTAAAAAATAAAGTATATCTATCATCGCATTTAAATTATCAAAAATCAAACTTTGTCGTCGAATCGTTTTAATTCCAACGGTTATGAGCGTGTCGCTCTTTGTTTTATAAGCTATTTGATTCATTTTTTGCATGTATTTTACAAAATTTAATAAGTGCGGAAATCGTACTTATGAAGGTGTAGAATAGTAATACGGCTTAAGCAATGGTGCGAAGCCAAATATGTTTTCAAGGAGCGCGCATGAGACGAATATACGGAAAGTGTACTGCTTATGCGGTTATTACGCTAGCAATGGCAATAATGCTTAGTGGATGCTCTATAGGAGCGCCAACAAGCAGCGTATCTTCCCAATCCTCATCCAAAAATGGCATAACAGTGTGGGTTATGCAAGACGATTTTACAAAAGAAACACTTAACGCAATCAACAAACAGTTTGAAGCACAAACAGGCGTGCGAGTACATGTACAAGTTCAGCCCTGGGATGGTATTTCTACAAAACTTACAACTGCATTATCTACATCTCGTCCGCCAGATGTTGTTGATATTGGTAATACAAAAATAGCGGATTTTGCAGCAAGTGGAGGATTACTAGATATAACAGAACACGAAAAAATGCTTTCACAAGGTAAACGTTGGCTTAAAGGATTACGAGAGCCAGCTATTTATAAAGATAAGCTGTATGCTGTCCCAGCATTTGCAGCATCTAGAGTTGTTATTTACAACAAACGCATATGGTCTTCAGCTGGAATAACAAATCAGCCAACAACTTTTACTCAGCTGATTTCTGCACTTAACACAATAAAACAAGCTCACAAAAATGAAGCGGATTTTAGTGCAATGTATCTTCCAGGACAGAATTGGTTTGCTGGAATGCAATTTGTTTGGGATTGTGGTGGAAGCTTAGCTTCATTCAATGGAATGCAATGGCATTCGTCTGCAATAAGTAAGAAAACCTTACAAGGACTTAAAAAATGGGCAGATTTTCAAAACGCGTTCTCAACAGAAGCATCAAGATCTGCTGAAATAAATAATCCTGATCAAGCGCAAATACTAGCTCAACAAAAAGCTTCAGCAGTATTGACAAATAGTGCAGCTGTTACAAAGGCAATCTCAATTAATCCATCTCTTTCTAGAAAAGATTTTGCCACATTTCCAATGCCAAGCGTAAATGGTAAGGGTATACAACCTTCTGTTCTTGCTGGTTCAGACTGGGCAATACCGTCTAGAAGTAGCAACGTTGCGTTGGCATTAAAATGGATACGCATTGCTGCAAGCCCTTTAATTCAGCGTAAGTGGATAGTGGAACACGATGGTTGGCTTCCTAATAGTATTGACTTGTTGGATGAATATTTACATTCTCGCGATTTAGACGAGGTGCAAAAAGGATTCTTCGAAACAGCTAGAGTATCTCAATCAACTCCTGCAGCTCCTGGATGGTCAACTATCGAAGCAGATGGTTCTCTCAAAGAATTATTCGCTTCATCTGCTATGTCTGCAAAATCTGTTTTGCAAGCAGCACGCGTATTCCATGACCATGCACAAGAGATTTTCTCTCATAATCAGGTTGGTGGTGACTTATGAGGCTCCTAAAAGTCAGCAAAAATTATAGTAGTAAATCTGCTAGTAAATCTGCTAGTAAAAGTGCTAGTAAAATAGTTCCAGCTCTAATGCTACTTCCAGCTTGCATATTACTTATAGTGTTGGTTATTTTGCCTCTACTTATGCTTGTTGTAGCATCTCTTAGCAATTTTAATGCTAGATCGTTGTTCACTGGAGAATTCGAGTTCGTTGGTATTCAGCAATATTTAACTCTTTTTGCAGACAAAGGATTCTACTATTCTCTAGGAATCACAATTACTTTTGCTGCATTTCTCGTTATTACTAGCGTGCTCATAGGGATGTGGGTTGCGCAAACCATGTTTAAACAATCTGCAGTAGTAAGGGTGATTATGTCTATTGTTCTTGTAGCTGCATGGGCAATGCCTAATGTTGCTGCTGCATTAGTGTTTAAATGGATGTTTCAACCTGGTTATGGAGTAGTAGGTTGGCTGTTAACTCAGTTAAAAATTTTTGGCAATATTCGCAATCTTTCGTGGACTAGTAACACGAATTTAGCTTTTTGCTGTATTGGATTAATAATCGTATGGCAGGCTGTTCCATATATTGCTATTACCTTATATGCTGCACAAAAGCAGATTGCTCCTGAATATGCTGAGGCTGCGGCAGTTGACGGAGCTTCAAAAACGCGTATATATTGGCAAATTACAGTACCTATGTTGGCTCCACAATTAACGGCTATAACCATACTTTCTTGCATATGGGATTTCAACGTATTTAATCAAATATGGTTACTTACTCAGGGTGGTCCTCGTGAATCTACTGCAACCGTTGGAGTTTTTACATATAAGAAAGCATTTATTAATTTTTCTATTGGACAAGGCTCTGCAATAAGCGTGGTAACTACTCTGATACTCTTTTTTGCCACGGTTTACTACATTAGACGACTTCTAAAGAATGGTGATGAGCTATGAAGATAGTTACCTTATTGGATTTGCTTCGTAGACGTGTTGCATTGAATAAAATTATTAACACGTTGCTTGCTTTTGTGTTTATTATTGTATGGATTTTCCCCGTGTATTGGATGTGTGTTACGGCATTTTCACCTCGAAACGAAGTTCTACAATCCAAGCCAACTTTGTTACCGAGTCACTGGTCGTTTGAACATATGCATGATGCTTTTTCTTCTGATTCAATGCTTTCATATGCTTGCAATAGTCTGTTGGTAACAGTGTTGAGTGTAGTTATTGCGGTTATTGTAGCGTTTTTGGCTTGTGCTGCTTTAACTATGCATGCGTTTGCTGGTAGAAAGCTTATTATGGCTGCTGTGATTGTTGTGCAAATGATTCCAGCAACAGCAATTCTTATACCACAATTCATTGTTTTCAATCGTTTTGGAATGCTTGATACTTACGTTGGTTTAGTTTTAGCTTATGTTACTGCTGTGCTTCCAGTGGCAATTTGGAATTTGCGAGGATTTTTCTTAGCTATGCCAATGTCTATTTTTGAATCAGCTCGTGTTGAAGGTGCTAGTGAATGGCAAATTTTGTGGAGGATTACATTTCCCCTTGCAGCTCCAGGGATTATCGCAACATCAGTATTTGCTTGTATTCACGCATGGAATGATTATTTAATCGCGTATACTTTTATGAAAACTCAAGAAAAATACACTCTTCCTGTATGGTTGGCGTCATTTGCTACACCTTCAGGAGTTGATGTTGGTGCTCAGATGGCTGCATCTCTGATTTTCTCTGTGCCAGTGATTGTTTTCTTCTTGATTATTCAACATGGTCTTACGTTTGGTTCTATGCAAGGCGCAATAAAATGATGAAAATAAATAATTACCTAGTGTGGGAATCTTAGGAGAAACAAAGAATGAAAGACTCTGATGATTCGCGTAATAGATTGATCTCATTTACGCCAGAAGATATTCGTAAGAAGAATCGTTGTAATGTTTTAAATCTTCTTTACTCAAATTATATTCTTTCGAGATCTGATGTGGCAAAATTAACTGGTATATCTAAATCGTCTGCATCCGCAGTGGTAGAATCCTTGATTTCCGACGGTCTTGTAAAAGAAGGCAAAACAAAGTCTGCAACGTGCCCTGGTAAGCCTGCAGTTTTATTGCATTTATGCGAGAATTCTAGGCAAATAATAGTTGTTGACATTGCTGGAGAGAATACGATTGTTGGAGCTATAACAAATCTTGTTGGAAAGGTTATAGAGCGTATCCAAACTCCGATTCGTTTAGATGACAAGCTTTCTGTAGATGATATTGTGTCTTTAATCGTTGATTTGCGTAAAAAGACTACGGCACCACTATTGGGAATTGGTATCTCATCTCCTGGAGTTATTGACGATGAAGGGAAAATTCTGTCAGCACCTCATCTAGGTTGGAAAAATGTTACACTGGCGGATGATTTGCGAAAAATATTTAATGTTCCAGTTCGTGTTGATAATAATGCTAATGCTGCAGCCTTGGGAGAAAAACAACTCGCTAATGGATCGAGTAATTTAATATACATACAAATCGCTCGTGGTGTTGGTGCAGGAACGCTGATTTCCAATAAGATTGTTGACGGCGGAAAATTTACTGCAGGCGAAATTGGACATGTTGTTGTTGATGAAGATGGTCTTTTATGTCGTTGTGGTAAACGAGGATGCTTGGAAACGCTTATATCGATTCCGCGTTTGCAACAGCGTATTGCGGATGCTCCATCGGAAAAAGATAGGATTATTACTCAGGCTGGAACTTCTTTAGGTAAGATATTAGCCATTCCTATAGCTATGAATGGTATTGAAGATGTGGTAGTAAATGGTGATAGCAGTATTATTAACGATACTTTTATTGCTAATATGCAGTTTGCAATTAACAGCAGGATTGATAGCAAGCTATTTGGGGCTGTAAGAGTGCGATTCCCAGCATTAAAACAAGATGCGTCATTGCTTGGAGAAAGTGTAGCTGTTATGCGAAGCGAACTTTGTTAATTACTGGCTAGTTGGCAATAATGCAAATTTAAATAATTATAAATAATAATGTAAATAGCTCCTTCGTTTATAAACATATGTTGCGATTTAGATTCATATGTTGTGATTTTACGAAGGAGCTATTTTGTTTATGCGTTTTTGTTTTTTATGTATCTTGTTTTAGTCTTGCTGCTTCCAAGTATCAACGTCAATATGATGTTCTGGATTTGCTTGCCAAGCTTTCCATGCAGATTCAACTATGTCTTGCACGTTGTATTTTGCATGCCATCCCATTTCTTCGTTGATTCGCTTCGGGCTGCCAATTAGCTGAGGTGGGTCGCCAGCTCTACGATCTAGAATTGCCTCTTTAAATGGCAATTTCGTAACTTTGCGAATCTCTTCAACAATCTGGCGCACTGATGTGCCCTTTCCAGTACCAACGTTAAACGCATCGTACTTGCGCTCGTCGCGATCCAAGTACGATAATGCAGCAATGTGTGCATCTGCAAGATCGGAAACATGAATGTAGTCGCGAATGCAAGTGCCGTCTGGAGTAGGGTAGTCGCTGCCAAAAATTGCAGGCGCTTTGCCTTTCTGTAAACGTTCAAGAAGCATAGGAATAAGGTTCAGTATAGCTGGATCTTCTAACTCAACAGGTCCGCAGCCTGCAACGTTAAAGTAGCGTAGGGCGCAGAAGCGAATGCCGTATGGTTTTTCACATGCTCGTGCCATCCATTCGCCGAAGAGCTTTGTTTGACCATATGGGTTAATTGGAAGCATTGGCACAACGTCTTCTGGAACAACCTCTACAGGAGGCTCGCCGTATGTTGCAGCACTAGACGAGAACACGAGTTTTTTTGCTCCACTTTGTCGCATAGCTTCTAAAACATTAAGCATACCGTTTATATTCTGCTGATAGTACCAAAGAGGCTTTTCTACAGATTCCCCGACCTGCTTGCGCGCTGCAAAGTGAATAACGGAGTCAACATTTTCATCCTTCATGATTTGTGCAAGTCGCGCACCAGCGTCTGGAGAAGATATATCCATTCCATAAAGTCGCGCGCCTTCGATGCGAGTTGGTTTGCCATAGCTAAGGTCATCCACTACGACGACGTTTTGCTTGGCTTGATGTAGTGCGTGAACAACGTGTGCGCCAATGTACCCGCATCCACCTGTTACAAGGACTGTCATTTTGAAGCCTTTCTTGCATGTTTTACGCAAAAGTATTGCATAAGATTTGTTATACGAACTTGTTGTATAAGGTCGCTATATATAAGGCAAAAAATCATCATATAAAGCAAAAGCTGAAATAGAAAGATTGAAAAACATACAGATTGTGATACGCACATTTTCCATCAGTTCTGTGTTCATTTTTGCTCATATATGTTATCTTTTGTGATTTTAGTATACAACACTTGCTCGAGAATTTGTACTTTTACAGCAAATTTTTAGAAGCATGTGTGAATCTAGGTGTGTGCGATTGTATTGTAGCGTGGTGTTGGTTTGATGTCGGTGTGGTGTCGGCGTGTTGCGTGTGTGGGTTGTGTGGAATGTTGATTTTTCAATGGTTTTATGGTGTTAGTGTTCTTGTTTGAGTAGTTTCCTGAGAAAAGTCTGGGAAAATTCTTTAAAAACCTTGAAACAATGTGTTTTTACGGTTTTATTAGTGTTAATCCACAAATATTATGGTGAAAATAGTTTTTATTGTGGATTAGTTTGTGTGTAACATTATTTTTTTCTGTTTGTTTTGTGTGGTTGCCTCTTGACTTTTTTAAACGGGGGGGGGGTATGTTAATAACAGCTGCTAGCTAGATGCTCTAGATGGTGGTTATCCACAATGTTTCGGAAATGTTGTTGGATTTTTAATGTTTTCTCTTCGCGTGTTTTACGTGGAGGAGAAGAAGAAAGGAAATTAAAATGATGAATAAGAAGGCTATCGCCGCTTTCGCTGCTGGCGCAACTTTGCTTGCCGGCTTCGCAATGGCAACCCCAGCAATGGCTGAAGAGACTCCAGTAGTTTACGTGAGTGTTGCTAAGGCTAAGACTGCTGCAGCTTACGAAGCTTACACTAAGGCTAAGGCTGTTTATGACGGTATGACTGTAACCCCTAAGCCAGCAGATCTTGCTCCTGTACTTAACACTTACATTAATTTAACTCCTGATGCTAAGACTGGTTTAATTTCTCTTAAGAAAACCACTGACCCAGGTGTTGTTTCATACGAGGCGTATAACAAGGTTGATGCATATGTTAAGGCTTTCAATGCTAATGTTACAGAAACTAAGGCTAAGAATGCTAAGGCTGCTGAGGTTCAGGATCTTTTGAATAAGTATCTTGCTGCTAAGGCTGCTGAAGCAAATGCTGTTCCAGATCCAGTAGAGCCAACTTTGGCGGAGAAGCAGAAGAAGGCTATTGCTGATGTTTATACTGCTAAGCAGAAGGTTGATCAGGCTGAGAATGATTTCGCTCATACTCATGAAGCTTTTGTTGATGCTGCTAAGAAGTTGAAGGCTGCTAAGGCTGAGCTTGCGGAAGCTCAGGCTAAGTTGGATGCTGCTTTGGCTGCTGTGGAAGATTTCAAGGCTTCTGGTGTTAAGGATGATGCAAAGCTTGAGCGTCTTGTGACTGCTTACAATCGTGCTGTGGCTCATGTGAAGCGAGTTAATGATATTGTTCTTGCTGCCAAGAGCAAAGCTTACGGAGAAGCTCAGGAAGCTAATGATAAGGCTCAGGGTGCTTATAATAAGGCTGTTGAGGCTTACAAGGCTGCTTATAATCATGCTGTTGAGTTGGATGTGAATCCTGATCTTCTTCCAAAGATCACGCTTGTAGATCCAGCTTCTGATGCTTTCCCAGAGCTTTCTGAGGCTAAGAAGATTTATGATGATGCTTTGAGTGGTAAGTTTGGTGCTGCTGCTCAGAAGGCTGTTCAGACTGCTGAGGCTAAGGCTAAGGCTGAGGCTGGTAAGAATGCTCCAGCTGCTGCAAACGGTGCTGCCGCTGCTGCTGCTGGTAAGGCTGGTGCCGCTGCTGGTGCTGCTAAGGGTGAGCTTGCTGGTATGGGCGCCAAGGGTGGCCATGGTACGGGTAAGGCTGGCGAGAAGCTTGGTAATGCTGGTGTTGGTGTTGCTTTGACTGCTTTGGCTGCTTCTATGCTTGCTGGTATGGGTGCTGCTGTTCGCAAGATGCGTCACTAAACTAAAAGCACGTTAAGTGTTATCGGTGAGCGTGCTGCGTATTTTTCAGTGCGCTCATTTCTATGATTTTGCTCTCAACTGTGGTAGTTTTCTTTGATTTCTGTCACAAGTTTTCTTACAGGATTGCATTACTGGTTTTTACTGTTTTGCTTAATTTCCTTTTTTCGCAGTGGATTCTGGTGATGCTGGTTTTGTGAGTTGACTGTTGAGGGTAATTAGCAGTGCTGTTTTTGCTAGGGACAGTAATAGTGCTG